>JBQCEN010000232.1:0-5794 GCA_051960215.1 Pararhizobium sp.
TCACCGGCATCGACAAGCAGAAGGTCGGCCAGGTGGCAGCGGAGATCCGCGAATACCGTGGCCCCGAGCCCTACAAGGGCAAGGGCGTCAAGTACGCCGAAGAGCGGATCGTCCGCAAAGAAGGCAAGAAGAAGTAAGGGCGAAGCGATATGGCTAGCAGGAAAGACACCCTTCAGCGCCGCGCGGGTCGCGTGCGCCGTCAGCTCAAGGCGGTGGCCAATGGCCGTCCGCGCCTGTCTGTTCATCGCTCGTCGAAGAACATCTATGCACAGGTCATCGACGATGCGGCCGGCAAGACCCTTGCCGCCGCTTCGACGCTCGACACCGATCTGCGCTCGTCGCTGAAGACGGGCGCCGACACGGCGGCGGCCGCTGCCGTCGGCAAGCTCATTGCAGAGCGTGCCGCGAAGGCCGGCGTCAAGGAGGTCGTCTTCGACCGCGGCGCGTTCATCTATCACGGCCGCATCAAGGCGCTCGCCGAAGCCGCCCGCGAAAGCGGGCTGAGCTTCTGATCATCCACCCTGCCGATTGAACCCGGAAAAGAAAAAGGACAAGGACAATGGCAAGAGAAGGACGTCGTGACGACCGGCGCGAGCGCGAGGAGCGCGACAGCGAGTTCGTCGACAAGCTGGTCCACATCAACCGTGTCGCCAAGGTCGTCAAGGGCGGCCGGCGCTTCGGCTTCGCAGCCCTCGTCGTCGTCGGCGACCAGAAGGGCCGCGTCGGCTTCGGCCATGGCAAGGCGCGCGAGGTGCCGGAGGCGATCCGCAAGGCGACCGAAAGCGCCAAGCGCGACCTGATCTTCGTTCCGCTGCGCTCGGGCCGCACGCTGCACCACGACGTGCAGGGCCGCCATGGCGCCGGCAAGGTGCTGCTGCGGGCCGCCAAGCCCGGTACCGGCATCATCGCCGGCGGCCCGATGCGGGCCGTCTTCGAGACGCTCGGCATGCAGGACGTCGTCGCCAAGTCGACGGGCTCGTCCAACCCCTACAACATGGTGCGCGCGACCTTCGACGCCCTGAAGAGCCAGATGCATCCGAAGGACATCGCGGCGCAGCGCGGCATCAAGTATTCGACGCTCCAGGCCCGTCGCGCGACGACGCCCGGCGCCGTCGTCGAAGACTAATCCGGATCAAGGGAGCCAGGACGATGGCCGAGAAGAAGAAGGGCAAGACGATCACCGTCGAGCAGGTCGGCAGCCCCATCCGCCGTCCGGATGTTCAGCGCAGGACGCTGATCGGTCTGGGCCTCAACAAGATGCACCGTCGCCGTACGCTCGAGGACACGCCTGCCGTGCGTGGCATGATCCGTTCGATCAGCCACCTGGTGCGCGTCATCGACGAGCAGTAAGCCGGGAGAACTGAAGATCATGAAACTCAACGACATTCGCGATCGCGACGGCGCCACGAAGGCGCGCAAGCGCCTCGGCCGCGGCATCGGATCCGGCTCCGGCAAGACCGCCGGACGCGGCGTCAAGGGCCAGAAGGCCCGTTCGGGCGTTGCGATCAACGGCTTCGAAGGCGGCCAGATGCCGATCTACCGGCGCCTGCCGAAGCGCGGCTTCAAGAACATCTTCGCCTCCGACTTCAACGTCGTGTCGCTCGGCCGCATCCAGACGGCGATCGACGCGAAGAAGCTCGATGCCGGTCAGACGATCGATGCGGCGGCGCTGAAGGCGGCCGGCGTCATCCGCCGCGTCAGGGACGGCGTCCGCGTCCTCTCCGACGGCGAGCTCACGGCGAAGGTCACGATCGAGGCCGCCGGCGCGTCGAAGGCCGCCGTCGAGAAGATCGAGAAGGCCGGCGGATCGGTGAAGCTGCTTTCTGCCGCAGCCGAAGCCGCGGAATAAGTCCAATTGACCGCCCGGTGGTTCTTCACACCGGGCGGTTTTGCGTCCATATGAGGGCAGCCCGCCCCCGGCAATGCCGGCCGGGCAGGGATCGCTCGGAAAGCGCTCGGGAATGGCGGCAGGCTTGCGCCGGTTCCGGAACGGCGCTTTCGGACGAGCTAAGGTTTAGACCCACCGGACGCCCGCCCTTCGGCGCCGTTCGTGATCCGGCGGGTCACGCGGAGATTTGAATGGCGTCTGCAGCGGAACAACTCGCAGCCAACCTGAATTTTTCGGCCTTCGCCAAGGCCGAAGACCTGAAGAAGCGCATCTGGTTCACCCTTGGCGCGCTCCTGGTCTATCGCCTGGGGACCTATATCCCGCTCCCCGGTCTCGATCCGACGGCGTTCGCGCGCGCCTTCAACGAGCAGAGCGGCGGCATCCTCGGCATGTTCAACATGTTCTCGGGCGGCGCCGTGCAGCGCATGGCGATCTTCGCGCTCGGCATCATGCCGTACATCTCCGACTCGATCAGCATCCAGCTCATGACCTCCGTCGTGCCTTCGCTTGAGGCGCTGAAGAAGGAGGGCGAGCAGGGTCGCAAGGTCATCAACCAGTACACGCGCTACGGCACCGTGCTGCTTGCGACCGTGCAGGCCTACGGCATCGCGATCGGTCTCGAATCGGGCAACGGCATCGTGCCGGATCCGGGCTGGTTCTTCCGCATCACCACCGTCATCACGCTGCTCGGCGGCACGATGTTCCTGATGTGGCTCGGCGAGCAGATCACCTCGCGCGGTATCGGCAACGGAATCTCGCTGATCATCTTCGCCGGCATCGTCGCGCGTCTGCCGCAGGCGGTCGCCGGGACGCTCGAGCTCGGCCGCACCGGCGCGCTCTCGACCGGCGTCGTCATCGCCGTCATCATCGTCGCGCTCGTCGTCATCGGTTTCATCGTCTTCTTCGAGCGCGCCCAGCGCCGGCTGCTCATCCAGTACCCGAAGCGCCAGGTCGGAAACCGGATGTTCCAGGGCGACACCTCGCACCTGCCGCTGAAGATCAACACCTCGGGCGTCATCCCGCCGATCTTCGCATCGTCGCTGCTGCTCCTGCCGGCGACGGTCGCGGGCTTCGCGAACACGCAGAGCCTGCCGGGTTGGGCGACCACGATCATGGCGTCGCTTGGCCACGGCCAGCCGCTCTACATGCTGCTCTACGCGGCGATGATCGCGTTCTTCACGTTCTTCTATACGGCCGTCGTCTTCAATCCGGCCGACACGGCGGACAATCTGAAGAAGCACGGCGGCTTCATCCCGGGCATCCGCCCGGGCGAGCGGACGGCGCAATATATCGATTTCGTGCTGACCCGCATCACGGTCGTCGGCGCGATCTACCTCGTGCTCGTCTGCCTGCTGCCGGAAATCCTGATCACCGAGACCGGGGTGCCGTTCTACCTCGGCGGCACGTCGCTGCTCATCGTCGTCAGCGTGACGCTGGACACGGTCGCGCAGATCCAGGGCCACCTGATTGCCCAGCAGTATGAGGGGCTGATCAAGAAGTCGAGATTGCGGGGAGGAAAGCGGGGAAGATGAGACTGATCCTGTTGGGGCCGCCGGGTGCTGGTAAGGGGACACAAGCCCAGCGCCTGGTGGAGAGGCATGGGATTCCGCAGCTTTCGACCGGAGACATGCTGAGGGCGGCGATCGCTGCCGGAAGCGAGGTCGGCAAGAAGGCGAAGGCGGTGATGGATGCGGGGCATCTCGTCTCCGACGATATCGTCAATGCGATCGTCGCGGAGCGGATCGAGCAGCCGGATGCGGCGAAGGGCTTCATCCTCGACGGCTATCCGCGCACGCTCGTCCAGGCGGGCGCGACGGATGCCATGCTCGCCCGGCACGGCCTCGAGCTTTCCTGCGTGATCGAGATCAAGGTCGACGACGCGGTCCTGACCGAGCGCATTGCCGGCCGCTACACCTGCGCCAAGTGCGGCACGGGCTATCACGACGCCAACCTGAAGCCGAAGGCGGAGGGCGTGTGCGACAAGTGCGGCTCGACCGAGTTCAAGCGGCGGCCGGACGACAATCCGGATACGGTGCGCACGCGGCTCCAGGCCTATTACAAGGAGACGTCTCCGCTCATCGGCTACTATTATGCCAAGGGGAAGCTCAAGTCGGTGGACGGCATGGCCGATGTCGACGAGGTGACGCGGCAGATCGAGAAGGTGCTTTCGTCGCTCTGAGGCGGCACCATCCGCCTTCCGGCGAATAAAGAATTGCGGAACGGTTGACGAACGGCGTCCGATTCCGCTATAGGCCGCGCCAATTCGCGACATTCCAGCGATCGGCGCGGGCTTCTTCGAAAACGGGGTCCGGGGCTGGTCGTATTGCCATGTCGGGACCATATGAACACGCAGCCTGCATCGGCTGCACAACGATCGAGCCGGGCCGAACGCTGGCTCGCAGGCAAGGAGAACAGGCGTGGCCCGTATTGCTGGCGTCAACATCCCGACGAACAAGCGCGTCGTCATCGCGCTGACCTATATCCACGGCATCGGCCGCACGTTTGCGCAGCAGATCGTCGACAAGGTCGGCATCCCGGCGGAGCGCCGCGTCAGCGAACTGTCGGATGCGGAAGTGCTGCAGATCCGCGAGGCGATCGACCGCGACTATCGCGTTGAGGGCGACCTGCGCCGCGAGACGTCGATGAACATCAAGCGCCTCATGGACCTCGGCTGCTACCGTGGCCTGCGTCATCGCCGCAACCTGCCGGTCCGCGGCCAGCGCACGCACACCAACGCCCGTACCCGCAAGGGACCGGCGAAGGCGATCGCCGGGAAGAAGAAGTAAGCGAGTCGTTCGTCTTTCGCGGGTCGTCGTTCGAATGACGAACCACGACCAGCGATCGACTGAGCAGGTGTAGCCGCTGGCGTTACGGCGGCGTCGATATCAAAGGAAGACAGCTATGGCCAAGGAAGCCACCCGCGTTCGCCGCCGCGAGCGCAAGAACATCTCGTCGGGCGTCGCGCACGTCAACTCGACGTTCAACAACACGATGATTACCATCACGGACGCGCAGGGCAACGCGATCGCCTGGTCGTCGGCCGGTGCCAAGGGCTTCAAGGGCTCGCGCAAGTCGACGCCCTTCGCGGCGCAGATCGCGGCGGAAGATTGCGCCAAGAAGGCGCAGGAGCACGGCATGCGTTCGCTGGAGGTCGAGGTCTGCGGACCCGGCTCGGGCCGTGAGTCGGCTCTCCGCGCGCTGCAGGCCGCCGGCTTCACGATCACCTCGATCCGCGACGTGACGCCGATCCCGCACAACGGCTGCCGTCCGCGCAAGAAGCGCCGCGTCTGATCGCGGCGCGCATCAAGCCGAACGAGCGCGTCCTCGCGCTCCTCTGGGCTCTTCTTTGTTTCGGCCGTCACGAATGGATGGTGGCGGCGAAGGAAGGTGTAAAGACATGATCCAGAAGAATTGGCAGGAACTGATCAAGCCGAACAAGGTGGAGTTCGCCTCGTCCGGCCGTACCAAGGCGACCGTCGTTGCCGAACCGCTGGAGCGCGGCTTCGGCCTGACGCTCGGCAACGCGCTGCGCCGCGTCCTCCTCTCGTCGCTGCGCGGCGCTGCCGTGACGGCCGTCCAGATCGACGGCGTGCTGCATGAGTTCTCCTCGATCCCGGGCGTTCGCGAGGACGTCACGGACATCGTGCTGAACATCAAGGAGATCGCCATCAAGATGGATGGCGACGAGCCGAAGCGCATGGTCGTGCGCAAGTCGGGCCCCGGCGTCGTCACCGCCGGCGACATCCAGACGGTTGGCGATGTCGAGATCCTTAACCCGGACCACGTCATCTGCACGCTCGACGAGGGGGCCGAAATCCGCATGGAGTTCACCGTCGACAGCGGCAAGGGTTACGTCCCGGCCGAGCGCAATCGCGCCGAGGATGCGCCGATCGGGCTGATCCCCGT
>JBQCEN010000233.1:0-14072 GCA_051960215.1 Pararhizobium sp.
GGCAAGTGCTTCGCCATCCGTTGCGAGGGGTTTTACCTGCCGTTCGCTGACGGTGGCGGTAACGATTTTCGTCGTGGTGGGAAATCACTTCGCGTGAACGCAGTCGGCGCCAGCTCCGGCATCGTCACCACGTTCATCCGAGGGTGGAAACATCGCTATTCTGGCAAAAGGCGGCTGCCGCTGCGACACGAATCCCGTGCGCTACGAATACAACGCCGCGCCGGCCGAGGTGCATTACTGCCTTTGCACGGACTGCACCGACACCTGCGGCGGCGCGCTGGCGCTGATCGCCGTGGTCGAGCGCAGCGCCTTCAAGATCACGCAGGGCGAGGACAAGATCCACAACTTCGACACCAAGCCGACCTGCCACCGCCGGTTCTGCAAGGACTGCGGCTGCCACATGTTCCTCTATGTGGACGCCTTCCCGGACTATATCCTGGTGCACGTCCCGACGCTCGACCGCGACGCCGACGTCGGCGCGGAGCCGGATCGCTGGGTCTTCACCCGTTCGAAGCACCCGATGCTGACGATCCCCGACGACGGCCTGCCGCGCCATGCCGGCTGGGCGAACAGCGGCGCGCCCGTCGAAGCCGCCTGACGCGATTGCACTGCGACATGCCACGAGAGGCAGGGACGGAGACGACGTCCCTGCCTTTTCCCTTTTGTGCGCAGGAAACCGGATTCGGCGACTGAAACGGAAGCCGTCCTGACGTTCCGGACGGGTCAGGCCTCATTCGTAAGGCCAGCGGCCCTCGGCCAGCGTCTCGATCGCCTCGATCGTGCGGGTGAAGCTGGCGCGGGCGCGGGCGACGCCGTGGCGGGCCCGGAGGAAGCCGTGGACGAGGCCCGCTTCGTTGAACCAGACGGCCCGGCCGCCGGCCGCGCGGATGCGTTCGCAATAGGCTTCGCCGTCGCTCGAAAGCGGATCGCATTCGGCGGAGATCACCACCGTCGGCGGCAGGCCGGAGAAGTCGGAGTCCGCAAGCGGCGCCAGCGTCGGGTCGTCGGCCACGTCTCGACCGTTCGTCCTCAGCGTCTTGTAGAAGGCAAGGTCCTTGAGCGCCAGCATCGGCGCCTCGGCATGCATCACGTGGGACCCGCGGCTGCTGTCGCCGCCAAGCTTCGGATAGAGGAGGACGAGACCTGCCGGTGCCTCGCCCGCCTCGCGCTTCGCATGGGCGACGGCGGCGGCCAGGTTGCCGCCGGCGCTGTCGCCGACGAGAATGACGGGCAGGCCGTCGCGTCCGCGCGCCCACTCGTAGCCGTCGAGCGCGTCGTCGAAGGCAGCCGGATGGCAATGTTCCGGCGCCAGCCGGTAATCGACGGAGACGACCGAATGGCCCGTGCGCCCGCAAATTTCCGCGCAGACGTCGTCATGGCTGTCGAGACCGCCGACAACGAAGCCGCCGCCGTGGAAATAGACGACGCGCGCCTTCGGCCGCGCCGCCTGCCTTTCGTAGATCCGCACGGGCACGACATGCGAGCCTGCGTCGATGCCTTCGTCATGGGCGCTGACGCCGCTTGGATAGCCCGCGAAGAACTGCTGGCACATGGCGTCATAGGCGCGCCGCTGTTCCGCGACCGTCATGTCGGCGGCGCCCGGCGGACACAACCTGTCCGTCTCCTCGACGAAGGCCCATGTCTCCTCATCGAGGAGGGAAGCGTAGGCGCCGCGATTCCTGGTCATGTCCGGTCTCCGAGCAAGGGGCTCCACTCGACGATCCGGCTTGCAGGCGCCGCAACCGCGAGTCAAGAAGATGCAGCCGCTCGTGGCAGAATTGCGGAAAGAGAACGGGTTGAGTTTGAAAGCGATGACGGCCGACGCACTCGGCGGAGTGCTCTTCGACAAGGACGGGACGCTGATCGATTTCGAGGGCACCTGGGGCCCGATCATCCTGTCGGCGACGCGTCATGCAGCGGGCGGCGATCCGACGCTGCAGCGGCGGCTTCTCGTCATTGGCGGCGTCGACCCCGGCACCGGCCGAACCGCTGCCGACAGCCTCTTTGCCGCCGGCAACACCGCCGAGATCGTCGCAGCCTTCGTTGCCGCCGGTGCCCCTCATGATGCCGCCGCCCTGGCGCGCGATCTCGACGCGATGTTCATCGATGCAGCGGCGACCGCCGTGCCGATCACGGCGACGCGCGCGCTCTTCGACGACCTCAAGGCCCGCGGTCTGAAGCTCGGTATCGCCTCGAGCGACAACGCGGCCTCGATCGCCCGGACGGTACAGGCGCTCGGCGTGGAGGACCATGTGGACTTCATCGCCGGCTACGACAGCGGCCATGGGGCGAAGCCCGACGCCGGCATGCTCCTCGCCTTCTGCGCCGCGACCGGCCTTCAACCGGGACAGGTCGCGATGGTCGGCGACAACCGCCACGACATGGAGATGGCCCGCGCCGCCGGCGCCGGTCTCAGGATCGCGGTCCTCTCGGGCACGGGCACGCGCGAGACGCTCACCCCCCTCGCCGACATCTGCCTCGACAGCATCGCCGACCTGCCGGCACTGCTCGACGGCGTCGGCTGACAACCCAGTCTCCGCTACCCGCCATCCACTCGCCCGTCATCCGTCATCCTCGCCACAAGGGCGAGAACGGCGAGAGCGAGTGATGCTCGCCTTTCGACCGACCCGCCGGCTACCGCCCCTTCCAAACGGGATCGCGCTTCTCCGCAAAGGCGCGGAAGCCTTCCATGTTGTCCTCGGAGGCGTAGAGGGCGTCGACGGTGCGGAGCTTGCGCTTGGTGATCCAGTTCATCGCCTCCTGGAATCCCGTTGATTCCGCCTCGCGCACGACTTCCTTGATCGCCGCGAAGACGAGCGGCGGTCCGCCGGCGAGAAGCCGGGCGACCTCCCAGACGCGCTCCTCGAGCCTGTCCTCCGGCAGGACCTCGTTGACGAGACCCCAGCGGTGCGCCTCCGCCGAATCCATCCAGCGGCCGGTGAAGAGCATGTCCATGGCGACGTGATAGGGAATGCGCTTCGGCAGCTTGATGCTCGCCGCGTCGGCGAGCGTCCCCGCGCGGATTTCCGGCAGCGCGAAGGAGGAGTGCTCGGAGGCATAGATCAGGTCGCAGGAGAGCGCGAGCTCGAACCCCCCGCCGACGGCCATGCCGTTGACCATGGCGATCACCGGCTTGTTGAGGTCGAGAAGTTCCTGCAGTCCCGCAAAGCCGCCGACGCCGTAGTCGCCGTCGACCGCATCGCCGTTTGCCGCCGCCTTCAGGTCCCAACCGGCGGAGAAGAATTTGCTGCCCGCCGTCCTGACGATCGCGACGCGGAGTTCCGGATCGTCGCGGAAGGACCGGAAGGTCTCGCCCATCAGCCGCGACGTGGCGAGGTCGATGGCGTTCGCCTTCGGCCGGTCGAGCGTGACTTCGAGGATCGCGCCCTCGCGGCGCGTGCGGACAACGTCATTCATCGGCCTTCTCCATCACGATCAGCGCGTCGGCGATCCACGCGCCCTCCCCCTCGCCGCAGACGATCAGCGGGTTCACGTCCATCTCGACGATCGACGCGGCACGCTCCGAAGCGAATTGCGCAAGCCCGGCGATCGCCGCGATCGCAGCCCGGATGTCCGCCTTCCGCCGGCTGCGATAACCGTCGAGCAGCGCGAACAGCTTCAACGAGCGCAGCGCCTCTTCGATCTCCGCGAGGGCCGCCGGCAGGAGCAGCGTCCGGCTGTCGGAGAGCAGTTCGACCAGCACGCCGCCCGACCCGATCGTCATCACGGGCCCGAAAAGCGGATCGCGCGTGACGCCGACGATGAGTTCGGCGATGCCGCCGGAAATCATCGGCTCGACCAGCAGCCCGTCTCCGATCCCGGCAAGCGCCGTCGCCGCTTCTTCCACCGAGGCGGCATCCCCAAGCCCGAGCCGGACCGCCCCTCGCTCCGACTTGTGCGCCACGCCGAGCGCCTTGACCGCGACGGGGTAGCCGATCTCGCGCGCTGCCTGCGCCGCTGCGCCGGCATCCGCAACGCGTCGCCCCTGGCGCACTGGCAATCCGGCTGCGGCGAGCAAGGCCTTCGCATCGGCCTCGTCCATCTGCCTGGCGCCCGTCGCTTGCCGATCTCCCCCCTTGCGGGGGAGATGCCCGGCCGGGCAGAGGGGGATAAGGCCAGCGCGGCGAGGCGCAGGCGCCGATAAACGTCGAGAGGCCGCATCATCCCGCTCTATCGGCTTCGCCGACATCTCCTCCGGAAGGAGGGAGATCGGAGAGCCGAGCGGCAAGGCCGGCGGCTTCAGCCACGCCTCACCGATAGCGGCAGCCGCCTCGGCGGCGTCCAGCGCCTCCGTGATACCCTGCAATGGCGCAATGCCGCGGCTGATCAGCGCGTCGGCGTGCGCTTCCGGCATGTTCTCCGGCATCGAAGCGACGACGGCACCCCTGGCGCTGTTCGTCTTCAGCGCCGTCTCGAAGGCCTTGACCGTCGGCCACCAGTCTGCATCGGAGCAGCGGTCGCCGCGCGGGAAGTCGAGGACGACCATGTTCAGTGCGAAGTCGCCGCCGACAAAGGCGGAGAAGGCGGCGCTCATCGCCGGTTCGTCGTTCCAGATGAAGGTGTGGTAGTCGAGCGGGTTCGCCACTGCGACGAGCGGCCCGAGCGTCTCCTTGACGGCAGCCCGACGCGCCGGATCGAGCGCCGCAAAGTAGGCGCGCCGCCCCTCCGCCGCATCGGCGATCAGCGAGGCCTCGCCGCCGGAGCAGCTCATCGAGGAGAGCGCGAAGCCGGCAAGCGGACCATGCACATGAAGGAGCTTCAGCGTCTCCAGGAAAGCCGGGATCGCGTGCACGCGGGCGATCCCGAGGCGCTTCAGGAACGCATCGGACGCGGCGTCGGAGCCAGCCAGCGAAGCGGTATGCAAAATCGTCGCTGCCCGCGCCTGCTCCGACCGCCCGACCTTCATCGCGACGACCGGCTTGCGAAGGTCGCGCGCCCGCGCTGCCAGCCTCTCGAATCCTGCGACCGAATCGAAACCCTCGATGTGGAGCCCGAGGACGGAGACGCGCTCGTCCTCGATCAGCCCGAGCGCCATCTCGGAAAGGCCTGTCTGCGCCTGGTTCCCGGCGGTCATCACGTAGGCGAGCGGCAACCCGCGCCGCTGCATCGTCAGGTTGATCGCGATGTTGGAGGATTGCGTCAGGATCGCCACGCCGGGTCTGCCGGGGGCGAGCGCCACGCCGCCATGCTGGTCCGGCCAGAGCAGCGCGCCGTCGCAGTAATTGATGAGGCCGTAGCAGTTCGGGCCGATGATCGGCATTCCCCCCGCCGCCTCGAGGAGCGCCTGCTGCAGCCCGGCACCCTCGGCATCGTCGCCCGCTTCAAGGAACCCGGCCGCGAAGCAGACCGCCCCTCCCGCACCGCGCGCGGCGAGCTGCCCGACCACCTCGATCGTCCGATGCCGGTTGACCCCGACAAAGGCCGCGTCCGGCGCATCCGGAAGGTCCTCGACGCTGCGATAGGTCGTGAGGCCAGCAACGGTCTCCTTCGTCGGATGCACCGGCCAGATCTCGCCCGCGAACCCCATCTTCAGCGACTGCTCGACGACCGCCGCCGCCTGCACGCCGCCGATGACGGCGATGGAGCGGGGGCGCAGGAGACGGTCGAGCCGATGGCCTTGAGCAAGGGCGTTCATGACATGCCCTCAGGCCAACCGCAGCGTCGATCTCCCCCCTTGCGGGGGGTGAGGAACGGTCGGCCGAAGGCCGAGGAAGAGCCAACGATTTGGCTCTTCCAGAGACGAACGCCCGGAGCCATAGCGGAGGGCCAGGACCGCAGCCGACAGAGGGGGGCGATGCGGCCGCTCGACATAGTTCGGCGCCGACGATTGCCGAGAGGCTCCGGCCCCCCTCTGCCCTGCCGGGCATCTCCCCCACTAGGGGGGAGATCAGCGGGTGGCGAGGTTTCGGCTGCAAAGCCCCTCCCCCTTGTGGGGAGGGGTTGGGGAAGCGACCTGTTCGCAAACACCGAGTTCGCCGCAATGCCGCAAGCCCCTCCCCGGCGCTGCGCGCCGCCCCTCTTCACGAGGGAGAGGGTGTGCGCCTGCATCCGCCGCGCGCTCATCTCACGCTCCCAATGGCCTGAGCAGCGCGCGCGAAATGATGTGGCGCTGGATTTCGCTGGTGCCTTCCCAGATGCGCTCGATGCGGGCGTCGCGCCAGATGCGCTCCAGCGGCAGCTCATCCATCAGGCCCATGCCGCCGTGGATCTGGATCGCCTCGTCCGCGACCATTGCGAGCATTTCCGTGGCCTTCAGTTTCGCCATCGCCATGTCGGCGTCGGTCGCCGTGCCCTGGTCGTATTTCCAGCCGGCCTCGAGCACCATCAGCTCCGCCGCCTTCATCTCCGTCGCCATGTCGGCGAGCTTGAAGGAGACGCCCTGGAAGCGGCCGATCGGCTGGTTGAACTGCTTGCGCGTCGCTGCCCACGCGATCGCGTGCGCCATGGCCCGCTCCGCCCGGCCGAGGCAGGTGGCGGCCACCTGGAGCCGGGTTGCGCCGAGCCAGGAATTGGCGACCTCAAAGCCCTTGTGGACCTCGCCCAGCACCGCGTCGGCCGGCAAGCGGCAGTTGTCGAATTCGAGGATGGCGTTCGTGTAGCCGCGATGCGAAACGTTGCGGTAGCCGGACCGGATCGTGAACCCCGGATGGCCCTTGTCGACGAAGAAGGCGGTGATCAGCTTGCGTGACCCCCGCGGCCCCTCCTCCTCGCCGCTCGCCGCGAAGAGGATGACGAAGTCGGCCTCCTCGGCGTGGCTGATGAAGTGCTTGGTGCCGTTGATCACCCAGTCGCCGCCGTCGCGCACGGCGGTGGTCCGCATGCCGCGCAGGTCGGAGCCGGCGCCCGGCTCCGTCATCGCCAGGCAGTCGGCCTTCTCGCCGCGCACGCAAGGGTAGAGGTACTTCTCCTTCTGCGCCTCGGTACCGGCGAGCAGGATGTTCGACGGCCGCGCGACGCAGGTCCAGTGCAGCGCGTAGTTCGCCCGGCCGAGTTCCTTCTCGTAGAGCAGCCAGGTGAGCGTATCGAGCCCGGCACCGCCGACCTCCTCCGGCATGTTCGCCGCATAGAGGCCGGCTGCGATCGCCTTTGCTTCAATTCCGCCGCAAGCTTCGGCCGAAGCCGGCCGGTCCGCTCCACCTCCGACTCGTGCGGATAGAGCTCGTTCTCGACGAAGGCCCGCGTCGTCTCGACGATCAGGCGCTGCTCGTCGCTGAGGCCGAAATCCATGGCCGCCTCCTCAGGAGACCGGTTGGCCGACGGCCCGCCCCGCGCCCTCCGGCATCGGCAGATGCGCGTGGGCGGCGGCGAAAGCGGCCGCCTTCCCCGCGACCTCCGGCGAGGGCTGGCTCGTCGCACGCGTCTTCAGGTCGACATGCAGCAGCATCTGCTCGCCCGTCGCAAGCAGCCGGCCGTCGCCGTGGAAGAGCCGGTGGAAGACCCGGAGCTTCTTGCCCCTCGCCTCGAGCACCTGCGTCGTCGCGTAGACCGGTTCCAGCGCCGAGACCTCGGAAAGATGCCGGATATGCGTCTCCACGGTGAAATAGGAGCCGCCAGCGGCGACATAGCCGGCGTCGACGCCGATCACCCGAAGGAAGGCGTCGCCCGCGTCGGCGAAGCACTGCAGGTAGCGCGCCTCGTTCATGTGGTTGTTGTAGTCCGTCCAGTCGGGCGGGACGCGCCGCTCCAGCGTCTTCAGCGGCTGGCTCGCATCCTGCGCGTCCGCCTTCGCCGCGCCCGAATCGAAGAGCCGCTTCTCGTAGCTGGCGAGCACCGCGCCGGCGCCCCAGTCGTTGACCTTCAGCGCCTGCATGATGCCGATCAGGTTGTCGTCGCGAATGCGCTCCAGCTCGCGAATCGAATGATGCCCGGACTGCGCGTCCGACTGGCCGGCGATGAGGTCGACCAGCTCGTCATTGAACTCCGGCACATCCATCAGCTTCGTCCACGGCCATGTCAGGCACGGGCCGAACTGGGCGAGGAAATGGCGCATGCCCGCCTCGCCGCCGGCGATGCGATAGGTCTCGAACAACCCCATCTGCGCCCAGCGCAGGCCGAAGCCGAAGCGGATCGCGTCGTCGATCTCCTCGGTCGTGGCGATCCCGTCCTTGACGAGCCACAGCGCCTCGCGCCAGACCGCTTCGAGCAGCCGGTCGGCGACGAAGGCCTCGATCTCCTTCTTCAGATGCAGCGGCTTCATGCCAAGGGTCGCGAGGAACGTCATGGCGGTCTCCACCGCCGGCGCCGAGGTCTTCGCGCCCGGCACGACTTCGACCACCGGCAGGAGATAGACCGGGTTGAACGGGTGCGCGACGAGCAGGCGCTCCGGATGCGCCATCTTCGCCTGCAGCTCGCTCGGCAGGATGCCCGAGGTCGACGAGGCGATCACCGCCTCCGCCTTGGCGCCGGCCTCGATCTCGTCATAGACCTTCTGCTTGATGTCGAGCCGCTCCGGCACCGCCTCGACGATCCAGCCGGCATCCGCGACCGCGTCTGCCACCGTCGCGGCATAGGTGATCGCGCCCGCCTTCGGCTTCGGCGCCATGGTGAGCTTGGCATAGGCGCGCTCGGCATTGGCGAGCACCGCCTCGATCTTCGACCTTGCGTCCGGTGCCGGATCGTAGACCGCGACGTCGATGCCGTTATAGGAGAGGCGCGCGATCCAGCCCGCGCCGATGACCCCGCCGCCGACGACGGCGGCCTTCGTGATCGTCGTCATCATCTTACCAGCGCTTCTCGAGTTTCATCTTCGCGCGGACCTCTTTCGGTCCGAGGATGCGGCAGCCCATGCCTTCGGCCGTCTTCACGGCCTGCGAAACCAGCGCCCCGTTGGTCGCGAGCTCGCCCTTCCGCAGCCAGATATTATCTTCCAGCCCGACGCGGATATGGCCGCCGGCAAGGATCGCCAGCGCCGCATAGGGAAGCTGGTTGCGGCCGATCGAAAAGGCCGAGAACGTCCAGCCTTGCGGCAGGTTGTTCACCAGTGCCATCAGCGTGGGGATGTCGTCCGGTGCGCCCCACGGAATGCCCATGCAGAGCTGTACCATGACCGGATCGGCGAGCAGGCCCTGATCGGCGAGC
The DNA here is from genome assembly GCA_051960215.1 of Pararhizobium sp. Taxonomy (GTDB): domain Bacteria; phylum Pseudomonadota; class Alphaproteobacteria; order Rhizobiales; family Rhizobiaceae; genus Pararhizobium_B. The sequence continues at coordinate 9,079 of JBQCEN010000233.1, forward strand.
CACTTGGCAAGCACCAGGTGGCCGGTATCGAAGATTTCGACCTCCGGCCTGACGCCGAGCGCCTGGATCTTCGCCGCCATCGCCTTCAGCATGGCCGGCGTATTGGTCATCACGTAGTCGCCCTCGCCGAAATTCATCGTGCCGCAGTCGAGCGTGCAGATCTCGGGCAGGATCTTCGCGACATGCGCGAGCCGCTCGGACGCGCCGGCCATGTCGGTGCCGTCCTTGGCGAGTGGAAGCGGCTGCTCGACCGAGCCGAGCGTCAGGTCGCCGCCCATGCCGGCCGTGAGATTGAGGACCATGTCGACGCCCGACGCCTTGATGTGCGAGACGACCTCCTCGTAGAGCGCGACGTCGCGGGCGCCCTTCGCCGTCTCGGGGTTGCGCACGTGGATGTGCGCGACCGCGGCCCCGGCATTCGCCGCCTCGATGCAGGCCGCGGCGATCTGGCGCGGCGTCACCGGCACCTTGTCCGAGCGGCCGGTCGTATCGCCGGCCCCCGTCACGGCGCAGGTGATGAACACATCGCGGCTCGGCGTCAGGCTCATGAGATTTCCTCCTCCTCGTCAGGCTCCGTGGATCATCTCCCGCTTGCCGCGCCGTGCTTTGCGCATTACGCAGAAGAGATGGCATATTGCGAAACCCGTTCGATATTCGCGCCTGACCGTTCGCGGCTCGACGTGACCTTCCTCCTGCTCTCGGGCTCGTCGATCATGTCGATCGCCTCGGCGATCGATCCGCTGCGCGCGGCGAACCGGATCGAGGAGCGGGAGTTCTTCCGCTGGCGGATCGTCTCGCCCGATGGCAGCCCGGCGATCACCTCGAGCGGCATGCCGATCGCCGCCGGTGCGCGCTTCGACGCCACCGAGCGCACAGACGTCTTCGTCGTCATCGCCGGCTTCAGCGCAGCCGCCGTCACCGACCGCTCGCTCATCGCCGGCATCCGCAAGGCGTCGGCCGGAGCCCGCGCCGTCGGCGGCATCGAGGCCGGGCCATGGCTGCTCGCCCGCGCTGGCCTGCTCGCCGGCCGCCGCGCCACCACCCATTGGGAGGACTTCGAGGACTTTTCCAGCGCCTTCCCGGACGTCGACGTCGTGCCGGACCGCTATGTCGTCGACCGCAACCTCTTCACCACCGGCGGCGCCTCACCGACCTTCGACCTCATGCTGCACCTCGTCCGCACGCGCCTCGGCATGGCGACGGCGCTCGATGTGGCGAGCGTCTTCATCTACGACGAGGCCCATGCCGGCGCCGACGCGCAGCCGCTCGTCTCGCTCGGCCGCCTCGACGGCTACGATCCGCGGCTGGCGGCGGCCGTGCGCATGATGGAGGCGAGCATCGATGCACCGCTGACGATCGCGGCGATCGCGCGCCGCGGCGGCATCACGACGCGAACGCTGGAGACGCTCTTCGTGAAGGCGATCGGCGAATCGCCCGGCGCCTACTTCCTGCGCCTGCGCCTCAGCGCCGCCCGCCGGCTGGTCCGCGATTCCCGCATACCGCTCGCCGACGTCGCCGCGCGCACCGGATTCTCCTCCGCCGCCTCCTTCTCGCGCGCCTTCCGCAAGACCTTCGGGGCGAGCCCGAGCAGCCTGCGTAACGGCACTTGATCCCTCCCGCCGTTTCCTGTCTCCTGACCGGCAGCCGCCAGGATCGCCCGCAACCAAAGGGGTCCTCACGCATTGTCCGAAGAGGCGAAGAACGTGGATTCGGGAGACCATCGGGGATGGCGAGAAAAGCTCGGGAAACTGCGAGCCGGGTCGCACGGCCGTTGAAGGATGTCGCAATCGAGGCGGTCGAGACGTCCCCCGGGGAACCCGAAGCCGACCAAGCTGCGAGCGAAGAGCGGCTGAGGAGGCTTGCGGCAAGTCGCGTCGCCATCGAGGCGATCGAGCCTTCGGTCGACGGCGGGCGTTTCCCCGTCAAGGCGGCGGTCGGCGAGAGCTTCACGGTCGAGGCCAATATCTTCTGCGACGGCCACGACGTCATCGCCGCCGCCCTCCTCCACCGGCCGGAAGGCGACGGCGGCTGGTCCGAGACGCCGATGGTCTTCGTCGAGAACGACCGCTGGCGCGCCCGCACGACCTTCACGCAGAACCGGATGTACGAGTATACAATCCGCGCCTGGCGCGACCTCTTCGCCTCGTGGCGCGCGGAGGTGACGAAGAAATTCGGTGCCGGCCTCGACATCTCGCTCGAGCTGCAGGAGGGCCGCGACCTCGTCGAGAAGGCGCTGAAGCAATCGGAGCGCGCGGACACGGAGGACAAGCAGGCCCTGGAGGCGCTGCTCCGGCATTTCGACGGCCTCGGCGAGAACACCGACCGCTTCGCTGCCTTTGCCAATGACGATGCGGCGGCGCTGATGGCGCGCGCCGGCATCCGCACCAACCTGACGCGCTTCGAGCCGACGCTGAAGATTTTCGTCGATCGCAAGATCGCCGCCTTCTCGGCCTGGTACGAGCTGATGCCGCGCTCGCAGTCCGGCGACGTCCACCGGCACGGCACCTTCGACGACGTCATCCGGCGCCTGCCCTATGTCCGCGACCTCGGCTTCGACGTGCTTTATTTCCCGCCGATCCACCCGATCGGCGCGACCAACCGCAAGGGGCGCAACAACTCGCTCCACCCGCAGCCGGGCGATCCCGGCAGCCCCTATGCCATCGGCTCGGCCGACGGCGGCCATGACGCCATCCATCCCGAGCTCGGCAGCTTCGAGGACTTCCGCCGGCTGGTCGCGGCCGCCCGCGACCATGGGCTGGAGATCGCGCTCGACTTCGCTATCCAGTGCTCCCCCGACCACCCGTGGATCAAGCAGCATCCGGAGTGGTTCGACTGGCGGCCGAACGGCACGATCAAGTTCGCGGAGAACCCGCCGAAGAAGTACGAGGACATCGTCAACGTCCACTTCTACAGGGACGCGATACCCGGCCTGTGGTTCGCGCTGCGCGACATCGTGCTCTTCTGGATCGGCCAGGGCGTGACGATCTTCCGGGTCGACAACCCGCACACCAAGCCCTTTCCGTTTTGGGAGTGGATGATCTCGGAGGTGCGTGCGAAGCACCCCGAGGCGATCTTCCTCGCCGAGGCCTTCACCCGGCCGAAGGTGATGAAGCGCCTCGCCAAGGTCGGCTTCTCGCAGTCCTATTCCTATTTCACCTGGCGCAACCTGAAATGGGAGCTGGAGCAGTACCTGACGGAGCTGACCGACGAGGACAGCCGCCACGTCATGCGGCCGAACTTCTTCGTCAACACGCCGGACATCAACCCGCCCTACCTGCAGACGAGCGGTCGCCCGGGCCACCAGATCCGCCTCGTCCTCGCCGCCTCGCTCGCCGGCAACTACGGCGTCTACAACGGCTTCGAGATCTGCGAGGCGACGCCCGTTCCGGGCAAGGAGGAGTACCTCAACTCGGAGAAATACGAGATCCGCGCCTGGGATTTCGATCGCGAGGGTAACATCCGTCACGACATCTGGCTGATGAACCAGCTCCGCCGCGAGCACCCGGCCCTGCAGCAGTTCGCCGATCTCACCTTCTACAACTGCTGGAACGACAACATCCTCTACTACGGCAAGCGGACGGCGGACCTGTCGAACTTCCTGCTCTTCCACGTGGGCCTCGATCCGCACAATCCGCAGGGCGCACATTTCGAGGTGCCGCTCTGGGAGTTCGGCCTGCCGGATAATGCCGCGATCGAGGTCGAGGATCTCGTCACCGGCAACCGCTTCGTCTGGAACGGCAAGGTCCAGCACATCTGGATCGACCCGCACCAGCGCCCCTACTACATCTGGCGGCTGATCTCGCCTGGAGGACAAGCATGATGGATACGAACGTCGCTTCGGCGACAGCCGACCGCCGGACATTCGCCGTGCGGGCGGCACGCGGGGAAGGCGTGATCGATCGAGGGCAGGCGGACTGGTACAAGGACGCCGTCATCTACCAGTTGCACGTCAAGGCGTTCCAGGATTCCAACGGCGACGGCATCGGCGACTTCGCTGGTCTGATGCAGCGCCTCGACTACATCCAGGAGCTTGGCGTCACGGCGATCTGGACGCTGCCCTTCTATCCCTCGCCGCTGAAGGATGACGGCTACGACATCGCCGACTACCGCTCGATCAACCCGAGCTACGGCAACATGAAGGACTTCAAGGTCTTCGTCGCCGAGGCGCACCGGCGGGGCCTGCGCGTCATCACCGAGCTCGTCATCAACCACACCTCCGACCAGCACCCGTGGTTCCAGAAGGCCCGCCACGCCAAGCCGGGCTCGGCCGCACGGGACTTCTACGTCTGGAGCGACACGGACCAGAAGTTCCCCGAAACCCGCATCATCTTCATCGACACGGAGAAGTCGAACTGGACGTGGGACCCGGTGGCCGGAGCCTATTACTGGCATCGTTTCTACTCGCACCAGCCGGACCTCAACTTCGACAACCCGAAGGTGCTCCAGGAAGTCCTGAAGGTCATGCGCATGTGGCTCGACATGGGGGTCGACGGCCTGCGGCTCGACGCGATCCCGTACCTGGTCGAGCGCGAGGGCACCAACAACGAGAACCTTCCCGAGACGCACGAGATCCTGAAGCAGATCCGCGCCGAGCTCGACGCGCACTACCCGGACCGCATGCTGCTCGCGGAGGCGAACCAGTGGCCGGAGGACACGCGCCCCTATTTCGGCGAGGGCGACGAATGCCACATGGGCTTCCACTTCCCCCTGATGCCGCGCATGTACATGGCGGTCGCTCAGGAGGACCGGCATCCGATCACCGACATCATCCGCCAGACGCCGCAGATCCCCGATCCGTGCCAATGGGCGATCTTCCTCATGAACCTCGACTCGCTGACGCTCGAGATGGTCACCGACCAGGAGCGTGACTACCTCTGGCAGACCTACGCGGTGGACTCCCGCGCCCGCATCAACCTCGGTATCCGCCGGCGCCTCGCGCCGTTGATGAAGAACGACCGGCGCAAGATCGAGCTTCTCAACTCGCTGCTTCTCTC
>JBQCEN010000234.1:0-5243 GCA_051960215.1 Pararhizobium sp.
TAGGTGATCTCGATGCGCAGGGGATAGCGCCGTCCGAGCGTGCGGATCCAGTCGTAGATCTCCCGCTTGCGCTCGCGCGTGATCTGGGCGCCGTGGCGCCAGACGAGCTGGAGAAGGCGGCGCACGCCGACGCCCTCGTGCATCTCGACATAGGGCAGGTTGAGGAGCATCGCGGCCTGCGAGTTCCAGGTGACGAGATTGAGCCGGCCGTCGAACACGATGACGCCCTGGGCGATGCTCGCCACCGTCGTCGCCAGCACGTCGGAGCGCTTCGCCGTGCTGCTCAGGCGCCGCGTCTCCTCCATGCGCTTGAAATGGGTGATCTCGCTGACGACCGTCACGCGGCCGCCCTCGTCGGTGGCGCGTTCGCTGATCTGGATCCAGCGGCCGTCGCCGAGCAACTGCTCGAACTGGATGCCGCTGCTGCGGTGATAGGACGTGCGGGCGGCGATCCATGCCTGCGGATCGGTCACCGCCTCGGCGATGAGGCCCGTCTCGGCAGCGCGGCGGATGACGTCCTGGAAGCTCGTGCCCGGCTTCAGCAAATCCTGCATGTCGGGAAAGATTTCCCGGTACTTGCGGTTGCAGAGCACGATCTTGTCGTCGCTGTCGTAGAGAATGAAGCCTTCGCCGATGGAATCGAGCGCCTGCTGCAGCTGGCGCCGTGCGATCTTCGCTTCGCTCATCGCGCGGGCGAGCCGCTGGATGCGCTTCTCGACGCTGGTCTCTATATCGGGCACCGACTGGAAGAGCTTATAGGCGCCGCCGGCGAGATCGTGATTGCGGTCCGCCTGGCGGATCAGCGCATCGCGGATCGTGACGAGCTTCGCGTTCTCGTGGTTGAGCGCCGCAATCTCGGCAAGCAGCCTCTGGCGGCTCGAACGCGATAGGGGAGGGTCCTTCCCGGCCGGGGCGCTCATGACACCTTGCCGATCGCGAGCCCGGTCAGGGTCTGGCTGAGGTGGAGCGAGCGATACTGCTCGCCATAGGTGTTGAAGCCGATCATGTTGAAGCGCTCGAAGACCGGCAGCAGGTCGTCGGCGATGCCCTCGCGCTCGGCCTCCAGCCGGCGGAGAATGCAGTCGAAGCAGAGCGCGACATCGAGGCCGCCGATCCGTTCGGAAATCTGCTCCATGTTCTGGACGAGGTTGTCGCGCATGTTCTCCGGGTCGGCGCGGGTCAGGACGATCCCCTCGTCGATGGCGCAGAAGAAATGCAGCGCGCCGTCCGCGTCGGCCTTCTGGATCGCGCGGACGTGATACTCGCCGCCGATGCGCACGAGCAGCGGGTTGGCGGCGAAGATCTCAGGCGTCAGCGCGGAAGGCGCGACGCCGATCAGCCGCGCATATTCCTCAGCCGCCGGCTCGGCATTGATCGTGCGCACGATGCGGCGCTCCGGGTCGGCGCTCGTCGTCACGAGCCGCTGCTCGGTCGGCCGGAAATGCTCGAACTTGAAGACCTCCAGAGCCCGTCCGGAAGCGCCGATGACGACAAGGGCCGAATCGCTCAGGATCTGGCCGTTGTAGAAGATCTGCGTCGTGTCGAAATGGAGGTTGTCGCCGGCCGACGCGCCGAAGACCGGCACCTCGTCGAGCGTCGCATAGGCGCTCGCGGCGACCTCCTCCTCGCGGCGCGACAGACCGTCGATGAGGAGCATGGCGAAGAGGTTTGCCCGCTCCGGCTCGAGCTCGCGCAGGAGCCGGTAATAGGCCGTCTCGATCAGCTCGCCGCCATGCGGCATCGAGTAGTTCCTGAGGTTGGTCAGGACGCAGGTCTCGAAGCTGAAGGCGGACCGGTCGAAGGCGATCGCGATGGCGCCGCCGGCATGGTACCAGTCGCGCGTCAGGCTGCCGGCTGTCGTGCAGCCGACGACGGTCACGCCCGGGCGCGCCGCCGAGAACGGCGCGACGATCTCCTCGTATGCGAGGCTCGAGGAGACGAAGATCGCGATCAGCGTCGGGTCGCAGCCGGCGATCCCGTCGGACAGATCCTTCAGGATGCGCGCGGGGGTGCGGGAGGCAGACCAGGCCGTGGCAATGGCCGCCCGCGACTTCGCCGGCTTGTCCATCGAAAGAAGCCGCTCCATGTGGAAGTCCTTTCCCACAGAAGTTATGCGTCCCGACGAAGCCTTGCCGGAGGCGATCCTTCCGAGAGCGCCTCAGTCAAGCCTCTGCTGTCTTTTATGCCATTACTTGGTGTCTTGCTTCAGATAATCGATGACGTCGGCGATCTCCTGCGGGTTGTGCAGGCCGGGGAAGGCCATCTTCGTTCCCGGTACCAGCTTCATCGGTCCCTGGAGCCACTTCGTCAGCGTCGCCTCGTCCCAGGTGAGACCTGATTTCTTCAACGCGGAAGAATAGGTGTAGTCGGGCAGCGAGGCCGCCTTCCGGCCGACGACGCCGTAGAGGCTCGGTCCGACCTTGTTCTGGCCCTTCTCCACCGAATGGCAGGCCATGCAGCGGTGGAAGACGATCTCTCCCTTCTTCGCATCGGCCGAAGCCGTGCCGCTCATGACGAGGCCGCCGAGGATGGCAAGCGAAGCGACCACAAATACCTTCCGCATGTCTGTTTCTCCGTTGGGATGATTTCAAGTTCAATTCCTGTGGGTCGGCCGGCGCTCAGTGGAAGCACCGGACCTCCGCTTCGGCCTGGGCGTTGCGCAGTTTGTCGACCATGGCGCTGGTCCACGGCATGTTGCGGAACATCTCCATGCCTTCGCCGGTCACCTGCCGCATCCTCAGCACGGTCTCGGCTTCCGTGTAGTCGTCATAGCTGATCAGCGAGGCGATGACGTCGATGCTGCAGGAGCACTGCCGGAGCGCCGTCGCCGTTTCGCCGTTCACGGCCATGCAGGCGAGAACGTAGTCGGCGGTCGTCTCGGTCGGGAAGTCGTTGGCCGCCGCCGCCCGCGGCGCCATCATGCCGGCGACCGCGAGAAGGGCAGCCAGGACGAACGGCATCTTCATCATCTTTGCCTCCGGCTGGCGATGACGTCTTGGGTGCGTGAAGGCGCGGCCGGGCGATCGGGTGAAGGACATCCTATTTCTCCAGGTGTTCCGACATCGCGCGGCCGAGGGCGAAGGCGCGGTGCTCGAGCACGACCGGCTGGTTGCAGAGATAGGTCAGCGAATGCTGACGCTCCGCGAAGAGCCGCTCGTCCCACTGGACCATCTCCGTCAGCGTCTGCGCGGCCTCACCCGTCGGATGCTGGTCCTCGAGCTTTGCGCGGTTCTCGCGAATGCGCTCGGAGAGCTTGCGCTGGCCTCCGGTGAAGCGGTTGAGGCCGTTGATGATCGAGGCGCGATCGGCATTGATCGCCTCCAGCGTGCGGCCGAAGAGCAGCGCAAGCCGGTGGTTGACTGCCTCGGGCTTCTGCGCCTTCGCGAAGTCGTCGATCAGCTTGTCCGCCTCCTCCAGCGGAACACGGCGGGCGGCGAGCTTTCGGGCCAGGGTGTTGATCGCCTCGTCGTCATGCAGCGTCCCGGGATCGGCGATCGGCCCGCTCCAGACCTGCGCCGGCGAGATGTGCGCAACGTAGGGCTGGACGCAGGGCCAGTCCTTGTCCTGCGCCGCAAGCGCGGGCAACGTCGCAAGGGCCGTTGCCCCGGCAAGAACCGCTGCGGCGGCGAGGCGCCGCGCCATGACGGTCGCGCGATGCGAGGCTGTCTTTCCTGCTCGATTCATGCCGGTGTCCTCATCCTCCGTCTCCCCCTCGGTCCTCTCGTCACGGCTTGATCGCCACGCCCCACGGATAGCTGCCGACGGCAATCGACTTCAGCGCCTTGTCGTCGGTCGTGTCGATCACCGTCACGTCATTGCTGACGCCGTTCGTCGTGTAGAGCCGCTTCTCGTCCGGCGTGAAGGCCAGTTGCCAGACGCGTTGGCCGACCATGATGTAGTCCTTGACCGCATAGGTCTTCGCATCGATGACGGCGACGCGGTTCGCGGGCCCGAGCGCGACATAAGCCTTGCTGCGGTCCTTCAGGATGCGGATGCCGACGGGCTGGATCGCGTCGTTGTCGAGGCCCGGCACGCTGAAGGTGATGTGGTGGGTGATCTTGCGCGTGGCGGTATCGATGACGTTGACGGTGCCGCCGACCTCGGAGCTGACCCAGACTTCCTTGCCGGCCGATGTGAACTCGGCGAAGCGGGGCCGCTGGTCGACGAGGACACTGTCGACGACCTTCTGCGTCGCGAGATCGATGAAATGCGCCATGTTGGTCGTTTCGGAGGTGTTGACGACCCACTTGCCGTCGGGGCTGACGCCCATGCCTTCCGGCTCGACGCCGACCGGGATCTCCGTCTTCTTCCGGCCGCTCGCGAGATCGATGACCGTCACGAGATTGTTGTCCTCGTTCGCGACGAAGAGGTCCTTGCCGTCCGGCGAGATGTTGAGGAGCTCCGGATCGGGGCCGGAGGGGAGGGTGCCGGCGATCTGGTCCTTGCCGGTGTCGAAGATGACGATGTCGTCGTCGTCGCTGGTGCAGACGTAGAGGTAGCGATGGTCCTTGCCGAAGACGATGCCGCGCGGGCGGTTGCCGATCGGCACGGTCTTCGTCAGGGTCAGCGTCTCGCCGTCGATGATGCTGAGCGAATTGCCCTTCTCGTTCGAGACGTAGGCCGTGACGGCGAAAGCGGGCTCGATGGTGACCGTCGCGGCTGCAAGGGCGAGGAAGGCTATCGAGGGTCTCATCGGGGCTCTCCTACTGCAACTGGCACTTCGTCTCGGGCTGGTCGTAGCCGAGCGTGTCGAGCGGGTTGCGCTGGTGGAGGAACCCCGGCTGCGGCGAAACCGAAACGAGGATGCGCTTGTTGCTCAGGAGGATCGGCTGGCGCATCTGCTGGTTCCACGGCCGGAAGGAGAGGGCGACGCCCTTGAAGGCGCCGATCCCGAACTTGTCGCTGCGCAGATAGGCGCGGAGGTCCGCCACCCTGGCGCTGCTCGTGCGCGTCGCCGCCTCGCCGATGGCGCGAACGCTAAGCCATGCGGCGTAGTCGCGCGGCTCCATCCAGCGCCCGGCCAGCCGGATGAAACGGTTCTGGAACTGCTCGCCGCCCCACTGCTCGTTGGTGCGGTCCCAGATCGTCGCGACCAACCCTTGAGTTCCGGCGATCGGGCGTGGGGCGTAGGTCGCAAAGGGGAGGTATTCGCCGAAGATATCGCTTTCGTCGGCGGCGACGAGCACGTCGTAGTCGCCGCCCTCCTGCGTGATGATCGGCATCTGCTTCTGGATTTGGACGCT
>JBQCEN010000235.1:0-26931 GCA_051960215.1 Pararhizobium sp.
ATGATCTATTTCCAAGAGCACTACGGCCTGCAGCATTCGGCGATCATCCTCGCCACGGCCATCATCGGCGCCGCGGCGCTCGGCGGCATCGTCATGGGCGGCCGCTTCTCGGAGATGCTGCTTTCGCGCGGCTATCTTCCAGCGCGCGTCGTCATTCCCGCTGTCGCCCTCTTCGTTGCGATCCCCTTCATCGGCATCGGCGTGTGGACACGCAGCGCGTGGCTCGGCATCGGGCTTCTGGCGGTCGGCGCGGCGGCCCTGGCGCTGGCGCTGGCGCCGGTCGACGCGGCCCGTCTCGACGTGATCCCGGCGCATATCTGGGGCAGGGCGGAAGCGGGCCGGGCGGCGGTGCGCTATGTCTTCGAGGGGGCGGCGCCGCTGCTGCTCGGCGCCATCTCGACGCTGATCGGTGGCTCGCGGAACGGCAGCGGCCTCGAATGGGCGTTCCTCGTCATCCTCGTCAGCCTCGCCGTCGCCGGCATCCTCGCTGTGCCACTTCGCCGCACCTATGGACCCGACGTCGCGACGGCCGCCGCATCCGCCCGCCGTTTCGACGGCTCAGACGGTTCGGAGCGCGGTTGAACGGCCGGCCTTGCCGGAAATCGTCAAACGGAGCAAGCTCCAGCCGCCCCGACCCTCCGAGCCGGCTGCTCGTGACGCGGCAAGTTTTTCGCCGCGGGAACGAACAAGGCCTGCCATCGGTTGTTGGGCAAGTGCGCCGGGCCAAAGGACTTTTCCGCGGCCAGTGTAGGAGGCAGCCCCGATGACCTATCAATTTCTCGACTCGATAAACCGGCCATCCGACCTCAAGAAGATGAGGCGCCGCGACCTGAAGACGGTCGCCGACGAGGTCCGCAGGGAACTCATCGAAGCGGTGTCGACGACGGGCGGGCACCTCGGCGCGGGGCTCGGCGTCGTCGAGCTCACGGTCGCGCTGCACTACGTCTTCGACACGCCCGACGACCGGCTGATCTGGGACGTCAGCCACCAGAGCTACCCCCACAAGATCCTCACCGAGCGGCGGGACCGGATGCGCACGATCCGCAAGGGCGGCGGCCTCTCCGGCTTCACCAAGCGGACGGAGAGCGCCTACGACCCCTTCGGCGCGGCGCATGCCTCGACCTCGATCTCCGCCGGGCTCGGCATGGCGGTGGCGCGCGATCTCCGGAAGGAGAAGCGCCACGTCGTCTGCGTCATCGGCGACGGCGCGCTTTCGGCCGGCATGGCCTACGAGGCGCTCAACAACGCCGGCGCCGAGCGGTCGCGGCTGATCGTCGTCCTCAACGACAACCAGATGTCGATCTCGCCTGCCGTCGGCGCGATGTCGACCTACCTCGCCCGCGTCACGTCCGGCCGGCCGTACCGGCGGGCCCGCGAGCTCGGCCGCGAGCTCCTCAGCCCCCTGCCGCAGCCGCTCCGCCGGCAGGCGAGCCGCGCCGAGGCGTTGGCCCGCGGCGCCTTCGGCGAGGGCACGCTCTTCGACGACTTCGGCTTCTACTATATCGGCCCGATCGACGGCCACGACGTCGATACCCTCGTTCCCGTGCTCCAGAACCTGAAGCGCAACGATTACGGGCCGGTGCTCCTCCACGTCGTCACGCAGAAAGGCAAGGGCTACAAGCCGGCCGAGACCGCCGCCGACAAGTATCACGGCGTCAGCAGCTTCGACGTCGGCACCGGCGCCCAGAAGAAGTCGTCGGCAAGCGCACCCTCCTACACGAAGGTCTTTGCCGACACACTGGTCGCCGCCGCCGAGCGCGACAAGGACATCGTGGCGATCACGGCGGCGATGCCCTCGGGCACGGGGCTCGACGTCTTCGCGAAGCGCTTTCCGGACCGCTTCTTCGATGTCGGCATCGCCGAGCAGCACGCCGTCACCTTCGCCGCCGGCCTCGCTGCGGAAGGGATGAAGCCGTTCGCGGCCATCTACTCGACCTTCCTGCAGCGCGCCTATGACCAGGTCGCGCACGACGTCGCGCTGCAGAGCCTGCCGGTGCGGTTCGCCATCGACCGGGCGGGCCTCGTCGGCGCGGACGGGCCGACGCATGCCGGATCGTTCGACCTTGCCTATCTCGGCTGCCTTCCCAATTTCGTCGTCATGGCCGCCGCAGACGAAGCCGAACTGATGCACATGATCGCGACGGCCACCGCCATCGACGACAGGCCGAGCGCTTTCCGCTATCCTCGCGGACAGGGAACCGGGGTCGCGCTTCCGACGGAAGGGACTGTCTTGGAAATCGGCAAGGGCCGCATCATCCGCGAAGGAAGCAAGGTGGCGCTGCTCTCGCTCGGCGCGCGCCTCGGCGAGTGCCTCGCGGCAGCCGACGAGCTCGTCTCGGACGGCCTTCACGTGACGGTCGCGGATGCCCGCTTCGCCAAGCCGATCGATTCCGAGATGATCCTTCGCCTCGCCGACGAACATCCCTGCCTGATCACGATCGAGGAAGGATCGATCGGCGGCTTTTCGGCGCAGGTCATGCAACTGCTTTCCGAGAACGGCCGGCTCGACGACGGGCTCGCCTTCCGCGCCATGGTGCTGCCCGACCGGTTCATCGACCAGGATACGCCGGAGAAGATGTACGAGGCGGCCTGCCTCAACCGCGAGCACATCGTCGCGAAGGTTCGCCAGACGGTGTCGCGGCTGCCGGCGCGCCGCCGCGTCCGTCCGGCCGGGCTCAAGGCAGTCGACACGGATTCGGACAAGAGGGCCATGCTGTGACGAACGAGAGGGGACATGAGGCTGCGGGCAATGCCGCACGCCGCGACGCAAGGAGCGCCGGACAGGGGTTCGGCGCCATGCAGGTGCTTCTGGCGCAGCCGCGCGGCTTCTGCGCCGGCGTCGTGCGGGCGATCGAGATCGTCGAGCGCGCGCTCGAGAACTTCGGGCCACCGATCTACGTACGCCACGAGATCGTGCACAACCGCCACGTCGTCGAGAGCCTCCGCAGCAAGGGCGTCACCTTCGTCGACGAGCTCGATGACGTGCCGGACGGTTCTGTCACGATCTTCAGCGCCCACGGCGTCGCGCGCTCCGTCGAGGAGGAAGCGGTCCGCCGCGGCCTCACCGTCATCGACGCGACCTGCCCGCTCGTCAGCAAGGTGCACAACCAGGGCAGCCGGTACGCGCGGCAGGGCCGCCACGTCGTGCTCATCGGCAATGCCGGCCACCCGGAGGTCGAGGGTACCACCGGGCGGATCGACGGGCCGGTGCACCTGGTCCAGGACGAGGATGACGTGATGCGGCTCGACCTCGCGCCGGATTCGCCGATCGCCTACGTCACGCAGACGACGCTCAGCGTCGACGACACGCGCGGCATCATCGCGGCTCTGGAAAACCGCTTTTCCGACGTTGCCGGGCCGGACACGCGCGACAACTGCTATGCGACGCAGAACCGGCAGCGCGGCGTGCGCGAGCTCTGCGAGCTCGTCGACCTCCTCATCGTCGTCGGCGCGGAGAACAGCTCGAACTCCAACCGCCTGCGCGAGATCGGCGAGGCGACGGGCATCCCGAGCTATCTCGTCGCGGAAGGCAAGGACGTGCGGCCGGAATGGCTCGAAGGCATCGGCCGGGTCGGCATCACGGCCGGCGCCTCGGCGCCGGAAGAGCTCGTCAGCGACGTCATCGACCGGCTTGCCGAATGCTGCGGGCCGCTCGAGGTCTCCACCCTCGCCGGCCGCGTCGAGGCGATCGAGTTCAAGATGCCGCCCGAGCTTGCCGACCGCGGCAAGACGGCTCCTGCCGGCCGGCGTTCCGTCCGACCGGATCCAAACACAGTCAACCCGGGAAGATCGTAATGGGAATTCCGCTTCGCCAGGTCATCAGCGTCGGCAGCTATGTCGCGCGCCAGCACATGCTCGGCCGCCGACGCTACCCGCTCGTGCTGATGCTCGAACCGCTCTTCCGCTGCAACCTCGCCTGCGCGGGCTGCGGCAAGATCGACTATCCGGGCAAGATCCTCAACCAGCGGCTCTCCGTCGAGGAATGCGTCGGAGCGGCCGACGAGTGCGGCGCGCCCGTCGTGTCGATCGCCGGCGGCGAGCCGCTTCTCCACCACGACATGCCGAAGATCATCGAAGGCCTGATCGCGCGGCGCAAGTTTGTCTATCTCTGCACGAACGCGCTGCTCATGGAGAAGAAGCTCGACCAGTACAAGCCGAACCCCTACTTCTCCTGGTCCGTCCATCTCGACGGTAACCGCCAGATGCACGACAAGTCGGTCTGCCAGCCCGGCGTCTACGACCGCGCCGTAGCCGCGATCCGCAAGGCGAAGGAGCGCGGCTTCCGCGTCAGCATCAACTGTACGCTGTTCGACAATGCCGATGCGGACGAGGTCGCAGCCTTCTTCGACGACGTCAAGGAGATCGGCGTCGACGGCATCACCGTCTCGCACGGCTATGCCTATGAGCGGGCGCCGGACCAGGAGCATTTCCTCAACCGCACCCGCACCAAGGAACTGTTCCGCGGCATCCTGCGCAAGGGCAAGGGCGGGCGCAACTGGCCGATCGGCCAGTCCTCCCTCTATCTCGACTTTCTCGCGGGCAACCAGGAATACCACTGCACGCCGTGGGGCAACCCGACGCGCACCATCTTCGGCTGGCAGCGGCCCTGCTACCTGCTCGGCGAGGGCTACGCGAAGACCTATCGCGAGCTCATGGACGAGACCGACTGGGACGCCTACGGCACGGGCAACTACGAAAAGTGCGCCGACTGCATGGTCCACAGCGGCTATGAGGCGACCGCGGTCAACGACGCGTTCCGCCACCCGCTGAAGGCGTTGAAGGTCAGCCTCCGCGGCGCCGAGACGGAAGCGCCTATGGTGCCCGACATCCCGCTCGACCGGCAGCGGCCGGCCGTCGAGGTCTTCACCGACCACGTCAAGCACAAGCTAGCCGACATCGAGGAGACCGAGGCCCGGGCCAAGGCGACTGCCAACGCGCGCTAGAGAGCGGCGGGCCTGACACGTCCCGACGGCGACCGGCACCAGCGAGAGAAGCGACGACGGGTTGCGCAGGAGCGCCTGCGCGACGCGGGTCGCATCCGTCGTGCCGTCGGGCCGCAGGCCCTCCATCGCGATCGGCGGCACGGCGTGCCGCGCATCGTCGGAGATGGCCCGAAGGGCTGCGAAAGGAATCCGCCGCTCTGCCGCAATGCGCGCGACGAGATGCGACTCCATATCGAGCGCAACCGCACCGCTCCCGCGGTAGATCCGCCCCTTATCCGCCGGCGTCATGACCGGCTCGTCCTGCCCATACAATGCGCCATCGACGACGGGGGTGCAGAGGTGGCGCAGGACGTCGGACCATGACCGATCTGTCGGGAACGTCCGGCCGCCGGCAAGGACACCCGACGCGACCACGATCGCACCCGCCCGAAGCCCCGGATCGAGTCCCGCTGCAATGCCGAAGCTCAGGATGCCGCGGCAGTCGCCTTCGATCGCCTCTCGAAGCTGGCCGGCGACCAGGCCACCCTGCCCGCAGCATCTGCGGATATGGGGACTGTCGGCAATGAGCCGGCTCTCGAAGATGAGCCCGGTGACGAGCACCACATGGGGCGCTTCCCGCTTATACACCAAGGCTGACTTGCTTGCTGTTGGTGCGCGCAAGGCGGCGGTAGCGGGCGAGAGCCCAGAGCGGAAAATACTTGGTGTAGCCGTGGTAGCGCAGGTAGAAGACGCGCGGAAAGCCGGTGCCGCTGTAGTGCTCTTCGCTCCAGAGGCCGTCCGCCTGCTGCTCGTGGACCAGATAGGCGACGCCGCGCCTGACGGCCGGATGCTCCGTCCGCCCCGCGGCCATCAGCGCAAGCAGCGCCCAGGCGGTCTGGGAGACGGAGCTTCCGCAGGGTTCGTGGCCCTTGTAGCCAAGCTTGTAGCTCTCGCCGCTCTCGCCCCAGCCGCCATCCTTGTTCTGGATCGAGATCAGCCAGGCGGCCGCCCTTCCGATCGCCGGCGTCTCGGGCCCCAGTCCGGCGGCGTTCAACGCCGAGACGGAGGACCAAGTGCCGTAGATGTAGTTGATCCCCCAGCGCCCGAACCAGGAGCCGTCCGGCCTCTGGGTGCGGATCAGGTAATCGATGCCCGCCTTGAGGACCGGTGACGATCCGGCCGTCTCCCCAAGCTGCGCAAGCATGGAGACGCAGCGGCCCGTGAGGTCGGGCGACGGCGGGTCGAGCAGCGCCCCATGGTCCGAGAACGGGATGTTGTTGAGGTATTCCGCCGTGTTGTCGGCATCGAAGGCCGCCCAGCCGCCATCGCGGCTCTGCAGGCCGCGGATCCAGACCTCGGCTCGCGAAATCGCCTCCTGGTACTGCCCATGCCGATGCTCGCGCTGGATCCGGTCCATGGCCATGACGATGACGGCCGTGTCATCGAGGTCCGGGTAATGCGGATTGGCGTACTGGAAAGCCCAGCCGCCGGGCTTCAGGCCAGGCCGGTTGATCGCCCAGTCGCCGCGCAGCTCCAGTTCCTGGCGCTCGCCAAGCCATTGGAGCCCGGCCTCGGCCGCTTCCGTGCTCTCGGCGTCGCCGGCTTCGAGCAGCGCGTGGCAACTGAGCGCCGTATCCCAGATCGGCGACAGGCACGGCTGGCAATAGGCCTCATCGTCCTTGACCAGCAACAGCTTGTCGATCGAACGCCGGGCGATCGCGCGGTCGGGGTGGCTTTCGGGATAGCCGAGCGCATCGAACATCAGCACGGCGTTGACCATCGCCGGGAAGATCGCGCCGAGCCCGTCCTCGCTGTTCAGCCGCTCGCGCACGAAGCGCAGCGCCGCCTGGATCGCGCGATGCCGCGCGCGCTTCGGGAACAGCGGGCCGGCAAGGCGCAGGCCGACGTCGGCAGACCGGAAGAAGCCGAACCAGGCGCGGCTTTGATGCTCCGCGCGCGGCTGCAGCCCGAGCGTCGCCGGCGGCTGCCGGAACAGCTCGTCGATGGTCACGCCGCGGGGGTTGCGCGCCTTGGGCTTCAGCACCTGGAGGACGAGCAGCGGCACGACAACTGTGCGCGCCCAGTAGGAGATCTTCGAGAGATGGAACGGGAACCAGCGCGGCAGGAGCATGATCTCGACGGGCATCTGCGGCACGCTCGACCACGGCACGATGCCGTAGAGGGCGAGCAGGATGCGCGTGAAGACGTTCGCGCCCTCCGCCCCGCCATGCGCCAGGATCGCGCGCCGCGCCTCGGCCATATGCGGCGCCTCCGGATCGTCGCCGATCATCTTCAGCGCGAAATAGGCCTTGACGCTGGCACTGATGTTGAGGCTGCCGCCGTGGAAGAGCGGCCAGCCGCCCTCGGCGTTCCGTGTCCGGCGCAGATACCGGCCGATCTTCGCCTCGAGCTCCGGATCGGCCTCTTCGCCGAGGAAGTGGGTGAAGAGCACGTATTCCGACGGGATGGTCGCATCCGCCTCGAGCTCGAAGAGCCAATGGCCGTCGGGCTGGCGGGCCCTCCTCAGCGCGCCGGCGGCGGTCTCGATCGCGGCGTCGAGATCGGCGGTCCGGGGCGCGAGAGGCGCGGCGTCGCGAGGAACGGCAGTGACGGCTTCATGCATGATGGCGGTCTCCGGCAATGGACAGCTCGGCGGCGCGCATGCCCGAGCGCACGGCGCCCTCGATGGTGGGCGGCAGGCCGGTATCGGTCCAGTCGCCCGCGAGGAAGAGGTTCTCCCAGCGCGTCGCCGCCTTCGGCCGCCGCCGCTCCTGTTCCGGCACCCTCTCGAACGTCGCGCGGCGTTCGCGGACAACCTGCCAGGGCGGCATCTCGCGCGCCTCGCCGGCGACAGCCACGATCTCGGACCAGACGGTGCGCGCCAGTTCCTCGCGGCCCAACCCCGAGAGCGCGTTGGAATTGCTGATCGTCACCGAAACGCGGTCGGCGAAACTGAAGATCCACTGCGTCGTCGCATTGACGACGCCAGTGATGAGCGGCAGCGGCAGCGGCCGGTCGACACGGAAGTGGACATTGGCGATCGACCGGAAGCTGTCCGGCGCCGGCATGTCCGGAACCAGGCGAACGGCGACCTCCGGCGGAATGGCCAGCACGACGTCATCGCCCCTACCGAGCGCCACGGCGCCGGTGTCGAAATCGAGCGCGACCACCCGCCCGGCCTCCATGCGAAGCCCCCGCAGCGACGACCCGAAGCGGCAGACGACACCATTCCGGTCGAGGAAAGCAAGAGCGGGATCGACGAAGGCTGAGGCGAGGCCGTCGACGGCGACCAGCGGCCGGCAGTTGCGCCCGCCGCGGGCGACCGTCTCGCGGAGCACCGCAGCCGCGAGCCGCGCGGTGGAACTCCGCGGCTCGTTGTTGAGCGTCGCGAGCAGCATCGGTTCGAGAAGCCGGCCGTAAATCGGTCCCGAGCAGGCGATGACGTCGGCGACCGTGCCGCGACCCGGCCGGATCGTCAGCGGCACGAGCGCCAGATAGTCGCGCACCCGCGTCGCTGGAACCCGCTGCCCGGGCCGGAACAGCCAGATCGGCAGCCGGCCGCTGCCGAGGTCGATCTGCCAGCTTTCACCGGTCGCGACGTCGTGGAAGTCGAAGCGCGCCGAGTCCGGGCCGGAGACGCGGTCGCGCGCCCCGATCGCCTCGAGATAGGCGATCGCCGAGGTGTTGCCGGAAAGGATGATGTGGTTGCCGTTGTCGATCCGCATGCCGAGGGTGCGGTCCTCGTAGGACCGGCAGCGTCCGCCGGCGTGGCTGGTCGCCTCGTGGAGGATCGCCGGTCGGCCGGTCCGCACCAGCGAGACTGCGGCGGCGAGGCCGGCGAGGCCGGCGCCGATGACGTGCGTCGTTCCCATGTCAGATGAGGCTGCGGAGCGCAATCCGCGCTGCCTGCGCCTTGTTGAGCCGTACGGGCATGCGCGGCGGCGCCCAGCCGCGCTTCAGGAGCCCGTCGAGGATCGCGCGGTAGGCGTTTCCCATGATGCGCGGCGCCCGGACCGCCGAGCGCGGTGCAGCGGCCATGACGGCCTCGGCCTTCTCGAAATGCGTCTTCGCCATCGCGGCGACCTGCCGGCAGGCGGCGTCCAATGCCGGGTGCGCCAGCACCGTGGCCGGATCGTCGGAGCCGATCCCTGCCGCATCGAGCGCCTCGCGCGGCAGGTAGAGGCGGCCGATCCCTCCATCCTCGTCGAGATCGCGCAGGATGTTCGTCAGTTGCAGGGCGCGGCCGAGATGGTGGGCGAGGTCGCGGCCAGCCGCCTCCTCCATGCCGAAGACGCGCACGCAAAGCCGCCCGACGGCGCTCGCGACGCGGTCGCAATAGAGATCGAGCGTTTCGAGCGAAGGGGCGCGGATATCGGCGACGACATCCATCTCCATGCCGTCGATCACTGCGAGAAAGTCGTCGCGCCGCAGGCGGAACTCCTTGACCGCCTCGGCGAGCCCGGCACATTCCGGAGCCGGATCGGGGCCGTAGAGCGAGCGGACGCGGCCGCGCCAGGCCTGAAGCTCCTCAAGGCGCGCCGCGCGGTCCCCGCCCTCGTCGGCGACATCGTCGACCGCCCGGCAGAAGCCGTAGATCTCGAAGACCGCCTGCCGGCGCTTCGACGGAAGAAGGCGCATCGCCGTATAGAACGAGCTGCCCGAGGCGGCCTTGGCCGCCGGCCTGTGGTCGGCCACGATCTGGGGAGCTGGCTTCGCCCGCGCCCGGCGCACCATGAAGCGCCGGCCGACGAGGCGGGCCGTGCCGCCGCGGATGACGCCGAGCGCCGAAACGCCGGCCGCCGCGACCGCCGAAAGTTCGACGCGCTCCGCCAGCGGGTCGCGCGCCCGAAGCATCCGCACGAGACGTTCCGCCAGGCGCTGGATCACGGCGATCTCGAGCCCGAGGCGGGCATGGCGCACCTGCCGCGACAGGCCGGCGCTCTCCCGCAGAAGCGCGGAGACGCGGTCGCAGAGGTCTTCGAGGCTCGCCCGCAACGGCGGATCGGCATGATCGGCGGCGAGCGTCTCGATCCGGGCGCCGTGGGCGTTCAGGGTCTCGAGCGGCAGGTAGACGCGCTGCAGCCGCCGGTAGTCCTCGCCGCAGTCCTGCATGTGGTTGATGATCTGAAGGGCTGCGCAGAGCGCGTCGGCGGCCGGCCATGTCGAATGGGACTCGCCGTAGACGTCGAGGACAAAACGGCCGACCGGCATCGCCGAATGGCGACAGTAATCCATGAGGTCGGACCAGCGCCGGCAGCGCCGCCGGGTGACGTCGCTGCGGAAGGCGACGAGGATATCGCGGGCGTGGCGGCGGTCGAGATGGCGCTCGTCGAGGATGTCGCGCAGCGCGCAGGCCTCGGGCTGCGAGTCGCTCCGGCCGAACAGCGTCGCTTCGAGCTCGTCGAGCAGCGCCAGCTTCTCCGTCGGCCGGAGGGTCGGATGGTCGGCGACGTCGTCGGCGGTGCGAACGAATTCGTAGAAGGCCATGATCGGCGCGCGATGCTTCGCGTCGAGAAGCCGGGAAGCGACGGGAAAATTCTCTCCGCGATAGGTCTTGCCGGACCTGAACACGGCCGCTTCGCTCATGCTGCACCTCCGTGGCCCGCCTGCACCCGGCCCTTCCAGAGCCCGCCGCGCCCCATCTTGTGCTCGACCGCCGACTGGACCGTCCAGACCGTGTAGAGGATCGCCACGAAAGGCAGCGCGACCGCCCAGAGCGGCGACAGACGGTAGAGCCTGAGGATCGGCTGGACCGCGACGACCATCATGAAACTGGCCGCCGCACCGGCTGCGGCCGCGTACCCCGAGCCGGCGAGCATCAGAACGGGCGGCGCCACGAATGTCAACGCCATGCCGAGGACCGCGCCGACGAGACGGAGGGCCGAGTGGCGGAGTTCCGTATAGGCCGATCGCACGACCATGCGGCGGATCGGGCCGAAGCCGTCATAGGCGCGGATGCTCATGACCCCGTCGCTGAGGCCTAGCCAAACCGGTCCTTCTCCGGCAAGCTCGCGGGCGAGCGCGCAATCGTCGATCAGCGCACCGGCGAGGCGCGTGAAGCCGCCGATGCGCCTCATCGCATCGGTGCGCGCCAGCATGCATCCGCCGGCGGCCGCCGACGTGCGGCGGCGCCGATCGTTCACCCAGGCAAACGGATAGAGCATCTGGAAGAAGAACACGAAGGCGGGGATCGCGCAGCGTTCGGCGAAGCTCCTGCAATGAAGCCGCGCCATCACCGACGTCAGCATCCGCTTCTCCGCAACCGCCCGGACGACCAGCTTGCCGAGGGCGTCGGGCTCATGGACGATGTCGGCGTCGGAGAACAGCAGGTAGTCGGCCGGCGTGGCCTCGGCGACGGCCGCCTCGTAGCCCTCCTGCATCGCCGATACCTTGCCGGCCCAGCCGGGCTTGGGCGAACGGGCCTCGATGACGCGGAACGGCCTCGTCGGCACGGATGCGGCGGCGGCCGACGCTTTCTCCGCCGTGCCGTCCGAACTGCCGTCGTCGACGACCGTCACCTGAAGCGGTCCCGGATAGGCCTGCGCGAGCAGGGAACCGACCGCCCGGGCAATCGTTTCGGCCTCGTCGCGAGCGGGGATGATCGCATGAACGGAAGGCCAGGACTCCGGCGCCGGCGGCACCCGCCGGTCGTGGCGTTCCCTGCCCTGCCAGAAGCCGCCGCGTGCGAAGAAAAGATAGAGCCAGATCGCGAGGACGACCGCGGAAGCGCCATCGATGAACCAGTGCACGCGCCGATGCTCCCCTTCTCCCGCCGACAAACCCTGAACAGGCCGGCGGCTAGATTGTTCCAGACCCGTTCCGAAGCTTCCTCACCCTGCCGGAGATAGAGAGTGAACGGCTCACGGACACCCCTTCTCTCCGGAGACCGCGCGCTCGTGACGGGCGCCAGCGGTTTCGTCGGCTCGGCGATTGTACGCCGACTCCTTGGCGATGGCATCACGGTGCGCGTCCTCGTCCGTCCGACAAGTTCTTCGAGAACGCTCGCCGGGCTCGACGTCGAGCGCGTTGAGGGCGACCTGCGGCAACGCGCCACGCTCAGGCCGGCGCTTGCCG
Organism: Pararhizobium sp.; assembly: GCA_051960215.1. Classification (GTDB taxonomy): domain Bacteria; phylum Pseudomonadota; class Alphaproteobacteria; order Rhizobiales; family Rhizobiaceae; genus Pararhizobium_B. The sequence continues at coordinate 11,997 of JBQCEN010000235.1, forward strand.
ACGTCCGCTGGCTCTTCCACGTCGCCGCCGACTACCGCCTCTGGGCGCGCAACCCCGCCGAACTCTTCCAGACGAACGTCGAGGGCACGCGCACCCTGATGACGGAAGCATCTGAGGCCGGCGTCGAGCGGATCGTCTATACGAGCAGCGTGGCGACGCTGCCGGCGTCGACGGACGGGGTCCCGCGCGACGAATCGGTGAACGCCACGGAGGCGGAGACGGTCGGCGCCTACAAGAAGAGCAAGCTTGAGGCCGAAGCCGTCGTGAGCGCGATGGCGACCGACGGGCTGCCCGTCGTCATCGTCAACCCGTCGACGCCGATCGGCCCCTTCGACGTGCGCCCGACCCCGACCGGGCGGCTCATCCTCGAGGCCGCCCGCGGGCGCGTTCCGGCCTATGTCGATACCGGCCTGAACATGGTGCATGTCGACGACGTGGCGGAGGGTCATGTCGCAGCCCTCGTGCAGGGGCGGACGGGCGAGCGCTACATCCTTGGCGGGCAGAACGCGACGCTGAAGGAGATCCTCGCCACCGTTGCCGCCGAGGTCGGCCGTCGGCCGCCGAAGTTTGCTGTCCCGCGGGCCGCCGTCGTCCCCGTCGCGATCGTGTCGGAGGCGGTGGCACGGCTGACCGGACGCGAGCCGCTGACGACGCTCGAAGGCCTCAAGATGTCGAAGAAGCACATGTTCTTCACCTCGAGGAAGGCCGAGCAGGAGCTCGGTTATCGTGCACGTCCCTATCGAGAGGGCATCCGCGACGCCGTCGCCTGGTTCCGGCAGGCCGGCAGTCTCGACTGACGATCAGGCCGGCTGCAGGACAGCAGCGCCGGCGACGTCGCGATAGCCGCCGCGCGGCCGATCGAGACGCGCCGCGAGGTCGACGATGGCCGGATCGGTGAGCGCGTCGAGTTCGGTCTTGTAGCGATATCCCGGCGCGTGGCCGTCGAACCGGTCGTCGGAGGCCGGGTGCGTGTAGATCTCGACAAGGCCGGGCGGCAGCGCCCGCATGAGGCCCGCCATCCGTCCCGGGGTCATATGGCCGGTCCATCGGAGGCCGAAGACGGCGTCCGGCGTGCGGATTCCGGCGGCGCGGGCGCGAACCGCCAGCCGCTCGCACCACGGCGCCATGACCCGCACCGAAAAAGGAGTCTCGACCGGCTCGATCGCCGCCAGTACGCCCGCCGGCTCCCGCGGCACCCGCAGGGCCGTCATGCCGTAACGCCGGCCGATCTCGACGACCTGCCGGCCGAGGCCGGGGTGGACGTGGAAATGCTCGTGGCCGTTGACGTGGTCGAGCGTGAGCCCGGTTTTGCGGAAGGCCGCGAACTGCGCCTCGATCTCGCGGGCGAACTGGTCGCGGATGCGCGGCTGAAGGGCGTGAGCAAGGGCGACCCGGACCTTGGCCGGCTTCAGGCGTCCGTTGCCGTCGACGAGATCGGGGATGTCCTCCGGCGGCGCAGTCGGCGCGCCGTCGGCGAGCACCAGATGCAGGCCGACGCGGAGTGTCGGCAGCCGTTCGGCGAGGGCAATCGCCTCAGCGGCGGCCGCGCCGGACACCATCAGGCTCGCGGCCGCCAGGATGCCGTCGCGGTGCGCCCGCTCGACGGCCTCGTTGACGGCTTGCGACATGCCGAAGTCGTCGGCCGTCACGACGAGAGCGTTCAGTGCTGCGCCCCCCGCCGCTCGCGCAGGAAGGTGAAGAACTCGCCCGCCTCGCGCATGCGGCGCCGGAACATCTCGGGGCTTCGCGCCATCTCCCAGCTGATCGCGGCGATCTTCGGCGCGCGCAGGTAGAAGCGCCGGTAGAACTCCTCCACCGACTGGTGCATCTCGGCGTGGCTCAGGTGCGGATAGTTGAGCGGTGCGAGCTGTGAGCCGTGGGAATCGACGAGCTCGCCGTCGCCCTCGTCGAGCCAGCCGTTCTCGACGGCTTGCGCGTAGAGCTCCGTGCCCGGATAGGGCGCGGCGAGCGACACCTGCAGCGTGTGCGGGTTGATCTCGCGCGCAAAGCGGATCGTCTCCTGGATCGTCTCGCGGGTCTCGCCGGGCAGGCCGAGGATGAAGGTGCCGTGGATCGTGATGCCGAGGTCGTGGCAGTCCTTCGTGAAGCGGCGGGCGAAGTCGATGCGCATGCCCTTGCGGATATTGTAGAGGATCTGCTGGTTGCCGGACTCGTAGCCGACGAGGAGCAGCCGCAGGCCGTTGTCGCGCATCACTTCGAGCGTCTCGCGCTTGACGTTCGCCTTGGCGTTGCAGGACCAGGTGACGCCGAGCTTGCCGAGCTCGCGGGCGATCTCCTCCGCCCGTGCCGCATCGTCGGTGAAGGTATCGTCGTCGAAGAAGAACTCCTTCACCTCCGGAAAAGCCTTCTGCGCCCAACGGATCTCGGCAATGACGTTCTGGACGCTGCGGGTGCGGTATCGATGGCCGCCGACCGTCTGCGGCCAAAGGCAGAAGCTGCAGCGCGACTTGCAACCGCGCCCCGTATAGAAGGAGATGTAGGGGTGCTTCAGATAGCCGATGAAGTACTTCTGCACGTCGAGATCGCGCTTGTAGACGGGCGTGACGAAGGGCAGGTCGTCCATCCGCTCAAGCGGAGGCCGCAGGCCGTTGTCGTGGATGCCGCCGTCGGCGTCGCGCCAGACGAGGCCGGCGATCCGGCTCCAGTCATGGCCTTCCGCCACCTCCTTGATCGTGAAATCGAATTCGCTGCCGGCGGTGAAGTCGACGCTGTCGGCACGCTCGAGGGCCCGCACCGGATCGATCGCGATGTTGGCGCCGATGAGGCCGACCTTCAGCTTCGGGTTCTCCCGCTTCATGGCGGCTGCGGCATGCACGTCGGACGCGAAGGTGGGCGTCGAGCTGTAGAGCACCGCGAGTTCGAAATCCTTCGCCTCCATGACGACGTCGTCGAGGGTCAGCCCGTGTGGCGGCGCGTCGACGAGCTTGCTGTCAGGTACGAGGGCGGCAACCTGCGCGAGCCAGGTCGGATACCAGAAGGAGCGGATCTCCCGGCGCGCCTGGTAGCGGGACCCTGCCCCGCCGTCGAAACCCTCGTAGCTCGGCGCCTGCAGAAAAAGCGTTCTCATGGTCCGTCCTCAGTTGGCGACCGGAGTCAGGTCGCCGTTGGCGTTCACCCGGTAGCGTTGGCCGCGCCACTCGACGGTGGCGCTCAGGAAGCTTGCGACGTAGATGGCGGCCGCCAGGAGATCCGCCAGCGGGATCAGGGCCGGCGGCGTCGCCGGCGCGCCGAAGCGCCAATGCACGCATCGCTCCAGCATGGCCCGGCAGGCGGCGGCAATGAGGCAGAGGGCGGCGGCCCACCAGGTCCAGCTCAGCAGAAGGGCGAGGAGCGCAAGCGGGAAGGGGTGCGTGATCACCGCTCCGGCCTGACCCGCGGGATTGATGCCGCGGATCGTCCGCGCGGCGCGCAACTGCCGGGAAAGCAATGTGCGCATCGATTTCTCCGAACAGACGTGCGCTGGTGCGAAGGTGCCGACCGCGACCCTGCGGCCCGACGTGCGGACGAGGCGGCCGATCGCGTGGTCGTCCCAAAGCTGGTCGGCGCAGGCCTCGAGGCCACCGATCCGCGCCAGGTCCTCCCGCGAGATCGCGATCGTCGCGCCGAGGCAGGGACGGGCGATGCCGAGCGCGAGCCCGAAGACGACGTCCGGCAGGAAGTGCAGGTTGATGCCGGCCGCCGCCAGCCGCGACGGCAGGCCGGGCTCGGCGGCAACCCCGTGATAGAGGCAGGTGACCGCCCCGACGTCCGGCGGCAGGAGTTCCTGCAGCACGTCGGCAACGTAATGCGGGCCGACCTCGATGTCGCTGTCGATCATGACGATCGCGTCATGCCGGGCATCTGCGAACATGTTGATCAGGTTCGATATCTTCAGGTTGCGTCCGTGCAGGCGCGGATCGACGCGAAGCTCGATCGGCCGGAGGCCGGCGGCGGCGTTCGCCTCCTCGACCCGGCCGATCGCGGGATCGTCCGCATCCCGCCCGCCGCAGATGACCTGCACCGGCGCCGCGTGATCGAGGTTCCTCAGGCGGACGAGCCGCTCGGCGAGCCCCGGCTCGTCACCGCAAAGCGGCACGAGGATCGTCGCGGCCCGCTCGAATGCCGCCGGCGGGCGATCGCCCGCGCCGCGGTAGCGCAGCACCGCCGCGCCCGCCGCCAGGAGGTAGAGGCAGCCGACGCCGGCAAGGGCTCCGGCGCCGTCGGCGATCCATCGGATGATCTGGCCACTGATCGTCATGCGTGGCCGCTGCCGACGGACGAGGTGATCGCAAAGCGGCCATCGGCACTGTAGCGCTCACGCAGCACGGCGCGCGACAGGTAGACGCGGCGGCGTTCGCGGCGCAGGTACGACAACCGGGCCGAAGCCGGGTTCGTCGCCAGAACGAGAAGCAACATCAGGATGTTCTCCCCAAGCACCCGCAGCGCGTATTCGTCGGCGCAGGACGCCTCGCCGGCGGCTTCGAAGCCATGGCGCCCGGATATCCTGACGACCTGCTCGCCCCGTCCGGGCGCGCCGAGGGCCATGTCGGCCACCAATGCCTTCACGTCCCGCAGATCGGATTCCTGATCGAGGTACATGTCAAGCTCACGCAGCGAGCTTTCGAGGCGTCGGCTGAAGGCGCGGGCCCAGGCGACATTGGGACCGCTGCGTCCCATCGGCGGGATCTGCTCGTTCCAGAGATGCAGCCGGATCAGCGGATCGCCGGGCCGAAGGACCGTTCCGTCGCTCAGCGTCACCTCCTCGTCGGCGGTCTGGCGTTGGATGCGGAAGATGCAGTCGGAATTGCTGGAATATTCGAAGACGGCCTCTCGGCGCCGCAACCAGCCGTCGAGCTGGTAGACTGCGACCGCCACGGCCCACAAGGCGGGAGACGCTGCTTTCTGCGAAGAAGAAACGACGAACAAAGATACCTCCACGAAAGGTTCAACCTTTATTCGAACCGCCATCTTGCGGCCTTGTTCCATCCACGGCAATGCCCCAATCGAGCGCTCCGGCGAGCGCCGTCTCGGCGGGCCTCGGCCCGTACTGGTACGCCCGCGACCATGGCCGCGACGCCGGGCGGCCGCCGATCTTCCTGTAGGCGAGCACCTGCGCGATCGAGAGCCAGCCCTGGTCGAATGCATGGGCCATGCCGGCAAGATAAATACGCCAGACGCGGTAACGTTCCGCGCCGCCGGCGGCGATCACCTCGTCGCGGCGGGCTTCCAGCCGGCGGACCCAGTGGAGCAGCGTGCGGGCGTAGTGCGGCCGGAGGTCCTCCACGTCGACAGGCTCGAGGCCGCTTCGCGCCATCTCCTGCAAGGTGCGGGAGAGGTTCGACAGCTCGCCGCCGGGAAAGACGTGCTTGTTGATGAACTCGCCGCCCGGCGGCCCCTGCGGCCGTCCTTCGGCATCGGTCGTGACGATGCCATGATTGAGCAGCGCTCCTCCGGGCTTCATGAGCCTGACGACCGTCCCGAAGTAGGTCGGCAGGTTGGCGATGCCGACATGTTCATACATGCCGACGGAGACGACCTTGTCGAAGACACCTTCCTCCGGGATCTCCCGGTAGTCCTGGAGGCGTATCTCGATGCGCCCCTCGAGGCCGGCCTCGCGGATCGCCGCCCGGGCGCCTTCGCACTGGGCGCGGCTGTTCGTCACGCCGAGGCCGCTGACGCCGTAGTGCCGTCCGGCGTGCGTGAGCAGGCCGCCCCAGCCGCAGCCGATGTCGACGATCCGATCGCTTTCGCTCAGCCGCAGCTTGCGGCAGATGTGGTCGACCTTGGCGCGTTGCGCCGCGTCGATATCCTCCGTGCCGGTCGGGAAGTAGCCGCAGGAATAGGTCATGCTTTTGTCGAGCCAGGGCTCGTAGAAGCCGTCGGGCGCGTCGTAGTGATGCCGGATGGCCTCCGCATCGTTGGCCTGCGACTGGCGGAACCGGAGCGCCTTCAGCGGCTTTGCGACCGCGGCCAGGCGCGACAGCCGGCCGAAGCGCTCGGCAAGCCGGATGCCGACGTCGAGGATATCCTCCACCTTTCCGTCGACGCTGAGGGCGCCGGAGACATAGGCGTCGCCGAGCTTCTCCATCTGCCCGGTCGCAAACAGCCGCAGCACCGCCGGCGAGTGGATCGTCAGCGTCACCGCCGGATCGCCCGCGAAGTCGAAGGTCTTGCCGTCCCAGAAGACGAGACGCAACGGAAGGTTGTCGCCGACGGCGACCTGCTTGATGCCGGACAGCAGATTTTGGCGTAGGGACATCGGCGGTTCCTCCTCGCTCCATCAACGCGCGAGCCGCGTTTCGGCTTCAGCCGTCCTTTCCCTCGGGCTGCGGCAGTTCGTCGTAGAGCACGTGCAGGATGACGCGGATCGTGAGCGCCGTCGGGACGGCGAGGATGACGCCGATCATGCCGAAGAGCAGGCCGCCGGCGAGGAAGCAGAAGATCACGACGACCGCCGGGATGCGGCCGGCCTTGCTGAGCACGATCGGCGCGAAGAACTCGTCGATGGAGATGCGCAGCGCCACCGCATAGATGATGTAGGCGATGATGCCGCCCGCCCCCTTCGCCTCCTGCACCGCGACGAAGCCGGCAAGCGTCGCCGAGGCGACCGGCCCGATCACGGGCAGGATCTCCAGGAAGCCTGTCAGGATCGCAAGGAGGATCGCATGCTTCAGGCCAAGCAGGCTGAGGCCGATATAGGCGGCGATCGAGGCGTAGATGACGACCAGCGCCACGCCGATGAAGTAGCGCCTGAGGACCGGATCGAGCTCCTTCCAGACCCGGCCGGCGAACGGCCGGTAAGACGGCGGCACGAGCCAGAAGATGCCGCGGCCGATGCGCGGGCCGTCGAAGAGGAAGTAGCCGAGGATCACGATCGTCAGGATGACGCCGAAGGCGCCGGCGAAGCCGAGCGCGCCGAGCTGCAGCAGCCGGCCGTTCTGGCCAATCCAGGTGTGCATCGCCTTGATGACGTAATCGGCGACGTCGGACGCGGTGACGGCGCCGCCGAAGGCGGTGATCTTGCCGTTGCCCATCAACTTGCCGACGAAGCCCTGGATGACATCGTGCAGGTTGCCGGTGATGCTCTTGATCTCCTGCAGGAGCGGCGGAACGCCGAGCCAGCCGACGAGCGCACCGAGCCCCACCACGAGGATCATCATGACGAGCGCCAGGACCCATCGCGGCAGCGGCACGCGCTTGCCGATCCAGGCGATGAAGAAATTGCAGATATAGCCGAGGATGCCGGCGATCACGAACGGCAGGAGGGCCCGGCGCAGCAGGTAGAAGAAGAAGCTGATAGCGACGATGAGCGCGACGATCTTGCCCGCGGTCGCCGCCCCGCCCTGAATCCTGCCTGCGATTTCGCGACGCTCTTCCGGTCCCGGCTCCGGCACGTTCATGGATAGACCCGCCCCTTCCAGCGCACGCGCCGCGTCATCCGCCAGCGCACGCTATCGAGCCCGATCAAGGCGCCGGCGGAATAGCCGATCGGGAAGAGGATGCCGTACCATGCGGGAATGCCGAGATGCAGCGCTCCCGCCACATGGAGCGCCAGCATGGCGAGCGAGGCGGCCGAGGCCGCCGGCAGGGCGATGCAGGCGGCGTCGATGCCGCCGAAGCAGGCCCGCGCATCGAGGAGCGGCAGGAGAATGGCGGTCCAGGCAAGGACGAAGGCCGCAAGCGCGATCAGCATCGTCCGCATCGGGCCGCCGAGCATGTCCGTCAGGTTCTTGGCGAAGCCCGGCCAGAGCGTCTGCCAGCCGTCGTACATGCGGGTTGAGAGCAGGCGGCTGCCGTCGCGCAGGACCACGTGGCCACCGGTCCGCTTCACCTGCCGGGCAATCGCGGTGTCCTCGCAGATCTCGCCCCGCACGCAGCCATGGCCGCCGATCGCCTCGTAGGCCTGCCGGCGGAAGAGAAGGAACTGGCCCGTCGCGAAGGCGCGGTCGTCGTCGGCATCGTCCCCCTTCGAGAAATCCTCGAGGAAGCCGAGCAGGTAGAGGCCGCACGGAAGGATCAACCGTTCGGCGAAGCTCACCAGTTGCTGCTTCGGAGCCAGGGACAGAAGGTCCATCTTCTCCTTTTCCGCCGCTTCGACGGCGGTTGCGATGGTTCGCGCGTCAAGCGCCCGCACGTCGGCGTCCATGAAGCAGAGCCAATCGCCGTCCTTGGCTTCCGCCGCCCCGACGGCGCAGGCATGCACCTTTCCCTTCCAGCCGACGGGCAAAGGCGGCGCCTGGACAAGATGCAGGCGCGGAGCGGTCTCGGCAAGCCGTGCCACGATGTCCGCGGTGCCGTCGGAAGAATCGTCGTCCACCACGACGATCGTGAGATCGACCGACTGTTGATCGAGGAGCGGAGAGAGGCAGGCCGCGATGTTATCCCTCTCGTTGCGAGCCGGGATGACGACGGTGACGGAGCGAGCAATCGCCAGGCCGCCCCCGTCGAGCGGCGGCACGGCTCTTTGCTGCAGGAAGGCGCGCGCGATCAGCGTCACGACGAGAAGCAGCCAAGCGCAGGAGGTGAGAAGCAGGGTCACGCGGCGCGGCCTCGCGCGGCCACAGCGTCCGCCTGAAGAAACGCCGGACCCTCCGATGGAAGCACCTTCTTAGCCGTCTTGACCATCTTCGCCGCCGTTCCCGTGTGCCGTCACTGCCTTGCCGTCCACGAGGACGTCGGCGCTGCGCTCTTGCGCCGGCCGCACCGGCGGAGGCCGATCGCAAAACCGGCAGGCGCGGTCATTGTTCCTGAACAAGAACGTGGAAGCGGCATCAGGCACCATGGCAGAGGCGGCGATTTCCTTGGCCGCCCGGGCCAACGCCAGGGCCTGCGGCAAGATGAACGGGCTATTCAGAGGGGGTTCATGGAACGCGGCTAGCCTCTTTCCGTTGGGATCTGACGCAGAGGAGATCGGCATGAACAAGAAGATCGCGGTCGCGGCCGCTGCCCTCGTCATCGCAGCCAGCGCGCCGGCCGTCGCACAGACCTATCGCAGCGACGTGCGTGAGCACCGGCAGGAGCGCCGGATCGAACGGGGTATCCGTCACGGGACGCTGACCCCGCACGAAGCCCGGCGACTCGAACGCCAGCAGGCGCGGATCCACCGCCTGGAGCGGCGTTCGCGCGCCATGAACCATGGCTATGTCGACCCGCGCACCGAACGACTGATCAATCGCATCCAGGACCGCGCCTCGCACCGCATCCACAACAAGAAGCACAACTGGCGCAACGACTGACGGCCGATCTTCAGCCCCAACCCAAAGGCAACGACGTCTGACGGGCAACAAGACAGGACATCGGGAAGGGACATTCCCCAGGAGAGATCCATGTTGAAACTCATGCTCATGCCTGCCGCCGCGCTGTTCCTCGTCGCGGCGAACCCTGCGGCAGAAGCCGCCGCTCCTTCGCCGGCTGTCTATACCGCCGCCGTCCCCTCCACCGCCACGACCGCGGTCGGCGGGTCTGCCGCGGACGGCCGCCTCATCCTCGTCCGGGAAGGCTGCGGCCGCGGCTTCCACCGCAACCGCTGGGGCAATTGCCGCATGAACCGGCGGCTGCGGCGCTACTATCGACACCAGTACTGGCGCCACCACCACCACGGCGCCCGCTGCGTCATCCGCGATACGCCCTTCGGCTATCGCCGCGTCTGCCGCTGGTAGGACATCCTGCCGACGAGGCCGGGGCCGCTTAAAGCGTTTCAAGGAAAAGTCGAAACCGGCTTTCCATCCGGAAACGCGATAGAACGCGAAAACGATCTAGGTCGTGCCCCGGCGCTCGCCCCTTCGCGCCGGCCGATGCGGCATAACCACCGGCGATCTCGATCTTGCCCCCGCTCATTGCGAGCTCGACGGCCCAGACGGTCGTCGACGCGCCTCCCTCGCCCACCGCCCTCTCGGAACTCGCGCCACCAGCCGGCGTTTCTTGACGGGGATCAACCTCCGTACTGCGACTTTCAGCGGCATTTGCGCCAAGAATACATTGTGACCTATTGCTCATGGATGATGCTGTCCCTTGTCGAGAGATCCTTCTTCGCGGACCAAGGGGAGACTATGCCGGATGAGGGAAATCCAGTGTGACCTCAGCACCTCGGCCGGAAATGCGGCGCCGTCCTTTCTCGTAGGCGGCGGCGAGACCGGCCGGCTCATCGCTTCCCATGACTGGGCCGCGACGCCGCTCGGGCCGGTCGAGGGCTGGCCGCAGAGCCTGAGGACCGCGACTTCGATCCTCCTGCGTTCGCCCGTGCCGATCGTCATGCTGTGGGGCGACGACGGTATCATGCTCTATAACGACGCCTATTCGATGTTCGCCGGCGGCCGGCATCCCGCCCTGCTCGGCTCGAAGGTCCGCGAGGGATGGCCGGAGGTCGCCGACTTCAACGACAAGGTCATGAAGGTCGGACTCGCCGGCGGCACGCTGGCCTACGAAGACCAGGAACTGACGCTCTACCGCCACGGCCGGCCCGAACAGGTCTGGATGAACCTCGACTATTCGCCGGTGCTCGACGAGAGCGGCAAGCCGGCCGGCGTCATCTGCATCCTCAATGAAACCACGGAACGGATCGCGGTCGAGCGCAGGGCCAAGGAGAGTGCGGAGCGCTTCCGCGCCTTCGTGACCGCCAGCTCCAGCTCGATGTACCGCATGAGTCCCGACTGGACCGAGATGCGCCAGCTCGACGGACAGGGGTTCCTGTCCGACACCGAGACGCCAAGCACGGATTGGCTCGAGGCCTACATCCATCCCGACGACCAGCCGCACGTCAAGGCCGCGATCCAGCGGGCGATCGCCAACGAGACCACATTCGAGCTCGAGCATCGCGTCAGGCTGGCCGATGGCAGCCTGGGATGGACGCAGTCACGAGCGGTGCCAATCCGCGACGACGAGGGCCGCATTATAAAGTGGTTCGGCGCGGCGGCCGACGTCACGGAACGCAAGCGCGGCGAGGCGCTGCGCGCAGCCCAGAGCCGGGTGCTCCAGCTCGCGGTTCAGGACACGCCGCTTGCCGACGCTCTCGATGCGATCGTGACGACGGTCGAAGACCTGTCCCCGGCCGGCATGATCGGCTCGATCCTGCTGATGGACGAGGACGGCCTGCACCTTCGGCACGGCGCCGCCCCAAGCCTGCCGGCGGCCTACAACGCGGCGATCGACGGGCTCGTGATCGGCCCGGCCGTCGGTTCGTGCGGCACGGCGGCCTACCGGAAGGCGCCGGTCTACGTCCGGGACATCGCGGTCGACCCGCTTTGGGCCGACTTTCGCGACCTCGCCCTGGCGCACCGGCTGCGGGCCTGCTGGTCAACGCCGATCCTGTCGGGCCAAGGCAACGTGCTCGGCACCTTCGCGATGTACTACCGCACGCCCCGCGCGCCAAATCCCGCCGACGAGGAACTGGTGGATTTCGTCGTGCACACGGCGGCGCTCGTCATCGAGTGCAAACGCGCCGATGCGGCCTTGAGGAGCAGTGAGGAGCAGTTCCGCACCTTTGCCGAGTCGATGGCGAACCCGGCCTGGGCGGCGCTTCCCGATGGTCGCCTCGACTGGTTCAACGGCCGGGTCTACGAATATACCGGCACGGTCCAGGACGATCTCGACAGCGACGCCTGGGTCCGCATCGTTCATCCTGACGACGTCGACAGGGTGGTCGGCAGCTGGACGGCTTCGCTCCGCACTGGTGCGAATTTCCAGGAAGAGTTTCGTCTCCGGCGCGCGGACGGCACCTATCGCTGGCACATCGCCCGTGCCCTTCCGGTGCGCGACGGAGCGGGGCGCATCACCCGCTGGATCGGTACCAGCACCGATATCCAGGACGTCATGGAGGCGCGCGAAGTCCTCGCCCGCTCGCGCGAGGAGCTGGAAGTCCGGGTGGAGGAAGCGCTCGCCGGGCGCAAGCTCTGGGCCGACATCTTCGAGACGAGCGACGCGCTCATCGGCGTCCTCGACCCGGACTACCGGTTCCTGGCCATGAACAGGTCCTATGCCGACGAATTCCAGCGCATCTACGGCATCCGGCCGCAAGTCGGCGACCGCCTTCCTGCCCTGCTCGCCTCCATGCCCGAGCACCAGGAGGCGGCACTCGCGGTCTGGCGCCGGGCGCTGCAGGGCGAGAAGTTCACGATCACAGAGGAGTTCGGCGATCCGGCGCGCGAGCGCCCCTGTTACGAGCTGTCCTACGACACCCTGCACGACCGCGACGGCAATCTCATCGGCGCATTCCAATATGCGGTGGACGTGACGGAACGCCTGCGGAGCCAGACCCGCCTTGCCGACGCCGAAGCGGCACTTCGGCAATCGCAGAAGATGGAAGCGGTGGGGCAGCTGACGGGCGGCGTCGCCCACGACTTCAACAACCTTCTCCAGATCGTCACCGGCAATCTCGACATGCTCCTGCGCCGCCTGCCGGAGAACGAGGCGCGCCTGCGGCGGGCGGCAAGCAACGCCATGACGGGGGCCAAGCGGGCCGCAGCACTGACCCAGCGCCTGCTCGCCTTTTCGCGCCGCCAGCCGCTGCAGCCCAAGGTGATCAGCGTCAACCGGCTGGTCACCGGCATGTCCGACCTGTTGAGGCGGACGCTCGGCGAGACGATCGATGTCGAGATCCCGCTTGGCGACGGACTCTGGCCGGTGGAGGCGGACCCGAACCAGCTGGAGGCCGCCATCCTGAACCTCGCCGTCAATGCGCGCGACGCCATGCCGGAGGGCGGCAGGCTGACGATCGCGACGGCCAATGCCCGTCTCGACGGCCACGGCGCCGAAGCCGCAAGCGTGCCTCCGGGCGAATACGTCATGATCTCCATTTCCGACACCGGCACGGGCATGGACAAGGGGACGATGACGAAGGTTTTCGAGCCCTTCTTCACCACCAAGGAAGTCGGCAAGGGCACCGGGCTCGGCTTGAGCCAGGTCTACGGCTTCGTCAAGCAGTCCGGTGGTGACGTGAAGATCTCGTCCGAGGTCGGCGCGGGCACGGCCGTCAGGATCTATCTTCCGCGCCTCTTCGACGATGCCGCGGAGGAAGAGGCCGCCGCCGACAGGCCGGCACCCGAAGGCACGCGTCTCGAAACGATCCTCGTCGTCGAGGATGACGACGATGTGCGCGCTTACGCCGTCGAGGTCCTGCGCGAGCTCGGCTACAGGGTCCTCGAGGCGCACGACGGACCGTCCGCCCTGCGCCTCCTGGACCGGCAGGACGGACGGGTCGATCTCCTGCTGTCCGATATGGTGCTGCCGGGCGGCATGAGCGGAGCCGACATCGCCGGCAAGGCGTGCGACCTGCTGCCCGACCTCAAGGTGCTGTTCACCACGGGGTATGCGCGCGACACGATCTTTCACCACGGCCGGATCGACGCCGGCGTGCACCTCCTGACGAAACCATTCGCCTTCACCGAGTTGGCTGCGAAGGTCCGGGACGTGCTCGACGGGCGAGCCTAGATCGCTTCCACGTTTTTGTTGAATCGCGAAAACGGCCTGTCCTTTTGTCCTGTCGCGCTTCCGGAAAGCCGGTTTCCACTTTTCCTGGAAACGCTCTGGATCGCGTCGTTTCACCGCAGGTCCCGCGCGCAATGCCGCTAGGAAGTCCGACTGCCGGCCCCGGCGGCAGCCTGGCGGGCGTGCGCGCCGCCGCGCATGAGGAACATCGGTCGCCGTGAAGCCTTTGGGCAGCGGAGGCCGCGTCATGGCGATCAGGTTGAAGCCGCTCCCCGAACAGGTCATGCTGATCACCGGCGCCAGCTCGGGTATCGGCCTTGCGACGGCACGGACCGCGGCGGCGCGCGGCGCCCGGCTGATGCTCGTCTCGCGCGACGAAACGGCACTCCGACGGATCTGCAGCGACATCGACGCCGCCGGCGGGACGGCAGGCTTCGCGGTGGCGGATGTCGGCGACCTCAGGCAACTGCGGGAAGCCGCGGACAAGGCGATGGCGCGCTTCGGCCGCATCGACACCTGGGTGAGCAACGCCGGCGTCGCCATCTACGGGCGGCTCATCGACACGCCCTTCGACGAACACGAGCGGCTTTTCCGGACCGACTATTTCGGGACGGTCAACAGCGCCACGCTCGCGATCGAACATCTGCGCGAGCGCGGCGGCGCGCTGATTGCCGTCGGCTCGATCGTCTCAGACATCCCGACGCCCGTGCTCGGCGCCTACGCGGCAGCCAAGCACGCCGTCAAGGGCTTCATCGAAAGCCTCGCGCTTGAGGTGCATGCCGACGGCATCCCGGTTTCGATCACGCTGATCAAGCCCGCCGGCATGGACACGCCGATCGGCCAGCACGCGGCGAACCATGGAGCGGGCGAAGCGCTGATACCGCCGCCGGTCTACGATCCGCAACTCGTCGCCGACGCCATCCTTCATGCCGCCGAGCACCCCTGTCGGAGCATCACGGTCGGCGGCGTCGGGCGCCTTCAGGTGCTGGCGGGCGTCCACTTCCCGGCTCTGCTCCACTGGATAACCCCCTTCATGCGACGCAGGCTGTTCGACCAAGGGTCGCCCGCCACGCCGGGGGATGCTCTGTTCTCGCCCCGCGCAAATGGCCGCGAACGGTCCGGGAAGGAACGCGCCCGGCGCTTCAGTCTCTATACGGCGGCGCAGGTGCGGCCGTCGGCCAAAGCGGCACTGACGGCAGCCGCGCTCGGCGGCCTGGCCTACGTTCTCTGGAAGATGCGCGAGCCAGGCCACGGGAATGGGCGGTGAACCCGGTCGCGCAAAAGGCGCAGTGCCCACCGCTGCCGAAGCAGCTTCGCGGCTTCAGATGAGCCGGCTGAGGGGGTTCTGCCGCGAGCCCGCGAGGAGAGCAAAGGACGCGGCCGCCCGTTCGACGGCCGTCGTTTCGGCCTGCGCGCCAGTCACGCATGGCTCAGGTGAAGATCATTCCCGATATTTCCATCGGTCGAGGGATCGCTGCGCCTGCCTTTTTCGCCGTAGCGCTCACCATTGCTT
>JBQCEN010000236.1:0-6132 GCA_051960215.1 Pararhizobium sp.
TAGTAAAACGTTTTTCTGCCGCACAAAAACGTTTCATGGACACAGGTGCGGGCACCATCGATGCCGGATCGGGAGTTCGGCGTCATGATTCGTTCGGAGCCAGGAGGAGGAATCCGATGTTCCATGTCCAACCCGTCGACGAGAGGCTTCCTCTCCGGCAACTGATCCCCTTCGGCATCCAGCACGTGCTTGTCATGGCGGCCTCGCCGATCACCGCCGTCTTCGTCGTCAGCAAGGCGCTCGGCTTCACGCCGGAGCTCACCGTCAACCTGATCAGCGCGACCTTCCTCGTCTGCGGGCTCGGAACGCTGCTCCAGAGCTTCGGGCCGCTGAAGTTCGGCGCCCGCCTCCCCTTCATCATGGTCCCCGGCGGCGCGCCGATCGCGATCTTCATCACCATCGCGAAGCAGACGGACGTGCAGACGGCGATCGGCGCCGTGATCCTCACCTCGATCGCCTATTTCCTCGTCGTTCCCGTCTTCGCCCGGTGCCTGCGCTTCTTTCCCCGGCTCGTCATCGGCATCATGCTGCTCCTGGTCTCGATCAACCTCATCAAGATCTACGGCGGCATCATCACCGGCCAGCCGGGCAGCGCGCATTTCGCCGATCCGGTCAACATCCTGCTGGCTCTTGCGACGATCGCCTTCACGCTCCTCTTCGCGCGGCTCTTCAAGGGCGGCATCGGCCAGCTCAGCGTGCTCTTCGGCCTGCTCGCCGGCGCGGCCGTCGCGACGCTCGCCGGCGTCATGCATTTCGGCGGCGTGCTGCCGGGGCCGATCGTCAGCCTGCCGACGCCCTTCCCCTTCGGCCTGCCGCATTTCAACCTCGTCGCCGCCATCCCGCTCATCGTCTTCAGCGTCATCTCCATGGCGGAGGCGACGGGACAGACGGTCGCCATCGCCGACGTCGTCGGCAAGGAGATCGACCAGAGCGTCGAGGTGCCGAAGACGATCCGCGGCGACGGCCTGATCTCGCTGGTCGGCGGGCTCTTCGGCACGTCGCTGATCATCACGAGCGGCGAGAACATCGGCGTCGTCAAGGCGACAGGGATCAAGTCGCGCTACGTTACGGCCGTCAGCGGCGTGATCCTCGTCGCCCTCGCCCTCTTCGCGCCGCTCGGCCGGTTGGTCTACGCGATCCCGGGCGCCGTCGTCGGCGGCACGGCGATCATCGTCTTCTGCATCATCGGCGCCATGGGCATCGACATGCTGCGGCGCGTCAACCTCGACGACCGCGGCAACTTCTTCACCCTATCGGCGGGCATGGCCGTCGGCCTGCTGCCGATCCTGGTCCCCGGCGTCTATTCGCACTTCCCGCTCGCCGTGCAGATGGTCTTCGGCAACGGGCTTGCCGCCGGCACGCTCGTCGCCGTCGGCATGAACATCCTCTTCAACCATGTCGGCCGGCAGCCGGCCCGGCAGGACACCTGCATCGAAGCCGCCGCCGGCGGAGGCGCCTGATCCCGCGAAGCCGGCCGCTGTCTGGCGCGGCCGGCCCATGGGACAACAAGAACGGAAGCGAACCTTGCATACGCCCCTCGACCCGACCCTCTTCCTCTCCGGCCCGCTCCTTCTTGCGCCCGACCGTCTGCTCCTCGGCGGAAAGATCGTCGCCGGCCATTCGGTGGTGGTCGAGGACGGCCGTTTCGTCGACGTCGGCCTGCGCGAGGCCGTCCAGCGGCGCCATCCGGATCTCCGGCCGATCGGCCTTCCCGGAAAGCTGGTGATGCCCGGCTTCATTGACGCCCACCATCACCTGACGCAGACCTTCGGCAAGGCGCTCGCCTTCGGCGAGCCGTCCGAGATCTTCAAGCGCGTCTGGGTGCCGCTCGAGGGCGCGCTCGACAGCGAGCTCGTCTACCTGACGGCCAAGGCGGCCGCGCTCGAATCGCTGCGCGGCGGCTTCACGAGCGTCGTCGATGCCGGTACGCGCGCCGCCGGCGACGCCGCGGCGATCGCCACGGCAACGAAGGAAGCGGGCCTGCGCACTGTCCTCGGCCTGATCTGCAACGACGGGGCACCGGATGCCGATCGGCCGGCGATCCTGAAGCGGGCCGAGAAGCATCTCGCCGACTGGAGCGGCGATCCGCTCGTCCATCCTTCGCTCGCGATCTCGATCCCCGAGGCGGCGAGCCCGCAGATGCTGAAGGACATCGCGCGGATGGCCGGCGAGGCCGGCGCCATCTTCCAGACGCACGTCAACGAGCATCTCGCCGCCGTCGAGCGCTCGCTGGTCACCTGTGGCCGGCGGCCGCTCGAGCTCCTGAGCGACCTCGGGGTGCTCGGCCCGCATGTGCTCCTCGCCCATTCGACGCTGGTGACGCCGTCCGAGCTGATGCTCATCCGCGACAGCGATACCGCCGTCGCCTACAACCCCGTCGCCTCGCAATGGAAGGGCAATGCCGTGGCGCCGGCCGGCATGATGCAGAGCCTCGGCATCCGCTTCGGGATCGGCACCGACGGCACGCGCAGCGATGCCTTCCGGCTGGTCGATGCGGCCGAAGCGACGCAGCGCCTCGCCTTCGGGCTCCAGACCGGCGACTTCTCCTGCGGCGCCGGCTGGACGTGGCTCGACCACGGCACCGCAGCCGGCGCCGATGCCGCCGGGCTCGGCCGGCTGACCGGCGAGATCGCGCCGGGCAAGGCGGCGGATTTCCTGATCGTCGACCTCGAGGTGCCGGAACTCAGCCCCTCCTGGGACCTCGCCTGGGAGCTCGTACGCTTCGGCAACCGCGACCAGATCGTCGGCGTCTTCGTCGGCGGGAGCCTGCGCCTGTGGCAGGGCTGGCCGCTCGACTGGGATGCGCGGGCGCTGATGCGCGAGGTGCGCGAGCGCTCGCAGGCGGCCGTCGCCGGCGCGCCGATCCACCGCGTCCACCCGAGCTCGGAAGAGCATCGCGCCGCGACGCTGACCTCCGAGGCCGCCTGATGACCATCACGACGCTGATCGTCATGGCGGGCGTCGTGGCGCTCGCCGGCTTCGCACAGGGTGCAGCCGGCATCGGCTTCGCGCTGATCACTGCGCCGGTTCTGGGCCTCCTGAGGCCGGACCTCATGCCGACCACCTTGCTCATGCTGATGATCCCGCTCAATTTCTACGTCGCCTGGCGGGAGTGGCAGGGCATCGACCGGATCGGCGCCGGATGGGTCACGCTGGGGCGCGTCGTCGGAACGTTCGGCGGCGTCTGGGTGCTCGCCGTCCTGCCGCAGTCGTCGCTGAACGTGCTCATCGGCGGCTCGACGGTGCTTGCCGTGCTCGCGAGCGTGGCCGCGCCCGTCTTCGCGCCGGGCCACAAGGCCTTCATCGCCGCCGGCCTCGTCACGGGCGTCACCGAGACGGCGACGGGCGTCGGCGGGCCGCCGCTCGCCCTCGTCTACCAGCATCACCAGCCGCAGGTGCTGCGGGCGACGCTCGCCACCTGCTTCCTCGCCGGAGAGATCCTCTCCGTCGCCTTCCTCGCCGCCGCGGGCAAGGTCACGGCGGATCAGACGGAAGCCGCCCTGATCTTTCTTCCGGCGATCGCGCTCGGCCTTGCCGTCAGCCGACACGTCCATAAGCGTCTCGACGCGAAGCTCCTCAGGAAGGTCGTCCTGACCTTCGCCCTCGTCTCGGGCGCGGTGCTCCTGTTCCGATAACCCCAGGACGGCCGGACGCGACCTGCCCGGCCGATCCGGTCGCCTTGAGCGTTTCAGGAAAGCGGAAACCGGTTACCCATCCGGAACGCTGGAAAACAAAAGCATTGATCGGTTTCGCAATTCGACGAAACTCGGAAACGATCCAAGGCAACGGCCATGCCGCGTCGGCGCTGCAGGGCGCCATGCCCTCCTAGCCGTTTCCGATGATCTTGCTCATGGAGAGCTTGCTCTTCTCCGCCTCGTCGCCCACCGCCGCCCTTCCCTCGCGCGCGGCGGCCTTCGCTTCCTTCTCGCCGGCGTGCGCCGTCTTCTTCGCCCGGTCGGCCTCGTCCCTCGGATCGTCCGTGCTCATCTTCGGATCCCTCGCACTCGTCGAGGCGAAATCATCCGCCTCGAAACGCGCCGTGTCGATAGATGCAAGGAGTTAGGCGGCCGCTTGTCCAGATCGGCGAATTCTTCGTTGATGCACCGGCGATCATCCGCTATGAACCCCGTGCCGCGTCGTTGTCCGCGCACCGCATGCACCCGTAGCTCAGCTGGATAGAGTGCTGCCCTCCGAAGGCTGATGTCAAGGGTCGTTGTGCCGGAAGCCGGCCCGAAAAGAGATGGAGAAACAGGAGCTTAAAAGCCTCACCGTCAGCCGCCAGCATGGCAAAAAATTCCACGTAAGCACCGCGTAAGCAGCTTGCCGGAAACGAATGGCGGTAAACGGACACTAACGGCACGCGAGAGCGGGCCCGTTGCGATCCGGCGGAAAGTCAGTTGAAGATGGCCGAATCCATTGACCTTCCGAGGTCGGTCGGGCTAGGCGAAATTGCGAATGCACCCATAGCTCAGCTGGATAGAGCGCCACCCTCCGAAGGTGGAGGTCACAGGTTCGAATCCTGTTGGGTGCGCCACCTTTCTCGTGAGAGCTGACGATCGAAGGCGCGCATGGCACCTTCCTTCAAGATACAGATCAGTCTCTAAGCGGCATTTTCCCTCAATTGCCTCCACGCAGTGACGCGGCCTAGAGCTGCATGCGCATTCCGGACATTCGGCAGGAGTACGCCCTCATTCCGGTCACTCCATCGCCCTCGACGGCTCCCTGGAAGCTGCCGATCGCCTTATCTGCTACATTGGCAGCGGGGGGAACCGCACGCCGCCGATGGAGTTCTGAACGCGACCGGCTTAAGTGTGCTTTGTCCAAGCAGCATCTGCTTGCACCCCCCGATTGCCAGCGCGCCGACAATATCTGCATGCTAGTCAAACTAAAATTTCGCGATGTCACTTAAGGGTGGTCCAGCCCAAGAAAAGCTGGCTCAGCTTCTTGCTGCTGTCGATGCTAGCGAAATCGCCATCCGGCAAAGCGCTTCCGGACAGGAGCGGGCTTTCCTTCTCGAGATCATTCGAGCCGTTGACGCCATAGGGTATTTCAGAAGCTTCGCACCCGATTATCCGCTGTCCGACCTGCCTGGGTATCTGGACGTCTGCTGGATGGGGGCGAATCGGGCGCTTTCTCTCTTCGTCCCTGCCGGGATGATCGGGCCAGGCGCTATGTGGGCCCGCACGAACACCGAGCGATCTCATTGGGCCAGCGGACTTCTCTCTCGCTCCGTCCTGACTTCCCACGCGATACGCCTGATGGATTTTGTCCGATACGGACTGGCGACGGTTGATCTGACGCCGAGCGGTGCAATTCGTTTTGAGGTCACTGCGGCCGATCTGGAATCTATTGATCGTCAGGCTATCGTCTGGTTTACTCATCACCTGCAACGCATGTATCGACCTGTGTTGCGCGAACTTTCTCCGCAACGAAACCGTTGGCTGAAGAGTGAACTTGAGAAGCGCGTCGAGCGCGACGCGCTGTTCGACATCCGGTATTCCTCATCCAGGGAGCTGGAGGAACTTTTTGAAGCCCAGGCCACAATCAAAGTTCAAAGCCTGCCAGCCAACGACAGCCTGCCGGACAACAGCAAAATCGGGCCGCTCACCTTTGGGCAGTACAGGACCGCGATCGTCACCGGCATTGCGCGCTGTTTGAAGCATGCCGCTTTTGTTGATACTCTGCTAAGTCGACCCGATCCGCCTGAATCACGCGACGTGATGACGATATTCTCTTTCGACCACGAGTTGGTCGAACAATGGGGTGGCATGCTCGGCCTGAACGGTGCCGATGCTCTTGTCATGCTGGAGATGATGGGGTTGTCCGCAGCCGACATACCCCATCTAAACGCGCTCCCGGACTGCCCACAAGCCATGCTTATAAGAGGAGGGGATCGATGCTGGCACAAGCCCGTTTTCGGAGGGCTTAACAATCCGTTTCCATGGGTTACCCGCAAACTGCAACGGACATTTCGCTCGGATTGGGACAGGGCGGTCAATGCCCGGGAAGCAGCTTTTCGAGACGATCTTCGCGCCCTGTTTCCGGAGCCGCGATTTTTCATGCCGGGTAAACCGCATCTCCTGCGCCGTGACGGACGAACGGTTACTGATATCGACGCCGTGGTTCTCGACC
>JBQCEN010000237.1:0-25153 GCA_051960215.1 Pararhizobium sp.
TGACGTCACCGGTCTTGATCCCGGCCTTCTCCGCCGGCGTGTCCTTGCCGACCGAGGCGACGAGCGCGCCGTCGGTGCCGTCGAGGCCGATCGCGCCGGCGATCTCGTCCGTCACGGGCTGGATCTGCACGCCGATGAAGCCACGTTCGATCGAGCCGTTCTGGATCAGCTTGGCGACGATCGCCGAGGCCTGGTTCGACGGGATCGCGAAGCCGACGCCGACATTGCCGCCGTTCGGGGAGTAGATCGCCGAGTTGATGCCGACGACCCGGCCGTGCATGTCGACGAGCGGACCGCCGGAATTGCCGTGGTTGATCGCCGCGTCGACCTGGATGAAGTCGTCATACGGCCCGTCGTGCAGGTCGCGGCCGCGGGCCGAGACGATGCCCGACGTCACGGTCGTGCCGATCCCGAAGGGATTGCCGAGGGCGAGCACCGGATCGCCGAGCTGCAGCTTGTCCGAATCGTCCCATGCGACCGTCGGCAAGTCCTTCTTGGCATCGATCTTGAGGACCGCGAGATCGGTCTTCGGATCCTTGCAGAGCACCTTGGCGTCGTAGGTCGAGCCGTCGTCGAGGGTCACCTTGATCGACGAGGCGTGGTCGACGACGTGGTTGTTCGTGACGATCGTGCCGTTCGACTTGATGATGAAGCCGGAGCCGAGCGCTTCCGTCTCATGCTGGTGCGGCTGGACGTGGGGGAAGCCCTGGGGGCCGTTGCCGTTCCCGTTGTCGCCGAAGAACGGGCGGAAGAACTGGTCCATCGGCGAGCCGGGCTCGAACGGCGTCATGCCCTGCGAAGAGGCATCGTCCGTACCCATCTTGACCGTGACCGTGACGACGGCCGGCTTCACGGCCGCCACGATCGGGGCGAACGACTGGACCGGAGGCTGGAAGTTGTCGGGTAGCGTCGCCTTGTTGTTGTTGGACGGCTCGATCTGGCTCATCGTCGACGGCGCGCTCGACTGCGCATTGGCCGAGGAGGACCCGAAGATCGGCGAGAATGCCAGCGGCGTGGCGACGGCGGCGACGCCGGCCAGCGCGAGCAGGCGGTTGCGTCGGGTGACTTTGAATTTTGCCATTGTTCAACTCCGGTCGAGGCTTGAGGGACGGGAAGGGCGCCGGGCACCCTTCCGGGAATTCGTGCAATGATCGTCCGCGGCGCTTGCGGCGCCTCATGCGAACCCTCATCGATAGCACCTACTTAGGACGCGGGCCGTTTGGTGTCAGGGCAGCTAAGTCCCCGTTACCGAAATTTAATTTCACTTCGGGGCGTCTCTGGAGGAGGTGGCCGCCCGAAACGGGCTTCCGCGACGACCGCCGCTCTCTCGAGCAGGCACGCGAGAAAGAACATGAGCCTTCGGCGATGAAGCGCTCCGTCATTCCGCGCATCTGCAGGGATACGTGCAGCGATCCCGGCGATCAAATGAACTCGCGGTAAGGCGAAATGTTCGCGGCCGCGTCAAAACGCTCAGCCGCTCCGTTTTGCCCGCAGAGGCCACGCTTTTGCCTGATAACACGAGGACATACTCCTTTACCCGAAGTGTGTGGTACCCTTTCGCCACTGTGAATATGGGTGCATAACGGAAGGGCCCGCCGAGCCGCGGTCGCGGCCGCAACCATCCCCAGTCCCAGGTGCCCCGATCGTCATGACGTCGCATTCCACGCCGCCCGCCACGCCGGGCCGTCCCGAAAAGCAATCGGCCGAAGGCCAGGAATTCATCAGGGCTGCCTTTCTGGACGATGCGGATCTGAAGGCGCTCGGCACGCGGCTGGCAAGCGAGCCTTCGGTCACGCTTCCGGGCTATTTTCCGTTCGATTT
Organism: Pararhizobium sp.; assembly: GCA_051960215.1. Lineage (GTDB taxonomy): Bacteria > Pseudomonadota > Alphaproteobacteria > Rhizobiales > Rhizobiaceae > Pararhizobium_B. Next base: position 1,822 of record JBQCEN010000237.1, read on the forward strand.
CGCGACGCGCCATCGCGAGAACGAGCGCGAGATCCTCGCCGCCTATCGCGCCACCGTGGCCGCCGCCCGCGCCGGAGACCTGATCACGCCGGCTGCCGAATGGCTGGCGGACAATCACTACATCGTCGAGGAGAACACGCGCGCCGTCTACCGCGACCTGCCGCCCCGCTTCTATCGCCAGCTTCCCGCGATACCAGTCGAAGGGGGCGGGGAGATGCCGCGCTGCCTGGCGCTGGCCTGGCTCTACGTGGCGCACATGCACGGCACGCTCTCCATGGAGAGCCTCGCGAAGATGGTCGAGGGCTTTCAGACCGTCACGCCGTTGATGATCGGCGAGATCTGGGCGATCCCCTCGGCTCTCCGCTTCGTGCTGATCGAGAACCTCCGGCGCCATTCGCAGCGTGTCGAGCGGGCGCGACGCATGCGCCGCCGCGCAAACGACGCGGCCGACCGCCTCCTTGCCCTCGAGGACAATGCCTCGTGCTCCGACGCGCTCTCGGAGCTTACGGACTTCACCCGCGACGACACCTTCGTCGCCCAGCTCCTCTACCGGCTGCGCGACGGGTCGCAGACCTCGAAGCAGGCGCTGGCCTGGCTCGAGGAGCGGCTGGAGGAGCGCGACAGCGACTCCGAGGAGGTGCTCGTCAGCGAGCACAATCGCGTCGCCACCAGCAACGTGACGACCGGCAACATCATCCGCAGCCTGCGCAAGATCAACGACATCGAATGGACCGGCTGGTTCGAGGAGATCAGCCAGGTCGACCGCATCCTGCGCCAGTCGGCCGACTTTTCCGAAATCGACTTTGCGTCCCGCGATCTCTACCGAACGGTGATCGAGCGGCTCGCGCGGCGGTCCGACCGGACCGAGATCGAGGTCGCCCGCCTCGTCCTCGATATGGTCGAGGCCGATGCTCGCAACGGCGAGGCCGGCAACATCGGCTTCTATCTCGCCGGCGAGAAACGCGCGGCGATCGAAGCGCGGATCGGCTACCGCCCGCGGCTGCGCGACATCGCCTTCAACGCCTATCGCCGGCTGGACTGGGCGGGCATCGCAGCGCCGGTCGCCGCGATCAGCCTTGTCGTCCTGGCGCTGGTCGCCTGGTATCTCGTCGGCTTTGCGGAGCTGCCGGCTGCGCTCGTGGTCATCCTTGTCCTGCTCTTCGCGCTTCCCGCTTCGGAGGCCGCGAACGGCCTGTTCCATGCGCTGGCGACGCTGGTCATGCTGCCGACGCGCCTGATCGGTTACGAATACAAGAACGGCATTCCGGCCGAGGCGCACACGCTGGTCGCGATCCCGTGCCTGATCGGCTCGAAGGACACGGTCGACGAGCTCCTGCGCAACCTCGAGGTCCATTACCTCGCCAATCCGCGCGGCGCGATCTCGTTTGCGCTCCTGAGCGACTGGCCGGACAGCACCCAAGAGGAGACGCGCCACGACCGCGAGATCCTCGACTATGCCCGCCGCCAGGTCGAGCGGCTGAACGCGCGTTACCGGCAGGGCGGCCGCTCGCCGTTCTTCCTGCTGCATCGCCGCCGCGTCTACAACCCCTCCGAAAACGTCTGGATGGGGTGGGAGCGCAAGCGCGGCAAGCTGCATGAATTGAACCTGCTGCTGCGCGGCGACCCGGATACGACCTTCCTGCAGGAGGAGCGACGTCCCCCGCAGGGCGTCCGCTTCGTCATGACGCTCGATTCGGACACGCGGCTGACGCGCGAGGCCGTGACGAAGCTCGTCGGGAAGATGGCGCATCCGACGAACCGGCCGCGCCTCGACCCGGCAACGGGCATCGTCACGCAAGGCTACGGCATCCTCCAGCCGCGCGTCACGCCGTCGCTCACGACCGGGGAGGAGGCTTCGGCCTTCCAGCGCATCTTCTCGGTGAACCGCGGCCTCGACCCTTACGTCTTCACGATCTCCGACGCCTATCAGGACCTTCTCGGCGAAGGCTCCTTCACTGGCAAGGGCCTCTATGACATCGACGCCTTCGAGGCGGCGATCAAGGGGCGGATCGGCGAGAACTCCGTGCTCAGCCACGACCTGCTCGAGGGTTCGCTCGCCCGTTGCGGCCTGGCGACCGACGTCGAACTGGTCGAGGACTTCCCGACGCGCTACGAGGTCGAGGTCTCCCGCCAGCACCGCTGGGCGCGCGGCGACTGGCAGTTGCTGCCTTACATCTTCAACCTGTCGAACGGCGTGCCGATGCTCGGCCGCTGGAAGATGTTCGACAACCTCCGCCGTTCGCTGACGCCGATCGTCTGGCTGCTCGCCTCCGTGCTCGGCTGGTGCACGATGTCGGCCGGTGCGGCCGCGCTCTGGCAGGCGGCGCTGATCTTCAGCCTCTTTGTCGCCCCGACCCTGTCGCTGATCTCCGGCGCCTTGCCGCGGCGTACAGACATCGTCGCCCGCGCCCATATCCACGCGGTCTTCTCCGAGATCAACGCGGCCAATGCCCAAGTGGCGCTGCGCATCGTCTTCATCGCGCATACGGCCTGGGTGATGGGCGACGCGATCGTCCGCACGCTCTACCGCACCTTCGTCTCGCGCAAGCACATGCTCGAATGGCGCACCGCCGCGCAGGTGCAGGGCAGCCGTAGCCACACCCCGCTCGACTACCTGCGCACCATGTGGCAGGCGCCGGCCGTCGCCGTCATCGCGCTTCTTCTCTGCGCGGCGACTGGCAGCAGCGGCATCATCGTCGCGATTCCCTTCGTGCTGCTCTGGGCGCTGTCGCCGGTCATGGCCTGGTTCGTCAGCCAGTCGGCCGTGACCGAGGACCGCCTGCGCCTTTCGGCCCGCGCCACCTCCGAGCTTCGCCAGTATGCCCGCCGCACGTGGAAGTTCTTCGAGGCCTTCGCCAACGCCGAGAACAACCACCTGCCGCCGGACAACTTCCAGGAGGACCCCCATCCCGTCGTCGCCCACCGCACGTCGCCGACCAACATCGGCGTCTATCTGCTCTCGACGATCTCGGCGCGCGACTTCGGCTGGATCGGTCTCGCCGAGACGATCCGGCGCCTCGAGGATACCGTCGCCACGCTGGAGAAGATGGAGAAGTTCCGCGGTCACGTCTTCAACTGGTACGACACGCGCACGCTCGAGCCGCTGCATCCGCGCTACGTCTCGGCCGTCGACAGCGGCAACCTCGCCGGCCACCTGATCGCCGTGTCCTCGGCCTGCGCGGAGTGGGCGGAGGCGCCCTCGGCGCACCTCTATGGCGGCGTCGAGGGCATCGCCGACACGGCCGCGATCCTTTCCGACTGCCTCGCGGCGCTGCCCGACGACCGCAAGAACGTGCGGCCGCTGCGCCGGCGCGTCGAGGAGCGGATCATCGGCTTCCACCGCGCCATCGAGACGCTCCGCAAGGAGCCGGAGTTCGTCTCGATCCGGGCGATCAACCTCACCGTGCTCGCCCGCGAGATCCATCGCCTCGCTGCCAACCTCGATCACGAGATGCAGTCGCCGGAGAGCCGCGACCTCGTCGAGTGGGCAACCTCGCTCTTCACGACCTGCGAGGCCCATGTCGGGGATTCCACCGCTGACACCGAAGCGATCGAGGAGATGCGCAAGCGGCTGGTGGCGCTCAGGGACAAGACGCGCAACTTCGCCTTCTCGATGGACTTCGCCTTCCTGTTCCGCAAGGAGCGGCGGCTGCTTTCGATCGGTTACCGCGTCAACGACGGCGAGCTCGACGAGTCCTGCTACGACCTGCTTGCCTCGGAAGCACGGCTGACGAGCCTCTTCGGCATCGCCAAGGGCGACCTGCCGACCGACCACTGGTTCCGCCTCGGCCGCCCGGTGACGCCGGTCGGCACCCGCGCCGCGCTCGTCTCATGGTCGGGCTCGATGTTCGAGTACCTGATGCCGCCGCTTGTCATGCAGGAGCGCCAGGGCGGCATCCTCAACCAGTCGAACGTGCTCGCGGTGCGCCGCCAGATGAGCTACGCGCGCTCGCTGGGTACGCCCTGGGGCATCTCGGAGTCGGCCTTCAACGCCCGCGACCACGACCTGAACTACCAGTATTCGAACTTCGGAGTTCCCTCGCTCGGGCTGAAGCGCGGCCTCGGACAGAACGCCGTCATCGCGCCCTACGCCTCGCTGCTGGCCTGCCAGTACCTGCCGGAGGAGGCGCTGGCGAACCTCGAGAAGCTGCGTTCGCTTGGCGCACTCGGCCGCTACGGCTTCCACGATGCGGTCGATTTCACGCCGACCCGCGTGCCGGAAGGGGAGACCTGCGCCGTCGTCAAGAACTACATGGCCCACCACGAGGGCATGTCGGTCGCAGCCGTCGCCAACGTCGTCTTCAACGGACGGCTGCGCGATCGCTTCCACGCCGATCCGGTCATCGAGGCCGCCGAGCTGCTGCTGCAGGAGAAGGCGCCGCGCGAGATCCCGACGCTGGCGCTCCGCCGCGAGCCGGAGGGCGCCGCCGCCGGCGAGCCGCAGCTCGAGCGCCCGGAAATCCGCACCATCGAGAACCCGGCCGCCGCCGACCGCGCGACGACGCTGCTCTCCAACGGCCACTATTCCGTCATGGTGACGGCGACCGGCTCGGGCTATTCGAAGTGGAACGGCCAGTCGGTGACGCGCTGGGCGCCGGACCCGACGGAGGACCGCTTCGGCACCTACATCTTCCTGAGGGACACCGAGACCAACGACTGGTGGTCTACGACCGTCGAGCCGAAGCGGGCGGCTGACGAGGAGGTGAAGGCCGTCTTCAGCGACGACAAGGTCGAGTTCCACAAGACCGTCGGGACGCTGCGCTCCCAGGTCGAGTGCATCGTCACCGCCGAGGACGACGGGGAGGGCCGCAAGGTCACGCTCTTCAACGACGGCGAAAGCGATCGCTTCATCGAGGTGACCTCCTACGCCGAGCTTGTCGTCGGTCCCGAGGATGCCGATGCGGCGCATCCCGCCTTTTCGAAGATGTTCGTCCGCACGGAGATCAAGCCGGGCAACGAGGTGATCCACGCGGAGCGCAAGAAGCGCTCCCCCTCCGACCCGGACATGCACGTCGTCCACATGCTCGTCGGCGGGAGCGGCAGCAGCGCCGGCCGGGAGACGCAGGCCGAAACCGACCGGCGCGCCTTCCTCGGCCGCGGTCGCACCATCGCCGACGCCGCCGCCTTCGATCCCGGCGCCCGGCTGACGGGCAGCGACGGCTTCACGCTTGACCCGATCGTCGCGCTCCGCCGCGTCGTGCGGGTGCCGGCCGGCAAGAAGGCGAGCCTGATCTTCTGGACGATCACCGCTCCGAACCGCGCGGAAGCCGACGTCGCGCTGCAGCGCTACCGCTATCCCGACAGCTTCGAGCACGAGACGACGCACGCCTGGACGCGCTCGCAGGTTCAGCTGCGCCACGTCGGCGTCTCCTCGCAGGAGGCGGCGACCTTCCAGATGCTTGCGCGCTACCTGATCTATCCGGACCTGCAACTGCGGCCCGACCGCGATACGGTGCGCGCGGGGCTCGCGGAGCAGTTGGCGCTCTGGCCGCTGGCGATCTCCGGGGACTATCCGATCTTCACGCTGCGGGTGAACGACGAGGTCGACATCGAGATCGCCGCGCAGGCGCTTCTTGCCCAGGAATACCTGCGGGCGCGTGGCCTGCTCGCCGACCTCGTGATCCTGAACGAGAAGGCGTCCTCCTACGCCCAGGACCTGCAGAGCCGGCTCGAGGCGATGTGCGAGAATGCGCGTCTGCGCGGCCAGGCGATGGGTCCGCGCCGGCATATCTTCGCCGTGCGCCGCGACCTGATGGAGCCGCGCACATACCACGCCTTGCTCGCGGCCTCCCGCGTCGTCTTCCATGCCCGCAACGGCAAGCTCTCCGACCAGATCGAGCGGGCGGAGGAACTGGCGACCACGGGGCACGGCCGCCAGACGATCAGGCCGCTGCCCGCGCCGATCGGGTCGGATCGTCCGGCCGTGAAGCCGGCGGGCGAGGGCCTGCGCTTCTGGAACGGCTTTGGCGGCTTCGCCGAGGACGGTCGTTCCTACGTGGTCCGCCTGCCGGGCGGCGGGGCGACCCCGCATCCGTGGATCAACGTCGTCGCCAACAGCGGCTTCGGCTTCCACGTCTCGGCCGAGGGCACGGCCTTCACCTGGAGCCGCAACTCACGCGACTTCCAGCTGACGCCCTGGAGCAACGATCCGGTCTCCGATCGTCCGGGCGAGGCCCTTTATATCGCGAATCTCGACGACGGCTCGGTCGCCACGCCCTTCGCGGCGCTGTCGCGCGACCCGTCGCAGCTCTTCGAGGTCGTTCACGGCCTCGGCTCCAGCCGCTTCACCACCCGCAAGGGTGACCTCGGCATCGAAGCGACCCTGACCGTCGATCCGCAGGACCCCGTCAGGCTGACGCGGCTGCGGCTCACGAACGAGGGCGACAAGCCGGCGCGGCTGCGGGTCTACGCCTACGCCGAGTGGGTGCTCGGCACCAGTCGCAGCCGCACTGCGCCGTTCATCGTGCCCGACTTCGATCCCGAGACGGGCGTATTGACCGCCCGCAACCCCTACAGCCTCGACTATTCGGCCCGCACCGTATTCATGGCGACGAACGGGGCGATCCAGTCGCACACGGCGGACCGCCGGTCCTTCATCGGCCAGGGCCATACCGTCCAGGCGCCGGCGGTCGTCCTTGCCGGCGCGGCGCTCTCCGGCTCGACCGACATCCTTGGCGATCCCTGCGGAGCGTTGGCGGTCGACGTCACCGTCGAGGCGGGCGGGAGCGAGGAGGTGCTCGTGCTCCTCGGCGATGCGGGTTCGGCGGAGGAGGCGAAGACGCTGGCGGCGAAACATCGCAGCGCCGACGTCGCGGCCGTGGCCGAGGCGGCGTCGTCCCGCTGGCGCGACTTCACCGGGACGGTTCAGGTCAAGACGCCGGACCCGGCCTTCGACACCATGGTCAATGCCTGGCTGCCTTATCAGAGCCTGTCCTGCCGCATCACGGCGCGTTCCGCCTTCTACCAGGCGAGCGGGGCGTTCGGCTTCCGCGACCAGCTCCAGGACACGCTGGCCCTGATGCTGCACGATCCCGCGCTGGCGCGCAGCCAGATCCTCAACGCTGCCGGCCGGCAATTCGAGAAGGGCGACGTGCAGCACTGGTGGCTGCCGGCGACCGGCGCCGGCGTACGGACGATGATCGCCGACGACGTCGTCTGGCTCGGCCATGCGGTCGCCGAATATTGCCGGGCGACGGGCGACACGACGATCCTCGACGAGGAACTGCCCTTCATCGCCGGGCAGGAGCTCGATCCCGGCCAGCACGACGCCTTCTTCCCGCCCGAGGTGACGACGACTGTCGCCACCGTCTACGAGCATGCCGCGCGCGCGCTCGATCTTGCCATCGAACGCACGGGGCCGCACGGCCTGCCGCTCTTCCTCGGCGGCGACTGGAACGACGGGATGAACCGCGTCGGCGAGCAGGGCAAGGGCGAGAGCGTCTGGCTCGGCTGGTTCCTTCTGGCGACGCTGGAGGCGATGATCCCGATCGCCAGGAGCCGGCGCGACAAGGCGCGGGCCGATGGCTGGAAGACCCATGCGGCGTCCCTAAAGACGGCGCTGGAGAGCAACGCCTGGGACGGCAGCTACTACCTGCGCGGCTTCTATGACGACGAGACGCCGCTCGGCACGCATGACGCCGCCGAATGCCGCATCGATTCGATCGCCCAGTCCTGGAGCGTGCTTTCGGGGCAGGGCGATGCGGAACGGATGCGCACGGCGATGGAGTCCGTGCTCGCCGAGCTGGTCGACGACGAGCATCGCCTCGTGCGCCTCTTCACGCCGCCCTTCGACCGGACCAACAAGGACCCGGGCTACATCAAGGGCTATCCCCCCGGCGTGCGCGAGAACGGCGGCCAGTATACCCATGCCGCCACCTGGGTCGCCTACGCGCTGGCGAAGCTCGGGCGCGGCAACGAGGCCCATCGCTGCTGGTCGATGCTGAACCCCATCACCCACGCCGATACGCCCGAGGCCGCCGAGCTCTACCGTGTCGAGCCCTATGTCGTGGCGGCCGACATCTATTCGGAGGGGCTACGCGCCGGTCGCGGCGGCTGGACCTGGTACACCGGCTCGGCCGGTTGGCTCTACCGCACGGCGATCGAAGGCATCCTTGGCATCGCCCGGCGTGGTGATCGGCTGACCCTGGCGCCGGCGCTGCCGGACGCCTGGGACGGCTATTCCGCCGCCCTTCGCCTCGACGGCCGCCTGTTCGAGATTGCCGTTGAACGCGCCTCCAACGGCGCCTTCAAGGTCACCGTGAACGGCGAGACCGTGGACGACCCGGCCGAAGGCATCCTGCTCCGCGGCCTTGCGGCCGAGCCCGGCGAGGAGAAAGTCCGCCAGAGCTGAGGTGCGGCCGCGTCGTCGCCCGAACGTCGTGAAGGGCCCGATGCTGTACTGCGGTTGACCCCGCACGCCCCGGCGTCATCCTGGGGCTTGTCCCCAGGATCTGCCGCTTCTCCGCACAGCGGGAGCCCGCGGCAGATGGCCGGGACAAGCCCGACCCTGATGGCGGTTATGCATCGGGAATCCGACCCGACGCCCCGACGTCATCCTGGGGCTTGCCCCCAGGATCTGCTGCTTCTCGGCACAACAGGAGCCTGCGGCAGATGGTCGGGACAAGCCCGACCATGACGACGGTTGGCCCAACCCTGACGGCGGCAATGTCCTCAGTCGTACCAGAACGCAGAGAGGGCGGCGCCGTTGCCGGCGTCGCCCTCGTCGTTCCAGCTTGGGGCGCGCGCTCTGCGGCGCCCGCCGATGAACGTCAGGCCGCTTCCTTCTCGCCGACGGGGGTGAGGGTGCTGCGGCGGACCTCCTCGTCCGTCAGCACGCCGCCCGCGCGCAGCAGCGCCGCAAACCGGCCGTTGCTGTGGCTGAGTTCCTGGAAGCTGCCCATCTCGACGATCCGGCCGCCATCGACGAAGAGCACCTTGTCGGCCTCCTTCACCGTCGAGAGCCGGTGCGCGATGATGAAGGTAGTGCGGCCTGCCCGAAGCTGGTCGATCGCCGCTTTCACGCGGGCCTCGGTCTCCACGTCGAGCGCGCTCGTCGCCTCGTCGAGCACGAGGATCGGCGCGTCCTTCAGGATGGCACGGGCGATCGCGATCCGCTGGCGTTCGCCGCCCGAGAGCTGGCCGCCGCGCTCGCCGACGGTCGTGTCGTAGCCGGCGCACTTCGAGAGGATGAAGTCGCTCGCAGCCGCGGCATCCGCCGCCAGCATGATGTCGTCATGCGAGGCGTCCTCCCGGCCGAGGCGGATATTGTCCGCGATCGAGCGATTGAGGAGGCCGGCATCCTGGAACACCGTCGCGATCGAGTTACGAAGCGAGCGCCGCGTGACAGTCGCGATATCGGTGCCATCGACAGTGATGCGGCCGCTCGTCGGCTCGAAGACACGCTGCAGCAGGTTCATCAGCGTCGTCTTGCCGGCGCCGGTCGGGCCGACGATGGCGATGGTCTCGCCGGCGCGGGCCTCGAAGCTGACGTCGTGGACGCCATGCTTCGTGTCCTCGAAGTGGAACGACACGTCCTCGAAGACGACGTGGCCGTCGGCCTTCGGCAGGTCGATCGCGCCCTCGACTTCCTTGCGGTCTGCGACCGCGTCCTCGAGCTTGTAGAACTCCTCGAGCTTCGCGCCGGAATCGAAGATCTGGCTGACGAACTGGCTCATCTGGTCGAGCCGGCTGATGAGCAGGTTCGCAAAGCCGATGAAGGCGACGACGTCGCCGACGCGCAGCGAGCCCTGGGCGACGAGCCAGGCGCCGCTGCCGAGGATGACCATCATCGAGATCGTCGATGCCATCTTGTGCATGCCGGTCGCAAGCGCCCACCAGTCGAGCACCGGGAACTGCGCCGAGATCAGATCATCGGCATACGCGCGAAGCTGCCGCGTCTCCTGCTCGATCCGGTTGTAGCTATGCAGGACGGAGACGTTGCTGATGGAATCGCTCACATGCGAGAACACCCGGTGGTGGTGGCGCTCGACGTTCGCCTGTCCGTTCTTCGTCTTGCCGATGACGAGACGGCTGGTCGCGAAATAGGCGATGCCGAGAACCACGAGGATGCAGGACAGCCGCACGTCCATCGAGAACGCCGTCGGGATCAGCAGCGCGAGCGCAACCGCTGTCGCCAGATGCTGGCGCATGAATTCGAGCCACAGGCTGAAGAGCGCCTCGGTGGCGCGGATCAGCGTGTGGAGCGCGTTGGAGGTGCCGCGCTTGCTGTGCCAGGAGAGCGGCATCGAGATGACGCGGTTGAAAGATTCGGTCAGCACTTCGACCCGCCGCCGATGGGCGAGACGATCGGCTTCGCGCGCGACGAGAACGAAAGCCACAGTCGAGAACAGGCCAAGTGCCGCCCACATGACCATGGTCGGCAGGATTTCACCCTTGCCCTGCATGGCGTCGATGATCCGGCCGAACAGCACCGGCTCGGCGATCATGATGACCGCCAGGATCACGTTGGCACCGGTCACGACCGACACACGAGCCTTGTGTGCCAGCAAGTAACCAAGCGCCCGCAGGTAGATTTGGGTTAAAGACACTTCTGAGTACCCCGCAGCCGAAATGGTGGAAGTTCGCCCCGACGTCGCGTATCAGGTGCACCGCAATATAAGGGGTCTTTCCCTGAAACGTTCCGTAAAATCAAACAATTCTGGGATTCAAAATGTCATGTTCCGTGAGACCGGCGCCGGGCGTCGCCGATATCCGGGCTGGCAGCCTTCCGCGCGGCTCTGCACGTTTCATTAAATTTTGTACATGCGGCCGCCAAGTAATGTTCAGTAATGATGCGTGATGAGGCCAAGGGCGTGATTCCTAATCCGAATGTGTCGGAAAGACGGCATAAGGAAGGTGCCTCCCGCGGCTTCCCGTGATCGCGCGAGGCGAAGCCTTTCGTTGGCTGCCAACGGAACAGGGGCCGCGCCGTCTCCAGCCGGAAACGCAGAATCTTTTGTCCTCTCGCGGAGCGAAGCGCCGCCTCCGCAGTTCAAGCGGCCGATGGCGTCGCGGACCGCCTCACGATGCTTTCCACGCTCATCATCGTCCTGCCGATCTTCGCCCTGATCTTCGCCGGCTGGCTCTGCCGGCGGATCGGCGTGCTCGGGCCGCATGCGACGAGCGAGCTCAACCGCTTCGTCGTCTACCTCGCGCTGCCGGCGCTGCTCTTCGACATCATCGCCCATGCGCGCCGGGCCGACGTCTGGCAGCCGGGCTTCATCGCCGCCTTCGGGCTGAGCAGCCTGCTGGTGTTTGCGGGAACGGTGGCACTCAGGCTGCGTCATCCGCGGCCGCTGCCCGATGCGGCGATCGACGGCCTCAATGCCGGCTACGCCAATACCGGCTTCATCGGCTTCCCGCTGGCGCTGGTCGCGCTCGGAAAGGAGGCGATGGCGCCGACGCTGATCGCGACGATCATCACGGTCTGCGCCGTCTTCGCGCTGGCGATCGTGCTGATCGAGATCGGCTTGCAGGCGGACGTGCCGCGCGGTCGCGTCGCCGGCAAGGTCGCACGCTCGCTCGCCCGCAACCCGCTCGTCGTCGCGCCGCTCGTCGGCGCGCTTGTTCCGGTCTGCGGCCTCACGGTGCCGGGGCCGGTCGAGTCCTTCCTGAAACTCCTCGGCGGCGCGGCCTCGCCCTGCGCGCTGGTCGCGCTCGGCCTTTTCCTCGGCGAGAACCGGGCGCGCGAGGCGAAGGGCGGGCTCCTGCCCTCGACGGGGCTCCTCGTTGTCCTCAAGCTCGTGCTTCAGCCGTTGATCGCCTGGGTGCTCGCGGCCCTCGTCTTCGACCTGCCGCCGCTCCTGACGCACTCGGCCGTGCTGCTTGCCGCGCTTCCGACGGGGACGGGGCCCTTCATGCTCGCCGAATTCTATCGGCGCGAGGGCGCCGTCACCTCGAACGTCGTCCTCGTCTCGACCGTCGCGTCGATCCTCACCGTCTCCGGTTACCTCGCCGTCGCACGGTAGCTCTTCGGCTCCGGCGGCCAACAACGGCGGCCGACGGCATCTTGCCGTCGACGGCGGTCGCGATTTGAGACATTCTGAGGGTGCTCGCCGGGGACCGCCGATGCGATGCGCCCGAAGGCTGCGAGTACGATGCAGAAAGGAGCTGCCCCGTGCGATGCTTCACTGCCCTCGGCCCGGCTGGGTCCGGCAAGACCACACTGATCAACCGACTCGCGCAGTTCGAAGGATCGAGCGGGCGTCTCGAGAGCAGGGGCGGCTTTTCCGTCGTCACCTTCCAGTTCATGGGCGAGGCCTGGACGGCCATCGACTGCCCGGGCGACGTCGAAAGCCTGCCGGACGCCCGTGCAGCCTTGCTCGCCAGCGATGCCGCTGTGGTCGTCGTGCCGCCGGATCCCGACGCGGCGGTGCTTGCCGCTCCGTTCCTCCGCGCGGTGGAAGCCTCCGGCGCGCCATGCCTGCTGTTCGTCAACAGGGTCGATGAAACCCGTGGCCGCGTGCGCGATATCGCCGCCGCGCTCCAGGACTATTGCCGCGAACCGATCGTGCTTCGCCAGATTCCGATGCGCGAGGACGGACGCATCGTCGGGGCCGTCGACCTCGTGTCGGAGCGCGCCTGGCGCTACCGCGAGGGCGAGCCTTCGCGGCTGGTCGAGGTCCCGCAGGATGTCACGGCGCGCGAGCAGGAGGCGCGGGCGGAGTTGCTGGAGCACCTTTCCGAATTCGACGACTGGCTGCTCGAGGAGATCGTCGAGGATCGCGCGCCGGCAACGGCTGCGATCTACGCGATCTGCTCCCGTCTGCTTGCCGAGGGGCGCGCCGTGCCCGCCCTGATGGGCTCGGCCTTGCACGGGTCCGGCCTGATGCGGCTCATGAAGGCGCTTCGCCACGAGGCGCCGCCTGTCGATGCGCTGCGGCAGCGGCTCGCGTCCACGCTGAACGTGGCGGAGAGCGAACTGCTCGCGGCGACCTTCCATGCCGACCATCGCAAGCACCTCGGCAAGGCGACGTTCCTGCGGGCGCTCGCGGACGGCGTGGCGGCGGGCGGAACAATCGGCGGCGCCGGTCTCGGCGCCGCGACAGAGGTCGGAACGGCGAAGCCGGCGCCGAACCCGCTGCCGGCCGGCAATATCGCCGTGGCGCTCAAGTCGGATCATCTGGCGGCCGCGCGGCTGGTCCTCGCGGATCGCAGCGTGGACCCGCGCCCTGCAATGGGCTTCGTGCCCCCGATGTTCGTGCGCCGCCTCGTGCCGGAGAGCGAGAACCAACAGGCAAAGCTCTCGCAGGCGCTGGCGCGGCTTGCCGAGGAAGATCCCGGACTTACCGTCGGCCAGGAAGAGGCGACCGGCGCGCTTCTCGTTCGGGTTCAAGGGCCGATGCATCTTCGCCGCGTTCTGGAAACCCTGGGCGAGGAGTTCGGCGTCAAGGCAAAGGACGGAGTTCCCGACGAAATCTGGTGCGAGACGATCAGCCGGCCGGCGAGCGTCCACTATCGCCACCGCAAGCAGACCGGCGGCGCGGGGCAGTTCGCCGACGTCAAGCTGACCGTCCGGCCGAACCCGCGAGGGACCGGCTTCAGCTTCGGGGAAACGATCAAGGGCGGCTCGGTGCCGCGCAACTACATTCCCGCGGTCGAGGCCGGGGCGCGGGACGCGCTGGCCGCGGGGCCGCTCGGCTTCCCCGTCGCCGACATCGGCGTCACGCTGACCGACGGCCAATACCATGCCGTCGACAGTTCCGATTTCGCCTTTCGGGCGGCCGGCAGAGCCGCCGTTGCCCAAGCCCTGGCGGAAGGCGCGCCGATCCTGCTCCAGCCGATCCACGAGGCGGCGATCTATGCGCTGTCGATCCACAGCGGCGCGCTCGTCGCGACGGTCTCCTCGCTCAAGGGCCGCGTTCTCGGCTTCGACCGCGATCCGGACGCGCGCGGCTGGGACGTGTTCCGGGCGCAGCTTCCGGGCGGCGCGCTGGAGGACCTGGCTCAGGCGCTCCGCGCGGCGACGCAGGGCGTCGCGTGGTTCGAGAGTTCCTTCGATCATTTCGAGGAGGTCTACGGGCGCGACGCGGACCGCGTCGTCCAGATGCGCCGCGGCGGCCGGTAGAACGTTTCCAGGAAAAGTGGAAACCGGTTTTCCGTTCGGAAACGCGACAAGACAAAGGATGGATCGTTTCCGCGATTCAGCGAAACGCGGAAATGATCAACCGGGACCTATTCGGCCGCGTCCTCGTAGGCTTCCATCGGCGGGCAGGAGCAGACGAGGTTCCGGTCGCCATAGACGTTGTCGACGCGGTTGACGGGCGGCCAGTACTTGTCCACCCGGAAGGCGCCGGGCGGGAAGCAGGCCTGCTCGCGGCTATAGGGCCGGTCCCATTCGCCGACGAGGTCCTCGACCGTGTGCGGCGCGTTCTTCAGCGGGTTGTTCGTCCGGTCGATGCGGCCTTCCTCGATGTCGCGCGCTTCCTGGCGGATCGCGAGCATCGCGTCGCAGAAGCGGTCGATCTCGGCCTTCGTCTCCGATTCCGTCGGCTCGATCATCAGCGTCCCGGCGACGGGCCAGCTCATCGTCGGCGCGTGGAAGCCGCAGTCGACGAGGCGCTTGGCGACGTCGTCGACCGTCACGCCGGCGCGCTCCATCAGCGGGCGCGTGTCGATGATGCATTCATGGGCGACGCGGCCGTTCTTCGAGGCGTAGAGCACGTCATAGGCGCCCTTCAGCCGCGCCGCGATATAGTTGGCGTTGAGGATCGCGACCTTCGTCGCCTGGGTCAGGCCCTCGCCACCCATCATCAGGCAATAGCTCCAGGAGATCGGCAGGATCGACGCCGAGCCGTAGGGCGCCGCCGATACGGCGCCGGGGCGCGCGTCGGTCCCGGGGTGGCCGGGCAGGTGCGGGATCAGGTGCGCCTTGACGCCGATCGGCCCCATGCCGGGGCCGCCTCCGCCATGGGGGATGCAGAAGGTCTTGTGCAGGTTGAGGTGGCTGACGTCGCCACCGAAGTCGCCGGGCCGCGCAAGGCCGACCAGCGCATTGAGGTTTGCGCCGTCGATATAGACCTGGCCGCCATGCTGGTGGACGATCGCGCAGATCTCCGCGACGGTCTCCTCGAAGACGCCGTGCGTCGAGGGATAGGTGATCATGCAGGCCGCGAGCGTATCGGCGTATTGCTCTGCCTTTGCGCGGAAATCCTCGACGTCGATATCGCCGTTCTCGAGCGCCTTGACGGGCACGACCTTCATGCCTGCCATCTGCGCCGAGGCCGGGTTCGTGCCATGGGCGGAGGTCGGGATCAGGCAGACGGTGCGATGCGTGTCGCCGCGGGCCCGGTGATACGCGCGGATCGTCAGGAGGCCGGCATATTCGCCTTGCGCGCCGGAGTTCGGCTGCATGGAGATCGCGTCGTAGCCGGTGATCCGGCAGAGCTTGTCGGAAAGGTCGTCGATCAGCGCCTTGTAGCCTTCCGCCTGGTCGGCCGGGGCGAAGGGGTGAAGCTCGGAGAACTCGGGCCAGGAGATCGGCAGCATCTCGGCCGTCGCGTTGAGTTTCATCGTGCAGGAGCCGAGCGGGATCATCGCCCGGTCGAGCGCGAGGTCGCGGTCGGAGAGGCGGCGGATGTAGCGCGTCATCTCGCTTTCCGCCCGGTTCATGTGGAAGACCGGATGGGCGAGGTAGTCCGTCCGCCGGAACTGCGCCTCTTTCAGGGCGTAGCGCGGCGGGAAATCTTCGAGCCTGAGCGCGCCGCCGAAGGACTGCCAGACGGCCTCGATGACCCATGGGCGCGTGCGTTCGTCGAGCGTGATGCCGATCCGCGTGTCGCCGACCTTGCGCAGGTTGATACCGGCGGCGAGCGCCGCGTTCATGATGACGCCCTGCAGCCTGCCGACGTCGACGGTGATCGTGTCGAAGAAGGTCTCCGGTTCCACCGAGTAGCCGAGTTTTGCAAGCCCGTCCGCCAGGCAGGCGGTGCGCTGGTGGACGCGCTGGGCGATCGCCTTGAGGCCCTTTGGCCCGTGGAAGACGGCATACATCGAGGCCATGACGGCGAGCAGCACCTGGGCGGTGCAGATGTTCGACGTCGCCTTCTCCCGGCGGATGTGCTGCTCGCGGGTCTGCAGCGCGAGCCGGTAGGCGCGGTTGCCGCGCTGGTCGACGGAGACGCCGACCAGGCGGCCCGGCATCTGCCGCTTGTAGGCGTCCTTGACGGCCATATAGGCCGCGTGCGGACCGCCATAACCCATGGGGACGCCGAAGCGCTGGGTCGAGCCGATGGCGATGTCGGCGTTCAGCGCGCCCGGCGACTTCAGCAGGCAGAGCGCCAGCGGGTCGGCTGCCATGACGGCGATGGCATTCTCGGCATGGAGGCTCGCGATGACGTCGGTGAAGTCGTGCACGTGGCCGTCGGTGCCGGGATACTGGAAGATCGCGCCGAAGACCGCCGAAGGATCGAGGTCGGCGAAGGGATCGCCGACGACGACCTGCCAGCCGAGCGGCTCGGCGCGGGTTTCGATCAGGGCGATCGTCTGCGGGTGGCAATGGCGGTCGACGAAGAAGGTCTTGGCCGTCGATTTCGCCACACGCTCCGCCATCGCCATCGCCTCGGCGGCGGCCGTCGCTTCGTCCAGCAATGAAGCGTTGGCGATATCGAGGCCGGTCAGGTCGGAGACCATGGTCTGGTAGTTGAGCAGCGCTTCGAGGCGCCCCTGGCTGATCTCTGGCTGGTAGGGCGTGTAGGCCGTATACCAGGCGGGGTTCTCGAGGATCGTGCGCTGGATGACGGGCGGCGTGATGGTGCCATGATAGCCCTGGCCGATCAGCGAGACGAGATTGCGGTTGCGGTCCGCGGTCTCGCGCAGCCGGTCGAGCGCCTCGCGTTCCGTCATCGGCGGACCCCACACGAGCGGCTCCTTCTGGCGGATCGAAGCGGGCACCGTCCCGTCGACCAGGGCGTCGAGGCTTTCGGCGCCGACCACCTTCAGCATGGCGGCCATCTCGTCGGGGGAGGGGCCGATGTGGCGGCGGTTGGCGAAGTCGTAGGGCTGGTAGTCGGTGAATTCGAACGGCATTCTCAACGTCCCGCGTAGAGTTCAGGCGACCATCGCCTCATAGGCCGCCTCGTCCATGAGGCTGTCGGCGGCGGCCGCGTCGGCGAGCTTCAGCTTGAAGAACCAGCCCTTGCCCATGGGGTCGGCGTTGACGAGGGCGGGGTCGTCGGCGATCGCCGCATTGACCTCGACGATCTCGCCGTCGAGCGGGCTGAAGACTTCCGAAGCCGCCTTGACGGACTCCACCGTCGCCGCCTCGGCGCCCTTCGCGAGGGTCTTCCCGACCTCCGGCAGCTCGACGAAGACGAGGTCTCCAAGCTGTTCGGCGGCATGCTTTGTGATGCCGACGGTCGCCGTGTCGCCATCGATCTCGAGCCATTCGTGGTCTTCGGTGAATTTCCGCATGTCGGGGTGTCCCTGTCTGGTGATCTTTCAGCGCTTGTAATGCGTCGGCACGAAGGGCATGGCGGCGACGGCGACGGGCAGAAAGCGGCCGCGCACCTCGGCGAAGAGCTTCGTGCCCGGCGCGGCCATGTCGGCCGGCACGTGACCCATGGCGATCGGCGCGTCGAGGCTCGGGCCGAAGCTGCCTGAGGTGACGGAGCCGATCGGGTTTCCCTTCTCCTCGTCGGAGAGGTAGAGCGGGATATCGGCACGGATCGGCGCCCGGCCGTCGGGCTTGAGGCCGACGCGGCAGCGGGCGGAGCCGTTCTCCAGCTGGGCGAGCACGATCTTTTCGCCGGGGAAGCCGCCCTCGCGCGCGCCGCCGCGGCGACGGACCTTCGGGATCGCCCAGCCGAGGCTCGCTTCTGCCGGCGTGGTGTCGGCGTCCATGTCGTTGCCGTAGAGGCAGAGGCCGGCCTCGAGGCGCAGCGAATCCCGCGCGCCAAGCCCGGCCGGTCTCACCGTGTCGTTCTTCAGCAGGGCCTCGGCCACCGCCTCGGCCTTCTCGTTCGGAACGGAAATCTCGAAGCCGTCCTCGCCGGTATAGCCCGAGCGCGAGACGATGCAGTCGGCGCCGGCGATGGCGAGCGGCCGCACGTCCATGAAGCGCATCGCATCGGCTTCCGGTGTGAGGGCGGCGAGCACAGCCGCCGCCTGCGGCCCCTGCAGGGCGATCAGCGCGCGATCGTCGGCCATCTCGACGGTGCATGATCCGCCGAGCGCGTTCTCGATCAGGGCCAGGTCGTCGCGCTTGCAGGCGGCGTTGACGACGAGCATCAGATGGTCGCCGCAGTGGGCGACCATCAGGTCGTCGAGGATGCCGCCATCGTCGTTGGTGAAGAGGGCGTAGCGCTGCCGGCCTTCCTTGAGGTCCGCGATATCAGCCGGCACGAGCGCCTCCAGCGCGCGGGCGGCGTCGGCGAGCGAGCCTGATTTCGGCCTGATGCTGATCTGGCCCATGTGGGACACGTCGAAGAGGCTTGCGGCAGAGCGCGTGTGCAGATGCTCCTTCATGATGCCGCCGGCATATTGCAGCGGCATCGAATAGCCGGCGAAGGGCACCGAGCGGGCGCCGAGGCGCGCATGAAGCGAGGAGAGGGGCGTCTGTCGAAGTTCGTCGGGCTCGGCCAAGAGTGCCTCCAGTGTTGCAAAGCCCAATAGGTGGACCTTGCGGCTTCGAGGTAAAGGCGGGCGCGTTCGCGCGCCTTCATCGAGCCCCCTCTGTCCTTTTGCCTGAGATTGCTATCCCGTCGGCGGCCGGCACCTCGTCGGGGCCAGCTCTCTCCAGAGTCCTGTCGGCATCGGTTGGTCCTTTTGCCTGAGAGTTTCCGGGGCGGTTGCTCCTTCGGCACCGGCCACAGGACCGGCTTCTCCCAACGCGATTGCGACACTTAACGACGGATTCGGGATGAAATGCAAGCAGCGCGTCTTCGGACGCACAAAGCTGCTACCCGGGACGAGCCGGCGGGGGAGATCGTGGGGATGCCGGCCGGCGCGCGCTGCGCCGGGCAGCATCGCAAGGGGCACGCTCAGCCGTGCCCGAAGAACACGCCCTGCGCGCGGTCCCACAACGTGCCGCGCTCGACGCGGCGGGCATAGTCGCGAATCCGGTAGGCGAGGCCGCCTCCGGTCATCGTGCCCTGGTAGTGGCAGTCGCAAAGCAGCCGATGGGCATCTTCGTTCGTCATTTCGAAGAAGTCCATGATGTCGCCGAGCGTCTCACCGGCAAGCCCGGCGGCCCTGAGGTCGGGGTCGTTGTAGGCAACCGTCAGAGGCGTATTGGGACCGTGATAGGCCCGGCGTTCCCGGAAGGGCAGATACTCGATCTGCTGCAGGGCATTGAGGTGGCCTTGATGGGCCTGCAGGGCGTCGGCCCATTTGCGCAGGCGGTCCACCCTCGACATCGACGTGACAGCCGGCTCGCAAGGCAGGGCTTGCGCGTCGGAAAGCAGCTTTTCAGGATCTTGGTGCTTCATAGGAGCCTCCTTGGAGAGCACGCTAATTTGCACCTCGACCATACCACGACGCGGCCTGCCCCGCATGCCCAACCCGACGTTGCGGCCATCACATTTTATGGCGTCGCCAAGGCATGCGAGGCCATTTTGGGGCAGAGGAACAAGAATGACCGTATGGCGTTGATCGGCGTCCACCAACATCGAGCGAGGATGGAACAATGGGAAGCATGAGCGACAAGGTTTCCGGCGCCGCCAACAAGGCAGCCGGCAAGGCCAAGGAAGCCGCGGGCAAGGCCACGGACAATCGCGAGCTTGAAGCCAAGGGCGACGCCCAGCAGGCCAAGGGCAGCATGCAGAAGGCCAAGGGCGACGTGAAGGACAAGGTCAAGAACATGGTCGATCGCGGCTGACGCCGGATCGCAAAGAGCCGGTCCTTCCGACCGGCCGTTTCGATAGCCCCGTCGGCACTTGCGGCGGGGCTATCGTTTCTCCGCCCAGGAAGACCTCAGCGGCGCGACGGGACGAGCGCGGCAAGGGCGATGGCCACCCAGCCGAGGATCATCAGCGTGCCGCCGGTCGGTGCCGCCAGGGCGAAAGCCGAACGGTTTTCCAGCGCCCGCATCGCCAGGTCGCCGGAGAAGAGGATCGTGCCGCCCCCCAGCAGTGCCGAGGCGAGCGTCATCAGGGGCGGCCGGGGCCGCCGCGCGTCGAGCGCCAGCAAAGCGGGCGCATGGACGAGGCACATCGCCGCTGCCGGACCGAAGAAACGGGTCTCGCCGACATGAGCCGCCGCCGCTGCCATCGCCACGCCCGCCGCTCCCATGAGCCCGGCGATGAGCGTCACGATGCGCGAATAGGTCTCGTCCCGCATGCCGGGGTCTCCATCGGTGGTGTTCGGGGCCGCGTCCGGCCGGGCTCAGCCCTTGTGGTCCTTGGAGATCGGCTCCTGGTAGCTGAAGCCCATGTCCCAGGGGAAATAGATCCAGGTGTCCTGGCTGACCTCGGTCACGAAGGTATCGACCAGCGGCCGTCCCTTCGGCTTGGCGTAGATCGTTGCGAAATGCGCTTTCGGCATCATCGCCCGGACGATCGCAGCGGTCTTGCCGGTATCGGTCAGGTCGTCGACGATCAGGATCGACTGGCCGTCGTCCTTGAGGAGTTCGGGCGAAACTTCCTTCAGGACACTCATCTCGCCTTGCGAGGTATAGTCGTGATAGGAGGCGACGCATACGGTCTCGATCATCCGGACGCCGAGCTCGCGGGCGATGATCGCCGCCGGCACGAGGCCGCCGCGGGTGATACAGACGATCGCGCGCCACTCCTGCCCGCTGCCCGACAGGCGCCAGGCGAGCGCTCGTGCATCCCGATGGAACTGGTCCCAGGAAACGGGAAAGGCTTTGTCGGGGAGGGACATCGGCGGCTCCTTGCGCAAGACGCGGCAAGGCTGCCGCTGGCTTGCCGCGGCAATTAGCGGAAATCCGCCGCTCGTGGCAAGGGTCGCGCTGCCGGCCGGAGACGGCTTTCCCCGGATGATGGCGTGCGTCGTCAGCCGGCTGTGGCGAGGCCGGCGAGCATCGCCCTGACATCCGCAAGCGCGGTCTCGAGCGCGGCTGCGCTGCGGCTGCGCACGACGATCTCCGTGGAGAAGGACTGGCCGCCGAAGCGCGGATAGGAACCGATCGAGACGTCCGGATGAATCTTCTGGATCTGCGACAGCGGCCCGCCGATCACGCCTTCGCCGAAGGGGCAGTCGACACTGCCGGAGAGGATCTTCGTTCCGGTCCTGAGGCTCGGGAGCAGGGCATCCAGCATTGCCTCGAAGACGGCCGGAACGCCCGCCATCACGTGGACGTTGCCAATCGAGAAGCCCGGCGCCTTCGACACGCGGTTCTCGATGTGCCGGCTGCCCTCCGGCATCCGCGCCATGCGCTGCCGCGCCTCGGTGAACTTGAGCCCCCGCTCGGCGTAGTTGGCGGCGAGCAATTCCATCGCCGCGGGATCATGGGCGCAGGCGACGCCGAACGCCTTGGCGACGGCATCGGCGGTGATGTCGTCGTGCGTCGGGCCGATGCCGCCGGAGGTGAAGACGTGGTCGTAGCGCGCTCTCAATTCATTCAGCGCCTCCACGATCGCCTCCTCCTCGTCCGGCACGATCCGCACCTCCTTGAGGTCGATGCCGGCAAAGGTCAGCGTCTCGGCGAGGTGGCCGATGTTCTTGTCCTTCGTCCGGCCGGAAAGGAGTTCATCGCCGATGGCGAGCATCCCGGCGGTGACGGCGGCATCGCTTGCGGGGGCGGTCATGGCGGAAATCCAGTTCAGGAACGGTCGACGAGGCTTCGAGCGAGATAGCGGCCGCGGTCTGCCGGGGCAAGTGGCCAGGCATGGGCGGCCGAATGCTGAACGATGCGTTCTGCCTGCCGGGGCTTTCCTTTCAGCGCCCGTTGCATAGCTTCCGCCCACGCCGTCCGGAACGCGCGCAGATCAAGGAGAATTCGAAATGGCGAAGGTATTGGTCCTCTATTATTCGAGCTGGGGGCACATGGAGCAGATGGCGAACGCCGCGGCCGAGGGGGCGCGTGCCGCCGGCGCCGACGTGACCGTCAAGCGGGTGCCGGAGCTCGTGCCGGAAGAGGTTGCGAAGGCGGCGCATTACAAGCTGGACCAGCCCGCGCCGGTGTTGACGAACCCGCTGGAGCTCGCCGAGTACGATGCCATCATCTTCGGCGCCCCGACGCGCTACGGCATGATGTCGGCGCAGATGAAGAACGTGCTCGACCAGACGGGCGCGCTCTGGGCAGAGGGCAAGCTCGTCGGCAAGGTGGGGTCGGTGATGTCGTCCTCGGGCACGCAGCACGGCGGCCAGGAGTCGACGATCCTCTCGTTCCACACGGTGCTCCTGCACCATGGCATGGTGATCGTCGGACTCCCCTATGCCTTCCAGGGACAGACGGGCGTCGACGAGATCAAGGGCGGCAGCCCCTACGGCGCCTCGACGATCGTCGGCCCGGACGGCTCGCGCCAGCCGTCGAAGGTCGAGCTTGAGGCTGCGCGCTACCAGGCCGACCGCGTCGCCAAGATCGCGGCGAAGCTCTTCGGCTGACCCGCGCCTGGCAGACCGGAAGAACGGCCGCGGCTTGATCGCGGCCGTTCTTCCCGCTAGGCGTTGCCCTCGTGTGCGGGCGTGGCGGAATCGGTAGACGCAACGGACTTGAGCGCGACTTTGAGTGCCCGCCAGGAAACCGGCGGTGCAGAACTGCTCAAATTCGGGGAAACCTTTAAGATGGCGATCCCGAGCCAAGCCTCCGCCGGTCGTGGCGGAGGAAGGTGTAGAGACTAGACGGGCAGCGCCTAAACTCCGCTCCGCGGGGCAGGGCGAAGGGATAGTCCAGACCACGAACGCCGGTCTTCGGTGGCGGCGAAAGCCGAGGTGGTACGAAAATCCGTAGGGGGAAACCCCGTGGGGGTTCGAGCCCCCCCGCCCGCACACCGGGGCGATCCGCCTTCAGCGCCGGAAGTAGGAGAAGACCTTGGCCGAGGTGTTGGACGAGGGACTGAGGCGGACGCCGGCATAGGGCGCCTTCAGCCAGGTCACCACCCCCGTCAGGTAGCCGAGCTCCTCGGTCGCGATTGAAATATCCTGGCCGATGCCGACGCCGATGTCGGCGCCGAGGTAGACCCGCGCTCCGGCTTCCGTCAGGTCGAGGACGGTCGCACGCGCCTCGCGTCCCTGGTAGCGGATGGTGGCCTTGATCCTGCAGGACGTCCGCTCGTCTTCGCGAAGGTCCTTTCCAGCGACTGGCATCGCGTTTCCCTCACATTGTCAGACGCCGACGAATTTTAACGGGACATCGTGAAGAGAGCGTTAAGCGAGGATGCGCCGCAGGCGTCCGCAAAGGGCGATTGGCCGAGGGCGCGCCCGCGTGCTAATG
>JBQCEN010000238.1:0-3192 GCA_051960215.1 Pararhizobium sp.
TCTTGTTCTCGATGCCATCCAGACCCGCCATGAGCAGGGCGGTGAAGGTCAGGTAGGGGTTGCCCATCGGGTCGGGGAAACGGCACTCGATGCGCTTGGCCTTCGGCGAGGAGCCGAACGGAATGCGGCACGAGGCCGAGCGGTTGCGGGCCGAATAGGCAAGCAGAACCGGCGCTTCATAGCCCGGGACGAGGCGCTTGTAGGAGTTCGTCTTCGGGTTGGTGAAGGCGTTGATCGCCTTGGCGTGCTTGATGATACCGCCGATGTAATAGAGGCACGATTCCGACAGGCCGGCATATTCGTCGCCGGCAAACGTCGGCTTGCCGTCCTTCCAGATCGACTGGTGCACGTGCATGCCCGAGCCGTTGTCGCCGAAGATCGGCTTCGGCATGAACGTGGCTGTCTTGCCGTAGGCGTTTGCGACCTGATGCACGACATACTTGTAGATCTGCATCTTGTCAGCGTTACGAACCAGCGTGTCGAACTTAACGCCAAGCTCGTGCTGGGCAGCAGCGACTTCGTGGTGGTGCTTTTCGACGACGACGCCCATTTCGGCGAGGATGGTCAGCATTTCCGAGCGCATGTCCTGCAGGCTGTCGACCGGGGGAACCGGGAAATAGCCGCCCTTGACGCGCGGACGGTGACCGAGGTTGCCGGTCTCGTAATCGGTATCGTCGTTGGACGGCAGTTCCGAGGAATCCAGCTTGAAGCCGGTGTTGTACGGGTCTGCCTTGTACTTGACGTCGTCGAAGACGAAGAATTCCGGTTCCGGGCCGGCATAGACGGTGTCGCCGATGCCCGAGGCCTTGAGGTAGGCTTCGGCCTTCTTGGCCGTGCCGCGCGGGTCGCGGTTATAGGCTTCGCCGGAGACCGGGTCGAGGATGTCGCACATGACGACCATGGTGGACTGGGCGAAGAACGGGTCCATGTGAACGGTCGCCGGGTCGGGCATCAGCACCATGTCGGATTCGTTGATGGCCTTCCAGCCGCCGATCGAGGAGCCGTCGAACATGACGCCGTCGGCGAACATGTCTTCGTCGACGCAGCCGACGTCCATCGTCAGGTGATGCAGCTTGCCCTTCGGGTCGGTGAAGCGCAGATCGACGAACTTCACGTCGTTGTCCTTGATCTGCTTCAGGATTTCATTGGCAGTCGTCATTGAGATTTTCCTGGTTTTGGATGCGAAAGAAGGGGACGGGCCGGGTTTGGCGGATCAGATGGCGTCGACGCCGGTCTCGCCGGTGCGGATGCGGATGACTTCCTCGACGTTGGACACGAAAATCTTGCCGTCGCCGATCCGCCCGGTCTGGGCGGCGTTGCGGATGGCTTCGATCGCCGCTTCCGCCGTCTCGTCGGCGAGCACGACCTCGACCTTCACCTTGGGCAGGAAGTCGACGACGTATTCGGCGCCCCGATAAAGCTCCGTATGGCCTTTCTGGCGGCCGAAGCCCTTGGCCTCGGTGACGGTGATGCCCTGGAGGCCGACCTCCTGAAGGGCTTCCTTCACCTCGTCCAGCTTGAACGGCTTGATGATCGCTTCGATCTTCTTCATGAGGAATTGACTCTCCGCTCGTTCCCTGAAGGCAGGTGCTCGACCTGCTCATCCCCGATAAAAGCACGCCGCGTGCCAAACGATGTCGATTTCGACCGAAATCGCCTCGCCGGCGAGTTCTTTTCGACTGTGAAGCCCCGAAAGTCGATGGAATTCGGCCGCAATCCGGAAAATCCTTACGGACTTTGCGATTTTGCTCCGATCGCTTCCCGCGCAGTCCGGGTGCTACGACGTTCCGGTTTGCCTATGAAATGGGCAGAGCGCTCAAAGCTTGGGCGAGGCCGCCGGAACCGTCCCTTGCGAGGCGCCCGCGCTTGCGGCAGGGTGCGCCCCGACGGCGAGGGCAGTGAGGCGGTCAGCGGCAGATGACGATATCGGACAGGCTCGTGACGCCGGAAGAGATGGGGCGGATCGACCACGCGGTCATCGAGTCCGGCATCAGCGGCTGGAGCCTGATGCACGCCGCGGGCGAGGCCGTTGCCGCGCGCGTTCTCGCCGCGTTCCCGGCTGCGCAGCGGGTGGTCGTGCTTGCAGGGCCGGGCAACAATGGCGGCGACGGATATGTGGCGGCCGCCGCGTTCCGCCGTGCCGGCGTCGAGGCCTGCGTTTTCAGCCTCGGCGATCCGGCCGGCCTCGAAGGCGATGCGGGGACCGCCTGGCGCTTCAGCGAAATCAAGCCCGAGCCGCTCGCACATTATGCGCCGAAGCCCGGCGATGTCGTCGTCGACGCCCTGTTCGGGGCCGGTCTTTCCCGCCCGCTCACCGATGCCGTCGCCGATTGTATCGCCCGCGTGAAGGAGAGCGGGTGCCCGGTTGTCGCCGTCGACCTGCCGTCCGGCGTCAACGGACTTTCCGGTGCGGTCATGGGAACCGCCTTCGAGGCGACGGAGACCGTGACCTTCTTCGCGCGCAAGCCGGGCCATCTGCTGATGCCCGGCCGGCATCTCTGCGGCCGGCTGACGCTCGTCGACATCGGCATTCCGCAGCGCTACGCCAGCCTCGCAACGAGCGGCATCCGCGAGAACGGGCCGGATATCTGGAGCCGCATGCTGCCACGGCCGGATGCCGCCGCCCACAAATATGCCCGCGGCCACCTCGTTGTCTTCTCGGGCGGCGCGAATGCGACGGGTGCGGCGCGGCTCGCCGCATCGGTCGGTCTCAGGGCCGGTGCCGGTCTCGTGACCGTCGCCTCGCCCGATGAGGCGCTTGCGACGAATGCGGCCCATCTTTCCGCGGTGATGGTGCGGGCGGTCGAGAACATCGATGCCGTTCGAGGGTTGGCGTCGGACCAGCGCATTTCCGCCTATGTGCTGGGGCCGGGCTTCGGCGTCGGAGAAAAGGCGCGCGCCTTTGTGAAGGCGCTGGCCGGCCGACACGTTGTGCTCGATGCGGACGGGATAACGTCCTTTTCCGAGTGCCGGTCCCAGCTCTTCGATCTCTTCGCCGGCGAGGTGCGGCTGGTGATGACGCCGCATCCGGGCGAGTTCTCTCGACTTTTTCCCGACATCGCCGGCGATGGAGCGCGGTCCAAGGTCGAGGCCGCGCGGCGCGCGGCCGGTCTGTCGAATGCGGTAGTCGTGCGCAAGGGCGCGGATACCGTCGTGGCCGCCCCGGACGGGCGCGCCGTCATCAACACGAAT
>JBQCEN010000239.1:0-13975 GCA_051960215.1 Pararhizobium sp.
GGACGGTCCCTTCGCCGGAGCGACCCGGGGGAGAGCCCCGCGCGCGAGATCGTTTCCAGGGGCCGCCGGCCTGCCGGTTTCGCTGCGGTCGGGGCTCGGTGCGCCGGCCGCGGTGCCACCTCCGCCACCCCCGGCATGGCCGCCGCCTTCGAGCTGCTGGAAGCGGAACTCGTTGTCCTTCTGCATCTGGCGCATCTGCTCCTGCATCTGCAGGAGCTGGTAATTCAGGTCCTCGACGCGGCCGGTCAACTGGCGCACCGAGTCCTCGAGCTGCTGCAGCCGCACGGTCGCGTCGCCGGCTGCCTGCGCCAGCACGACAGTCGGCTGGCCGCTGCCGACCGCCGCCGGCGGCACCACGTCCTGCTGTGACGGCCGGCTCATGCCGAGCGCCGATCGGAGCGAGAACGCATGGGAAGCGGAGGGAACGGCGACGAGCGCAGCCGATCCGACGAGCGCCGCCTTGACGATTGCCTTCATGTCTTTCACCCGATCTCGATCGCGGTCCGGCGAGCCGTCGGACTGCGCCCCGTCATGCGGTCCGGTATGTGGATGCTTCCCGAGTTACAAGCAAGCGGAGTTCGGCCAAAGTGTGATCGCCGGAACACACAAAAGGGGCGGCTGTTTCGAGCCGCCCCTTGGGTGATGCATAAATGCAACAGGTACGCTGTCGGCTTAGCTTCCGGCGGCACTGAGCACGGTGACGGCGCGGCGGTTCTGCGACCAGCACGATTCCGCGTCGCAGGTCGCGACCGGGCGCTCCTTGCCGTAGGAGATCGTGTGGATGCGGCTCGCCGGCACGCCCTTCGAGATCAGGAAATCGCGGGCGGCATTGGCGCGGCGCGCGCCGAGCGCCAGGTTGTACTCGCGCGTGCCGCGCTCGTCCGAATGCCCCTCGATGGTGATCGGGTAGTTCGGGTACTGCCTCAGCCACTGCGCCTGGCGCGACAGCGTCGCCTGCGCGTCGGCGCGGATCGACGAGGAGTCCGTGTCGAAGAAGATGCGGTCGCCGACGTTCAGCGTGAAATCCTGCTGCGAGCCGGGCGTCGCGGCGTTGGCGCCGGCCGCGCCGCCGTTCAGGCCGAGCTCGGAGGCGTTGTTCGGCAGACCGCGCTTCGACGCACAGCCTGTCACGGCCAGCATCATGACGAAGGTGAGGACGAGAGGGCTTCGGGCGATGGTTGCCATGCGGAGCATGGTCTGTCTCCTTGGGTTTCAGGGTTGCCGAACCCTAACGGTTCTCGGTTAACGTCGGCACAACGAACAGGGTTAACGGTTTCTTTCCGGAACATCGGCCCGCCTGTCCCCGAGGACCGTTCCGGCGGTCGGACTTCAAAGGAAACGCGTTACTCGAGGAGCGGCGACCAGGCGGGATCGGAGCCGAAGGCCGGCGTCGGCACTTCGAGTTCGTTGTAGCCGGTGAGGTCGATCGAATGGAGCTTCGGCCCGGGCGCCCCGGCGGGCTCGCTGAAATACATGATGACCCGGCCGTTCGGCGCCCAGGTCGGCCCCTCGTTGTGGAAGCCGCTGGTGAGCGTGCGCTCGCCCGACCCGTCCGTGTGCCTGACGCCGATCGAGAAGGTGCCGCCGGACTGCTTGGTGAAGGCGATGAGGTCGCCGCGCGGCGACCAGACCGGCGTCGAATAGGAGCCGGCACCGAAGGAGATGCGCTTGGCGCTGCCGCCGCCCGCGCCCATCACGTAGAGCTGCTGCGAGCCGCCGCGATCCGATTCGAAGACGATCTGGCTGCCGTCGGGCGAATAGCAGGGCGAGGTGTCGATCGCCGCCGCCGAGGTCAGCCGCGTCGTCTGCCGCGAGCGCAGGTCCATCGTGTAGATGTTGGCGTTGCCCTCCTGCTCCAGGCTCATGATGACGTCGGAGCCGTTCGGCGAGAAGCGCGGCGCAAAGGTCATGCCGGGGAAATTGCCGACGAGCTCGCGCTGCCCCGTCTCCAGCTGCAGCAGGTAGACCCGCGGCTGGTTGTTGGCGAACGACATGTAGGTGATTTCCTGGCTGTTCGGCGAGAAACGCGGCGTCAGCACCAGGTCGCTGCCGTTCGTCAGCATGCGGACGTTGGCGCCGTCCTGGTCCATGATGGCGAGCTGCTTCTTGCGGTTCGTCTTCGCACCGCTTTCCGACACGAAGACGACGCGGCTGTCGAAGTAGCCCTTCTCGCCGGTCAGCTGCTCGTAGATCGCGTCGGCGATGATGTGGGCGACGCGCCGCCAGTTCTCCGGCTGCGTGAAGAACTGCTGGCCGGCGATCTGCTGGCCGGCAAAGACGTCCCAGAGGCGGAACTCGGCGCGAAGCCGGCCGTCGTTCTCGCGGCTGACACGGCCGGTGACGAGCGCCTGGGCATTGATCACGCGCCAGTTGTCGAATTTCGGCGTCTGGTCGGGATTCGAGATCTTCTCGATGAAGGCGCTCGGATTGACCGGCGCAAAGAGGCCGGAGCGCTTGAGGTCGGCCGAGACGACGCCGGAGACGTCGGCGCCCTTGCCGTCGGTCGACTGGAAATCGGTGATGGCGATCGGCAGCGGCTGCACGTTGGCCTTGTTGACGTCGATCACCACGCGGGCGCGGGCGGGACTCGCGAGCACGGCGGACAGGCCGGGAAGGAGAAGCATACCGCCGGCGAACTGTCGTCTCGTCAGTTTCATCAATGAAGCCTTTCGATTGCTCAGTACATCTGGCTGGGGTCGAAGTTCACGACGACTTCGGACCATGCGTCGTATTTGTCGGAAGGGAGGCCCTGGAAGGGCGAGGACATCAGCACGGCGCGCCGGGCGCTGCCGGCGAGCGTCTCGCGCGTCGATTCGGAGCCGCCGGTCGCCGTCACCTCCGGCTGGCCGACGATCGCACCGGAGGGATCGAGCCGCATCGTCACCTGGATGCGCACGTCCTGACCGTCCGCCATGCCGGGGATGATGTTCCAGTTCTTCTGGATCTGGCCGCGCAGCGCATCCATCTCGCTCTGCGTGAGCTTCGAACCGCCGGTCGTCTTCAGTCCGCCGAGCGAGGCTTCCTGCGTCGAGCGCTTGGCGCCGCCGCCCTGCGGCGTCTCGCGGTTGAGGAGGGCCGCGATCTTGTCGGCGTCGAAATCGCTCTTCTTGGCGGAGGACGCCTTCGCCGTCTTCTGCGGCTTCTCCTCCTCGGTCTTGTCCGGCTTCTTCGCGGCCTCCACCGGCTGGTCCGGTTTCTTGCGCTCCGGCGTCTCGGCCGTCTTCGGCTGCGGCGGCTGGGGGCGCACCGTCGGCGTCGGACCGGCTTCAGGCAGGCTCGCGAATTCCGGCGCGTCGCTTTCGGTCGGCTGTGTCGCCTGCTGCGGCGGGGCCGGCGCCTTCGGAGCGGGCTGGGGCGGCGTCGGCTTCGGGGTCGGGTCAGGCTCGACCGGCTGTGCCTCTTTCGGCAATTCCGCGACCTTGTTCGTCGGCACCGGCTCCGGCTTGCTCGCCTGCTCGGTCTCAGCCTTCGGCGTCGGCTGGTCGTCCACCTCCGGCTTCGGCTGCTCCGACTGCTTCGGCGGTGCCGCCGCCTCGACCGGACGCGCGCTCGGCTTCGGCGTCGACTGCGTCTTCAGGTCGACGGTGTTGTCGCCGACCTCCTGCGCGTCCTTCACGGGCTCCGGACGGCTCGTCGGCTTCGGCGCCGAGATGTCCTTCTTCGGCGCCTTCTTCTCGCCCTTCTGGATCTGGGTGATCGATTCGACAGGCACGATGTCGACCGGCAACGCCTCGACGTCGGCCACTTCCATCGTGTGCGGCGCGCTCAGCGAGAACAGCGCCCACGAGATGACGAGTGCATGCAGGGCCGCCGATGTGACGAGACTGGCCTTCATGGGGATCGATCAGCCGTTGTCCTTCTCCTGAAGGGTCACCAGTCCGAGATTGGTGAAGCCTGCAGCGGAGATGCGCGCCATGACCTTCATCACCGTGCCGTAGTCGGCGTTCGTGTCGCCGCGCACGTAGATGCGTTCCTTGTAGCCGGTCGTCGCGATCGCCTTCAGCTTCGGGACGATCGCGTTGATGTCGCTCGGGTTGTCCTGGATGTAGATGTTACCGTTCTTGTTGACGGAGACGGTGATCGGCTGGGTGTCGGAGTTCAGCGCCTTCGCCTTCGTCTCCGGGAGGTCGATGGGCACGCCGACGGTGAGCAGCGGCGCGGCGACCATGAAGATGATGAGCAGCACCAGCATCACGTCGACGAACGGCGTGACGTTGATCTCGCTCATCGGCTGGTGCTTGCGCCCGCGCCGGCGGCGCGAACCGCCGCCCATCGTCCTGTTGCCTGCGGACATGCCCATGGCTGGCTTCCCCTACCCGATCGGCCTCGACCTTGTCGGCGGCCTATTCCGCCGCCTGCCGCGGCTGGAGCTTCTCGTCGATCTGGCGCGACAGGATCGCGCCGAACTCGTCGGCGAAGCCTTCCATCCGCGCGTTGATCTTGCCGGCGTCCCCGGAGAACTTGTTATAGGCGATGACGGCGGGGATGGCGGCGAGCAGGCCGATCGCGGTGGCGAGCAGCGCCTCGGCGATGCCGGGGGCGACGACCGCGAGGTTCGTCGACTTCGAGCCGGCGATCGCCTGGAACGAGGTCATGATGCCGACGACCGTGCCGAAGAGGCCGATGAAGGGTGCGGCCGAGCCGATCGTCGCCAGCGAGCCGAGGCGCGATTCGAGCCGCTCGGCCTCGCGCGCCAGGGTCACGTCCATCGCCTTCTCGATGCGCATCTGCAGCCCGATCGGCGATCGGGCGCCGCGCTCGAAGGATTTCTTCCATTCGCGCATGGCGGAGACGAAGATCGACCCCATGCCCGTCGTCTTCTTCTCCGACAGCGAGCGATAGAGTTCCTCGAGCGACTGGCCGGACCAGAAGATCTGCTCGAAGCTGCTGAGCTGCCGGCGCATCCGCGCATAGCCGACGCTCTTGTCGACGATGATCGCCCATGTCCAGATCGACGCGCAGAGGAGGCCGAGCATCACCAGCTTGACGACGAAGCCCGCCTGCATGAAGAGCGACCACAGCGTCACGTGGCTCGTCGCCGCCAGTCCTACCTGTTCCATTCCCGTAAGCCCTCGAATCCAAACGCCCGGCGAGAAGGCCGGGCGGCTAAAGGTCATCTGGCTGAAGGTCGCTGCAAGATGCCGCCGCGCACGTCACAGAAAGACTTCCGGCGCTTCTCTTCGCCTTCTTACGATCAATCTTGGTCAAAGGATGGCGTGCACTGCAGCAAGCCACCGGCCCTGAAGGTATTTGGACAACATCATGGTTAAGAATGCGTTACGACCCGAGCGCTGCCGGCAGGCAAGACAGGCCGACCGCTCTCAGGCCTGGACGCCGAAGCTTTCCGCAAGGCCTTTCGGCAGCCGCCGCGGCCGCCCCCGCGCGTTGACGACGGCGATGATGACCTTCGCTTCGATCAGCGGCGTTAAATCACGCAGGATCGTCTGGGCGAGCACCAGCTTGGCGCCGCCCGCCTTCAGCGTCCGCGTCTCGATCTCGAGCAGGTCGTCCATGCGCGCCGGCCGGCGGAAATCGATCTCCATGCGGTGGACCACGAAGGCCAGCCCCTCGCCGTCCTCGATCTGCATCAGCGCGCCCTGCTCGTAGCCCAGCAGGCGCAGGAAGTCCGTCCGTCCACGCTCGAGGAAGTGCAGGTAGCGGGCATGGTAGACGACACCGGAAAAATCGGTGTCCTCGTAATAGACGCGCTGCACGAGGCGGTGGCCCGCCGCGGTCAGCTCTCCGGAAATGGCATGCATCGGCGTTCTGTCGTATGACGGTTGGTCAGGGTGGCAACCCTTACTAAAGGTTGGGCATTGCCGCAAAGACCTGTATGTCTGTCATGCTTCTCGGCTACGACACGCGGAACGATAGAAGAGGTGATTTCCATGAAGATTGCGGTTCTCGGTGGTGACGGTTTCGTCGGCTGGCCGACCTCACTCCACCTGTCCGAGCGCGGTCACGAGGTCCACATCCTCGACAATCTCTCCCGCCGCTGGATCGACACCGAGCTCGGCGTCCAGTCGCTGACACCGATGGATTCCATCCAGGAGCGGACCCGCATCTGGCACGCCGAGACCGGCCGGCGCATCCGCTTCCATCTGATCGACCTGGCGCGCGACTACGAGCTCCTGAAGAAATGGCTGGGCGAGAACCGGCCGGACGCGATCGTCCATTTCGCCGAGCAGCGCGCCGCGCCCTATTCCATGAAGTCCGACCGCCACAAGAACTACACGGTCAACAACAACGTCAACGCCTCGCACAACCTGCTGAACGCCATGGTCGAGCTCGACCTCGACGCCCACCTCGTCCACCTCGGCACGATGGGCGTTTACGGCTATTCGACGGTCGGGGCGGCGATCCCCGAGGGTTACCTGCCGGTCGGAGTCGAGGCGCTTTCCGGCGAGACGGTCAGCCAGGAGATCCTCTATCCGGCCAATCCCGGCTCGATCTACCACATGACGAAGTGCCTCGATCAGCTCGTCTTCCAGTTCTACGCCAAGAACGACGGCGTCAGGATCACCGACCTGCACCAGGGCATCGTCTGGGGCACGCATACGGACGAGACGCGCCGCCACACCCAGCTCATCAACCGCTTCGACTATGACGGCGACTATGGCACCGTGCTGAACCGCTTCCTGATCCAGGCGGCGATCGGCTATCCCCTGACCGTCCACGGCACCGGCGGCCAGACGCGTGCCTTCATCCATCTGCAGGATTCGGTGCGCTGCATCGAGCTTGCGCTTAAGAACCCGCCGGAGCGCGGCGACCGTGTGAAGATCTTCAACCAGATGACCGAGACGCATCGCGTCCGCGACCTGGCCGAGCTCATCGCCGGCATGACCGGCGCCGACATCGCCTATCTGCCGAACCCGCGGAAGGAAGCGGCCGAGAACGACCTGGTGGTCAGGAACGACCAGTTCCTCGGCCTCGGCCTCGACCCGATCACGCTCGAGCAAGGACTGCTCGGCGAGGTCGTCGACGTCGCCCGCAAATATGCCTACCGCGTCGACCGCTCGCGCGTCCCGGCCGTCTCCGCCTGGACCAAGGACATCGCCCGCACGATCGATCGCGATCCGGAAGGCAAGCGCCTGAAAAGCGTCAGTTGAGGTGTTGAGGTATCTGATGCCGGGCGGTATTCGAACCCATGGCTCTCTCCACCGTCATGGTCGGGCCTGTCCCGACCATCTGCGGCGGATCCAACGAGACAGACCCTCGGGACAAGCCCGAGGGTGACGATGGTGCGGTCTCCGAGGCGTACCGACGTTGACGACGGCGCGGCCCGGTAGCACCGGACGTACCGTTGCCGCGGAGCGGACATCTTATGAAACGCCATGTGCGATAGCGGACGCCATGCCTATGTGACGCTGGTCACCAACGCCGATTACGCGATGGGTGCGACCGCGCTGATGCGGTCGAGTGCGCTTTCGGGCAAGAGCGCGGACCGTGTCGGGCTCCATGCCGACGGCGTTTCGGCGAACCACCTCGACCCCCTCGCCGCGCTCGGCTGCCGGCTCGTCCGGGTCGATCTCCTGCCGACCTCCGAGGCCTTCAACGAGCGTCACGCCCGGGCGAGGATCCATGCCGACAGGCCGTTCACCAAGGGCCGCAAGCCCGACTTCCACACGCCGCTCGACAATTTCTGCAAGCTGCGGCTCTGGCAGATGACGGAATATGAGCGCTGCGTCTTCATCGATGCCGACGCTCTGGTGCTGAAGAACATCGACAAGCTCTTCGGCTATCCGGAGTTCTCCGCCGCGCCGAACGTCTACGAGAGCCTGGCCGATTTCCGCCGGCTGAATTCCGGCGTCTTCGTCGCCCGGCCCTCCGAGGCGACCTTCGCCGACATGCTCGCCCGCCTGGACGCGCCGGAAGCCGTCTGGCCGCGCACCGACCAGACCTTCCTGCAGGCCTTCTTTCCCGATTGGCATGGTCTGCCGGTGACGATGAACATGCTGCAATATGTCTGGTTCAACCTGCCGGCTCTCTGGGACTGGCGCTCGATCGGCGTGCTGCACTATCAGTACGAGAAGCCCTGGGAGCGCGACCATCCGAAGGCGGAGCGGCTGAAGCCGCTGATCGACCTCTGGCACGCCTTCCACGACGGGAACGGCGTTCCCGAGATCGCGTCACTGCCGGGTCCGGAGGCCGCACAGTGACGGTGCTCGTCACCGGCGGCACGGGGTTTGTCGGGCGCTTCATCGTTGAGCACTTGCTCGCGGCCGGCCGCTCCGTTGCAGTCGCAGGACGTACGCCGCCCGCGCCCGGCTTCTTCACGAAGCCGGTCGGCTTCCGGCCGCTCGATCTGGACCCGGGCACGATCTCGGCCGACCTCTTCGATGACGTCGAAGCGCTCGTCCATGCCGCTTTCCATCACGTCGCCGGGCGCTACCGCGGCGGCGAGGGCGACGCGCCGGAGGCCTTCGTGCGCCGCAACCGGGACGGCACGATCGCCCTCTTCAAGGCCGCGAAGGCGGCCGGCGCCACACGCTGCGTCTTCCTCTCCTCGCGCGCCGTCTACGGCACGCAACCGCCGGGCGTCGCCCTGACGGAGGAGACCGAGCCGCACCCCGATACGCTCTACGGCGAGGTCAAGTTTTCGGCCGAGCGAGCGCTGACGGCGCTGACGGACGGCAGCTTCGCCGGCGTCAGCCTGCGCGTCACCGGCGTCTACGGCCCGGCGGGACGGGGGCAGGTCCACAAATGGGATAGCCTCTTTGAGGATTATCTCTCCGGTCGGCCGATCACGCCGCGCTGCGGCACCGAGGTGCATGGCGACGATCTCGCCGAGGCGGTCCGGTTGGTGCTGGAGCAGCCGCCCGACGCTCTTCCGACGGTCCTCAATCTCTCCGACATCGCCGTCGAACGCCGGGACATCCTCGCCACGCTGGCCGAGGCAGCAGGCGCCCGGTTTCCATTGCCGGACGCGGCCGGAAACGCCGACCTCAATTCCATGGACGCGAGCCCCCTCGCGAGCCTCGGCTGGCGCCCCGGCGGACGCCCGCTCCTCGAAGCGACCGTCCGCGCGATGGCACGGGACTTCCTGATGGCGGAAAAAGGGGCGTAGACAGCGCGCCGCCGGCGCAGGCTGGCGCTCAGCCCTCGTCCTGAAACAGGCCCATCTGCAGCGCGGCGAGGTCCTTCGGCGCATCCATTCCGAGGTGCTTCCAGGCGTTCGCGGTCAAAAGCCGGCCACGCGGCGTGCGCTGGATGAACCCCTGCTGGATCAGGTACGGCTCGATGATGTCCTCGATCGCGTCGCGCGGCTCCGAAAGTCCCGCGGCGATCGTCTCGATCCCGACCGGGCCGCCGCCGAAATTCCGCGCGATCATCGTCAGGTAGCGCCGGTCGAGCTCGTCGAGGCCGAGGGCGTCCACCTCGAGCCGCGAGAGCGCCTTGTCCGAAATATCCCGCGTCACCGTCTCCGCCCGCGCCACCTCGGCGAAATCGCGCACGCGCCGAAGCAGCCGGCCTGCGATGCGCGGCGTGCCGCGGGCCCGCCGGGCGATCTCGCGCGCGCCCTCCTCGTCCATCGGCAGGTTCATGATGCGCGCGCCGCGGCGGACGATCGATTCGAGCTCGTCGACCGTATAGAAATTGAGGCGCACCGGAATGCCGAAACGGTCCCGCAGCGGGTTCGTGAGCAGGCCGAGCCGGGTCGTTGCCGCGACGAGCGTGAACTTCGCGAGGTCGATCTTGACCGAGCGCGCCGCCGGGCCTTCGCCGATGATCAGGTCGAGCTGGAAATCCTCCATCGCCGGATAGAGGATCTCCTCGACGGCGGGGCTCAGGCGATGGATCTCGTCGATGAAGAGGACGTCGTTCTCCTCCAGATTGGTGAGCAGCGCGGCGAGGTCGCCGGCCTTGGCGATCACCGGGCCCGAGGTGGCGCGGAAATTGACGCCGAGCTCCTTCGCCATGATCTGCGCCAGGGTCGTCTTGCCGAGCCCCGGAGGCCCGACGAAGAGCACATGGTCGAGCGCCTCGCCGCGGCTCTTCGCCGCCTCGATGAACACCTTGAGGTTGGCCCGCGCCGCCGCCTGGCCGACGAACTCGTCGAGCGACTGCGGCCGCAGCGACTGCTCGACGTCCTCGCCCCGCTTCTGGGAGCTGATCAGCCGCGCAGCGTCGCTCATAACAGGAGTTCCATGGCCGGAACGGCGCGAGCGGCCCGCCGATCAAAGGTGACGGTCCGCGCGCAACCTGAAGCTTCAGCAGACCACGCAACCAGATGATCGGCGATTTCGGTCCGCGACGAATCTGCGCTCTGGAGGATTTCCAGGAGGTTTTCGCCAGGTTCGACAACGAAGTCATCGCTGGAAATCATGCTTCGCACCACCTCGTCGACCGCCGTTCGGGAGTAGCCGAAACGCCGCCTCAACAACCAGATCATCTCCGCCAAGACAATTGCGCTTACGAACGCCGGATCGTCTGGCGAACGATCGGCGAAGAAGGACTTTGCGACCGCATGCTGCTGCTCGCCGTCGGGCACGACCAGGCCTACGAGCACATTCGTATCAACGCCAATCAATCAAGTCCCTCGTGCCATTCGCGTTTTATGCGTTCGTCATCCTCAGCAACCGCATCCATGACCGCGTCGTTCATCTCTTTTACGCTCAAGCACCTGCCGGACGGCGGCGGGCCGAGAATCCCGGCGAGATCGGTGGCACGAAGCTTTCTCGTGCCTATCTCGACCTTCCCGTCCCTCATCGTGTAGGTCAACCTGTCGCCTGGATGGAGATCGAGATAGCGCCTCACCTCCAGAGGAATTGTGGTTTGGCCTTTGGCGGTCAGTCTCGACAACAGACCCATGACAGCTGCCTCCAGAGAATTCCTTACCGTCTAATGACAGTAAGGAAGCCAGCCGACCGCAAGGAATCACCGCGCCAACTCCTTCAGTCCGAAACGGATCAGCTTCGCGCTGTCGGCTCCTTCGCCGGCGGCTTTCAACGCCGCAGCCACGGCATTCGCCGCCTGGTCGCGCGAATAACCAAGATTGGTGAGCGCGGAGACCGCATCGGAGACCGGCGCCGCCGCAACACCCTCGCCCAATCCCTGCTTCAGCCCGATCGTCGCCGCCGCCTCGCCGGCATAGGCGGGCGCCTTGTTGCGCAACTCGCTGACGATGCGCAGCGCCACCTTCGGCCCGATGCCGGGCGCCCGCGCCACCGCCGTCTTGTCCTGAAGCGCGATCGCATTGGCGAGATCGGCCGGCGGCAAGGTCGACAGCACGGCGAGCGCCACCTTCGCGCCCACCCCCTGCACGCTCTGCAGCAGCCGGAACCACTCGCGCTCCAGCGCCGTGGCGAAGCCGTAGAGCCGGATCATGTCCTCGCGCACATAGGTCTCGATGAAGAGAACGGCCGCCTCTCCGGGCGCTCCGAGTTTGGCGAGCGTGCGGCCGGAGCAGTAGGCGACGTATCCGACGCCGTGGACGTCGATGATAACGTGATCGTCTCCGATCTCGTC
Source organism: Pararhizobium sp. (assembly GCA_051960215.1). Lineage (GTDB taxonomy): Bacteria > Pseudomonadota > Alphaproteobacteria > Rhizobiales > Rhizobiaceae > Pararhizobium_B. The sequence goes on from JBQCEN010000239.1 coordinate 11,470, forward strand.
GATCGTGCCCTTGAGCTTGCCGATCACGGATGCGTCTCCGGCGTGATCAGTTCGACCATCGGGAAATAGGTGCGGTAGCGCCGCGTATCGCGCGTCAGAAGACCATAGCCGCGAATGGCGGCATGCGCGCCGATCAGAAAATCGGGGAGCACCGTCTCGCGGCCGCCGCCGGACCGGCGATAGCGCCGGAAGGCTTGCGCGGCGGCAAAGGCCGCGCGCCACGGCAAAGCCTCACGCCGGAAAGCGTCGCGATCGAGCACGGCGTCGACGGCGTCGATATTGCCGTAACGATAGGAGAATTCGGAATAGATGATCGGGTTGATCACGACCGCTCCGGCCTCCCACGCCTTCGCCAGGCGCCGCCGCGACCAGCCAAGCCAATCAGGATCGCGAGCGGCGACGTCGATCAAAACGTTCGTGTCCACAAGTATCGCCACGCTCAGTCCTCGCGCGTCGCCGCCATGACGTCATCGGCGCGAAGGCTCGGGTCCCCCGTTCCCTCCAGCCGGTCGAGCGCCCTCAGGAACGTCTCCAGCCTCCGGCGCTCCCGATGGTCCGTCGTGTCGTCCTTCGCGGCTATCGTGAGCTTGCCATTCTCGATCGCGAAGACGACATCGCTGTTCGGCCTGATGCCGGCGAGTTCGCGGAGGTCCCGAGGGATCGTCACTTGCCCTTTGCTGGTCACGCGCACGGGTCGCCTCCAATCCTTACGGGGTAAGGATAGGCCTTACCTGAAGAACAAGTCAAGAACATTACCCTGTAAGCCGCCGCTGTACGCTCTGCCGGTGGTGCGCGTGGCAGATCGCGATGGCGAGCGCGTCCGCCGCATCCGCCGTGTCGAAGGCGGCGCGCGGCAGGAGAACCTTGACCATCATGTGGATCTGCTTCTTGTCGCCGTGGCCGACGCCGATGACGGTCTTCTTCACCGCATTCGGCGAATATTCCGCGACCGGAAGACCGGCGCGGGCCGGCACCAGCATGGCGATGCCGCGGGCCTGGCCGAGCTTGAGGGTCGCCACGGCATCCTTGTTGACGAAGGTCTGCTCGACCGCCGCCTCCTCGGGCCGATGCGCGTGCACGATCTCGGCAAGCCCGTCGTGAAGCTGGCAGAGCCTCGAGGCGAGGTCGCACGTGCCGTCGGAATGCACGGTGCCGGCGGCGACGAACCTCAGCGTGTTGCCGAGCGTCTCGACGATCCCCCAGCCGGTGTTGCGGAGCCCCGGGTCGATGCCGATGATGCGAATCGCCTGTCCCATGATCGATCCTAGATCGCCGGAAGAGGTGAACAAATCAAAAACGAAAGATGTCGGCCTGGTATCGCGATTCCGCGTTGGCGGCCGGCAGGCACAACCCTACATCCGTCGTAAGCACAGTTACGATCGATCTGCCGCGAACGAGGGCAATGCGCGATGATCCCGTTTTCCGTCCTGGACCTTTCCCCGATCGCCGAAGGCAGCACCGCGTCGGACGCACTCGCCCAGTCGCTGAGGCTGGCACAGCACGTGGAGGAGCTCGGCTACCGGCGTTTCTGGCTCGCCGAGCATCACAACATGCCGGGCATCGCGAGCGCGGCGACTGCCGTCGTCATCGGCCATATCGCCGGAGGCACGAAGACGATTCGCGTCGGCTCCGGCGGCGTCATGCTGCCGAACCATTCGCCGCTCGTCATCGCCGAGCAGTTCGGGACGCTGGAGGCTCTCTATCCCGGCCGCATCGATCTCGGCCTCGGCCGCGCGCCCGGCACCGACATGCGCACGGCCCGCGCGCTCCGACGTGACCTCGAGGCGAGCGCCCACAACTTTCCCCAGGATGTGCAGGAGCTGCAGCTCTATCTCGGCCCCGCCGATCCCGTCCGCGGCATCAATGCCGGGCCCGGCGCCGGCTCCAACGTGCCGATCTGGCTGCTCGGCTCCTCGCTCTTCAGCGCCCAGCTCGCCGCGGCGCTCGGCCTGCCCTTCGCCTTCGCCTCGCACTTCGCGCCCGACATGCTCTTCGACGCGATCGCCATCTACCGCGAACGTTTCCAGCCGTCGGGGCAGCTCGATAAGCCATACGTCATGGCCGGCGTCATGGCGGCCATCGCCGACAGCGACGAGGAAGCCCGTTATCTCTTCACCTCACAGCAGCAGCAGTTCCTGAACCTGCGCCGGGGCAACCCCGGACGCACGCCGCCGCCGGTCAGGGACATGGAAGCCCGCTGGCAGCCGCATGAGAAAGCGGGCATCGACCACACCTTCGTCTATGCGCTTGTCGGAGGGCCCGAGACGGTGCGCAGCAAGGTGGAGCGCTTCGTCGCCGAGACCGGGATCGACGAGCTCATCGTCTCCGCGCCGGTCTACGATTTCGAAGCACGGCTGAAGACGTTCACGATCCTCGCCGAAACCCGCGAAAGCCTCCGGCGCGCCGACGCGGCGGAGTAACGCTCTACAGGGCGCAGATCAGTGGGCGGGCTCAGGATTCCGCGGCCCGTCCGGCTCCCGCCATTCCTGTGCTTGTCACAGGAATC
>JBQCEN010000240.1:0-11774 GCA_051960215.1 Pararhizobium sp.
GGCCTCGCCTGGGGCGTGCTCGCCGAAGAGGTCGGCATCCCGAAGGGCGTGATCAACGTGCTCACCGGCTCCTCCTCGGCGATCGGCAAGGAGCTCTGCACGAACGACAAGGTGAAGAAGATCACCTTCACCGGCTCGACGGAAGTCGGCCGGGTGCTGCTCGAGCAGTGCGCCTCGACGGTCAAGAAGACCTCGATGGAGCTCGGCGGCAACGCGCCCTTCCTGGTCTTCGACGATGCCGACATCGACCGCGCGGTCGACGGGGCGATCGCGGCGAAGTTCCGCAACACCGGTCAGACCTGCGTCTGCACCAACCGCTTCATCGTCCAGTCCGGCATCCACGACGCCTTCGTCGAGAAGCTTGCGCGCAAGGCGCAGGCGATGAAGGTCGGCGACGGCATGGCGGACGGCACGATCCAGGGGCCGCTGATCGACGAGGACCAACTCGGCAAGGTCGAGGAACTGGTCGCCGACGCGAAGGAGAAGGGCGCGCGGATCGTCACCGGCGGCAAGCGCCATGCGCTCGGCGGCACCTTTTACGAACCGACCGTGCTTGCCGATGCGACGCGCGCGATGCGCTTCACGCAGGAGGAGATCTTCGGACCCGTCGCGCCCGTCTACCGCTGCGACACCGAGGAGGAGATGATCGCCGCCGCCAACGACACGATCTACGGGCTCGCCTGCTATTTCTATACGCGGGACCTCGGCCGCGCCTACCGTGTCATGGAAGGGCTCGACTACGGCCTCGTCGGCGTCAACGAGGGCGTCATCACCGCCGTCGAGGCGCCCTTCGGCGGCTACAAGCAGTCCGGCCTCGGTCGCGAGGGCGGCCACCAGGGCATCGAGGAATATCTGGAGACGAAATATGTCTGCATCGGAGGGCTGGGCTTTTGAGCGCGACGCGTGATCCGGAAATCTTCGGCAGGACGGAAGCCGGCGAGGACGTCCACCGCGTCGTCCTTTCGAGCGGTGGGCTGACGGCGAAGATCATGACCTGGGGGACCACCCTGCAGGACTTGAGGCTGGAGGGGTACGATGCCCCTCTGACGCTCGGTTTCCCGGATTTCGAGAGCTACCCGAAGTATTCGTCCTATTTCGGACAGACGCCGGGGCGCTTCGCGAACCGGATCGACAAGGGCCGCTTCACGCTCGACGGCCGGCAGTACCAGCTCGAGCAGAACGAAGGCGAGAATCACCTGCATGGCGGCAAGCTCGGCACCGGCAAGCGCATCTGGACGATCGAGGATCTCGCCGTCGACACGGTGCGCCTCAGGCTCGTCGATCCGGACGGTTTCGCCGGCTATCCCGGCACCTGCACGATCTCGTGCACCTACTGGCTGAAGGCCGATGGCGTTCTCTCGATCACCTATGAGGCGACGACGGACGCGCCGACGATCTGCAACATCGCGCATCACAACTACTTCAACCTCGACGGGTCGGACACGATCCTCGATCACGAGGCGATGATCGCGGCGGATGCCTATCTGCCGACGCGGCCCGACCAGATCCCGACTGGCGAGATCAAGCCCGTCGCCGGTACCGCCTTCGACTTCCGCACGCCGCGGCCGATCCGGCGGGAGGAGCACGGCAGTCAGGTTCCCTACGACCACAATTTCTGCCTGTCGCCGGCCCGCACGGGCAAGCGTCCCGTCGCCCGCGTCGTCGGCCCGAAATCCGGCATCGCCCTCGATGTCGCGACGACGGAGGCCGGCGTACAGTTCTATATCGGGTTCAAGCTGAAGCCGACGGTGCCGACGACGGCCGGCCGGCTTCTCCAGCCCTGCGCGGGGTTCTGCCTGGAGACGCAGTCCTGGCCCGACGCGCCGAACCACCCTGATTTCGCACAGGCGACGCTGAGGCCGAGCGAGCGGCTCGTGCAGGCGACGGACTACATCTTCTCGCAGACCTGAGACGCCTGCGGCCGGCCCGAGGCTTCGGCGAGGCTTTGAAACGCCGCCAGGACCGCCCATATGGTGACGGACGGCCGGAATGGTGCTATCAGCCGGCCTTTCCGTTCACATGGACCTGAAGCGATGTCTGTCACGATCGACCTCATCGACGGCGCGCGGCCGCGCATCGAAACGCCCCGGCAGGGTGCGGAGAAGCCGTCGCTGATCGGGCTCGACCGGACCGAGCTCGGGGCGGCGCTGGTCGCCGCCGGGGTTCCGGAGCGGCAGGTCCGCATGCGGGTCAACCAGCTCTGGCACTGGCTCTATGTGCGCGGCGTCTCCGACTTCGACGCCATGCGCAACGTGTCGAAGGACCTGCGTGCGGTGCTTGCTGCGCATTTCACCATCACGCGGCCGGAGATCGTCGAGGAGCAGGTGTCGACCGACGGCACGCGCAAGTGGCTGCTGCGCTTCCCGCCGCGCGGCGCCGGACGGCCCGTCGAGGTCGAGACGGTCTATATTCCCGAGGAGGGGCGCGGCACGCTCTGCATCTCCTCCCAGGTCGGCTGCACGCTGACCTGCTCCTTCTGCCACACCGGCACGCAGAAGCTCGTCCGCAACCTGACGGCCGAGGAGGTCCTCGCGCAGTTGCTGCTTGCCCGCGACCGGCTCGGCGATTTTCCCGACCGCGACACGCCCGATGGCGCGATCGTCCCGGCGGAAGGCCGCAAGGTCTCCAACATCGTCATGATGGGCATGGGCGAGCCGCTCTACAATTTCGAGAACGTGAAGAAGGCGCTGCTGATCGCGTCGGACGGCGACGGCCTGTCGCTGTCGAAGCGCCGCATCACGCTCTCGACCTCGGGTGTGGTTCCGGAGATCTACCGCACCGGCGAGGAGATCGGCGTGATGCTCGCGATTTCGCTGCATGCGGTGCGCGACGACCTGCGCGACGAGCTGGTGCCGATCAACAGGAAGTATCCGCTGAAGGACTTGATGGACGCCTGCCGGGCCTATCCGGGGCTCTCGAACGCGCGCCGCATCACCTTCGAATATGTCATGCTGAAGGGGGTCAACGACAGCCTTGCCGACGCGCGCGATCTCGTGAAGCTGCTCAAGGGCATCCCGGCGAAGATCAACCTGATCCCGTTCAATCCCTGGCCCGGCTCGCGCTACGAATGCTCGGACTGGGAGACGATCGAGGCCTTCGCCGATTTCGTCAACCAGGCGGGCTACGCCTCGCCGATCCGCACGCCGCGCGGGCGCGACATCCTTGCCGCCTGCGGCCAGCTCAAGTCCGAATCGGAGCGGCTGCGCAAGAGCGAGCGGCTGAAGCTCGAGAGCATGATGATCGCCGGCCACGGCGCGGAGTAGCCGTCCCGTGGGCCGCTTCTTCCAGTTCTTCGGCCGGCTCGTCGTCATCGCGATCGGCTTTTCCATCGCCGCCTTCGTCGCCTCGGCGACGCTTGTCCTCCTCAATGGCGCGATGGTGCCGGGCGAACTCGCGCGGCTCCACGACCGCGGCCTCGACGTGCGGCTCGTCGTCGGCGTGCTCGGCCTCGGCGGGCTGATCGCGCACGCGTCCTTCCTGCCGGCGCTGGTGCTGATCGCCATCGGCGAACTCGCCCGGCGGCGCGACTGGCTCGCCTATGCGCTCGGCGGCGGCCTCGTGGCGATCGCCGTCGTCGCGCTCGCCTACAGGGGTGGCGTGGCGCTCGCCTTCGATGCCGGCCATGTCGCTGTCGACGTCGTCGGCGGACTGCTCGCCGGCACGGCCTACTGGATCGTCGCCGGCCACGGCGCGGGGCGGTGGCTGCCAAGCGAGAGCCGGCGGGACGTCTCCGTCAGCGCCCCTGAGTGAGCAGGATCTTGACGGCGAATGCGGAGAAGACGCCGCCGAACAGGTAATCGATGACGCGTGTCACGCGCGGGCTTTGCTTCAGCGTCGCCGCAAGCCGGTCCGCCATGAAGACGATGGCGATCACGACCGGCAGCGACACGACCACGAACAGGAAGCCGAGGAAGATCAGCTTGCCGCGCACGTCCGGATCGCCCGGCGAGACGAACTGCGGCAGGAAGGTCATGAAGAAGATGATGATCTTCGGGTTCATGAGGTTGATGCCGAGCCCCTTCGACCAGTTGGCGAGGAACGACCGCCCGGCCGGCCTCCCGCGCTCGATCTTGAGTGCGGCGCCATGCCGGAGCGCGCCGAAGGCGAGCCAGAGGAGGTAGGCCGCGCCCGCCACCTTGAGCGCCAGGAAGGTGACCGGCGAAGCGACGATCAGCGCGGCGAGCCCGAAGGCGACGACGAGCGTGTGGATCGCGATCCCGGTCATCGCCCCGAGGACGCAGGCGAGCCCCGCGCGCGTGCCCTCCGCCAGCGCACGGCTCAGGAAGAAGGTCATGTCCGGCCCCGGCGTCAGGGCGAGCACGAGCGAGGCCGTGCCGAAGGCGAGCATGGTCGGAAGGTTCGGAACGAAGGACATGGCACTGCAGCTCTGTGAGGAAAGGCTGCCGTCTCATTAGACCCGCCTGCGCGTTTCCGCCACCCGATTTGCCGGCGGGGCTGCCTTGCCTCGCGCGGCGTTCCGGCTAAAGTGCCGCCGATTTCAAGGGTGGCCAAGCGGCCCGCCCACCGGCAGAACGGAAAAAACAGAAATGCCCGCACCGAAAGACGTCAAGAAGGTCGTGCTCGCCTATTCGGGCGGCCTCGATACCTCGATCATCCTCAAGTGGCTGCAGACGGAGCTCGGCGCCGAGGTCGTCACCTTCACGGCCGATCTCGGCCAGGGCGAGGAACTGGAGCCGGCGCGAAAGAAGGCCGAGATGCTCGGCATCAAGGAGATCTATATCGAGGACGTCCGCGAAGAGTTCGTCCGCGACTTCGTCTTCCCGATGTTCCGCGCCAACGCCGTCTACGAGGGCGTCTACCTGCTCGGCACGTCGATCGCCCGGCCGCTGATCTCCAAGCGCCTGATCGAGATCGCCGAGAAGACCGGCGCCGACGCGATCGCCCATGGCGCCACCGGCAAGGGCAACGACCAGGTCCGTTTCGAGCTTTCGGCCTATGCGCTGAACCCGGACATCAAGATCATCGCACCGTGGCGCGACTGGTCGTTCAAGAGCCGCACGCAGCTCCTCGAATTCGCCGAGCAGCACCAGATCCCGGTCGCCAAGGACAAGAAGGGCGAGGCGCCCTTCTCGGTCGACGCGAACCTGTTGCACTCTTCGTCGGAGGGCAAGGTGCTGGAGGATCCGGCGCAGGCGGCGCCCGAATACGTCCACATGCGCACCATCTCGCCGGAAGCCGCGCCCGACAAGGCGACCGTCATCAGGATCGGTTTCGAGAGGGGCGATGCCGTCTCGATCAACGGCGAACGGCTGTCGCCGGCGACGCTGCTCGCCCGGCTCAACGACTACGGCCGCGACAACGGCATCGGCCGGCTCGATCTCGTCGAGAACCGCTTCGTCGGCATGAAGTCGCGCGGCGTCTACGAGACGCCCGGCGGTACGATCCTGCTCGCCGCCCACCGGGCGATGGAATCGATCACGCTCGACCGCGGTGCGGCCCACCTCAAGGACGAGCTGATGCCGCGCTACGCGGAGCTCATCTATTACGGCTTCTGGTTCTCGCCGGAGCGCGAGATGCTGCAGGCGGCGATCGACCGCAGCCAGGAACATGTCGAGGGCGAGGTGACGCTCAAGCTCTACAAGGGCAACGTCATGGTCACCGGCCGCGAGAGCGACAAGTCGCTCTATTCCGACGCGCTCGTCACCTTCGAGGACGACCGCGGCGCCTATGACCAGAAGGACGCCGCCGGCTTCATCCGGCTGAACGCGCTGCGACTCCGCACATTGGCAGCGCGCAACCGCAGGGGCTGAACGACAGGAGCTTCCCGCCATGGCGACGATCAACCCGGCGCTCACCCAATGGAACGGGCCGCTCGGCCTGCCGGAATTCGACCGCATCGGCGACGACGACTTCGCGCCGGCCTTCGATGCGGCACTCGCCGCCCACGAGGCGGAGATCGACGCCATCGCCGGCGATCCGGAGCCGGCGACCTTCGAAAACACCATCGTCGCGCTGGAGACGGCCGGCGAGGCGCTGTCGCGCGTCTCGGCCCTCTTCTGGAACCGGGCCGGGGCGTATACGAACGAGACGATTCAGGCGCTGGAGCGCACGATCGCGCCGCGGATGGCGCGGCATTCCTCGAAGATCGCGATGAATCCGGCCCTGTTCGCCCGCGTCGACGCGCTGCATCAAGGCCGCGCGACGCTCGGCCTCGATGCGGAGGCGGGGCGCGTCCTCGACAAGCAGTGGAAGGGCTTTGTGCGCGCCGGGGCGAAGCTCGATGCGGCGGGGCAGGAGCGCCTCGCGGCGATCAACGAGGAACTCGCCGGGCTCGGGGCGCGCTTCGGACAGAACGTGCTGAATGACGAGAAGAGCTGGGCGCTCGTGCTTTCCGACGAGGCCGACCTCGCCGGCCTGCCGGACTTCGTCCGCGACGCGATGGCGTCAGCGGCGGAGGAGCGCGGGCATCCGGGCAAGCACGCGGTGACGCTGTCGCGCTCGGTGATCGAGCCGTTCCTGACCTTCTCGGAGCGCCGGGACCTGCGCGAGACGGCGTTCAAGGCGTGGACGGCGCGCGGCGAGATGGGCGGCGAGACCGACAACCGCGAAATCATCCGCCGCATCCTGGCGCTTCGCGCCGAGAAGGCGCGGCTCCTCGGCTATGAGTCCTTTGCCGCCTACAAGCTCGACGACACGATGGCGAAGACGCCGGACGCGGTGACGGGGCTGCTCACGGACGTCTGGGAAAAGGCTGTCGCGCGGGCCGCGGAGGAGGAGGCCGAGCTTTCGCGGCTGATCGCGGCGGAGGGGTGCAACCATCCGGTCGCGCCCTGGGACTGGCGCCACTACGCGGAAAAGGTGCGGGCCAGGACCTTTTCCTTTTCCGAGGAGGAGCTGAAGCCCTACCTGCAGCTCGAGAACATCATCGCCGCCTGCTTCGACGTCGCTAGCCGCCTCTTCGGCGTCACGCTCGAGGAGCGGAAGGGCATTGCGGCCTATCATCCGGATGTGCGCGTCTTTAAGGTGAAGGACGCCGACGGGTCGACGCGCGGCGTCTTCCTCGCCGACTATTTCAACCGGCCTTCGAAGCGCTCCGGCGCCTGGATGAGCGCCTTCCAGAGTCAGCACAAGCTGCCGCTTGCCGGTGAGCGTCACGGCGAGAAGCCGATCATCTACAACGTGATGAACTTCGCCAAGCCGGCGCCCGGAAAGCCGGCCCTGCTGTCGCTCGACGACGCCCGCACGCTGTTCCACGAGTTCGGCCACGCGCTGCACGGGCTGTTGTCGGATGTGACGTACCCGTCCGTCTCGGGCACATCGGTGTCGCGCGACTTCGTCGAACTGCCCTCCCAGCTCTATGAGCACTGGCTGACGGTGCCGGAAATCCTGCAGAAATACGCCGTCCATTACAGGACGGGCGCGCCGATGCCGAAGGCGCTGATCGACAAGGTGATCGCCGCCGAGACCTTCAATGCCGTCTTCGCGACGGTGGAGTTTGCGGCCTCAGCCCTCGTCGACATGGCCTACCACACGGCCGATCCGGCGGACCTCGCCGATCCGGCCGCCTTCGAGGCGGCGACGCTCCGGAAGCTCGGGATGCCGGAGGCGATCGTCATGCGCCATCGCAGCCCGCATTTCCTGCACGTCTTCTCCGGCGACGGCTACTCGGCCGGCTATTATTCCTACATGTGGTCGGAAGTGCTCGATGCCGACGCCTTCTCCGCCTTCGAGGAGACCGGCAACCCCTTCGACGCCGACATGGCCGCGAGGCTCAAGGCGAACATCTATTTGGCCGGCGGTGGGCGCGACCCGGAAGAACTCTACACCGCCTTCCGCGGCCGCCTGCCGACGCCGGAGGCGATGCTGAGGAAGCGCGGGCTCGCCGCCTGAGCGGCGCCCGGGCTTCGTCATGGTCGGGCTTGTCCCGACCATCTGCGGCGCTTGTTTCTGCCGGAGCGTACTGGATCCTGGGGACAAGCCCCAGGATGACGGTGGTTGCGGCGGTTCGCCGGCCGCTCAGATCTTCAGTTCCTCGTCCTTCCAGAGCCGGAAGCCGCCGAGGAAGGCGTTTTCGTTGTCGCCGTGCCGGCAGTTCGGCGGCAGGTGCTTCAGCCTCTCGACATTGCCGCCGCCGATGACGATCTCGTGCGGCTGCAGCGCCGCCTGCAACTTGCCGATGACCTTCTCGACGGACTTGCGCCACTTCTTCTTGCCGCGCCGCTCGAGGCCGCGCTCGCCGACGAAGTCCTCGAAGGTCTGGTGCTTCTTGTAGGGCAGGTGGGCGAGTTCCATCGGTACGCAGACCTTCTCCGCGATCATTGCCGAGCCGAGCCCTGTGCCGAGCCCGATGAAGAGCATCCGGCCGCCCTGGTAGCTGCCGATCGCCTGCATCATCGCGTCGTTGACGAGGCGGACGGGCTTGCCGAAGGCCGCCTCGAAGTCGAAGCCCTTCCAGCCGGGGCCGAGATTGTGCGGCTCTGCTGCGGGCCTGTTGTCGCTGACGGCGCCGGGATAGCCGATGCCGATGACGTCGTAGCTCCAGTCGGCGGTAAAGGCCTTGACGGCCTCCACCATCGCCTCGGCGGACATGTGCGGGCCGGATTCGACGGACCGCCGCTCGCTGCCGCTGCTTAGCCGCGCCTTGACATGCGACCCGCCGACGTCGATCGCCAGCACGACGAGGTCGCTCGCGGGGATGTTCCGCGCCGCATCGAGAGCTGTTGTTGCTTCCGCGTCCATTGTCTGTCCTCCCGTCTCAGGCCTCGGGGTCGATCCAGCCGTTCGGCGGCCCGAAATCCGCCATGGCGTCGGCCGGCCCCCAGGTTCCCGGCTTGTAGCGGTGCACGGGCGCGACGTTGTCGACGAGGATGGGATCGACGATCCGCCATGCGATCTCGCTTGCCGCCTGGCTGGTGAAGAGCTCGTCGTCGCCGTTCATCGCGTCGCCGATCAGCCGCTCGTAGGGCTCCATGTCGTCCGTGCTCTCGTCGACGGCAGAAAGCTCGACCTGCTCGCCGACCATCGCCTCGCCGGCGTGCTTGCGCCGCGAACCGAGGCCGATCGACACTTCCGGGCTGATACGGAAGCGCAGATAGTTGCCGCCGCCCGGCGGGATGTCGTCGAAGATCTTGAGCGGCGGGCGGCGCAGCCGGACGATCACCTCCGTCGCGTGCACCGGAAGCTGCTTTCCGGCGCGGATGTAGAAGGGTACCGAATCCCAGCGCCAGGTGTCGACGTGGAAGCGGCAGGCGGCGAAGGTCTCCACGGTCGAGTCCGGATGCACGCCCGGCTCGTCGAGATAGCCCTCGAACTGGCCACGCACGACGTCGTCCCTCGTCAGCGGCCGGACCGCCTTCAGGACCTTCACCTTCTCGTCGTTGAGGTCGTCGGAGGTGTTCGCCGCCGGCGGCTCCATCGCGAGGAAGACCAGCACGTTCATCAGGTGGTTCTCGACGACGTCGCGGATCGCGCCCGCCTCGTCATAGAACTTGCCCCGGCCCTCGACGCCGAAATCCTCCGCCATCGTGATCTGGACGCTCTGGATGAAGTTGCGGTTCCAGATCGGCTCCAGCCAGGAGTTGGCGAAGCGGAGGTAGAGCAGGTTCTGAATCGCCTCCTTGCCGACATAGTGGTCGATCCGGAAGATCGACTTCTCGTCGAAGACGAGGTGGAGCACGCGGTTCAGCCAGCGGGCCGAGGCGAGGTCGCGGCCGAAGGGCTTCTCGACCATCAGCCGCGAATGCCCGGCGATGCCGGCCTGCTCGAGCCCCTGGATTACCGGCTCGAACATGCTCGGCGGCACGGCCAGATAATAGAGTGGCAGGCGGCTGCCGCCGATCGCGTCCTTCAGGCGGTCGAACGTCGCCTGGTCGCGATAGTCGCCGCTGACATAGTCGATGAGGCCGGCAAGCTTGTCGAAGACGGCCTCGTCAAAGGCGTTGCCCTCGGCCTTCTCAATGCCGTCGCGGGCGCGCTCGCGCAGCTTGTCGGCGTCCCAGCGGTCGAGCGCGACGCCGATCACCGGCTCCTTCAGCGTGCCGCGCTTCACCATCGTGTAGAGGGCGGGGAAGATCTTCTTGTGCGCGAGATCGCCGGTCGCCCCGAAGAGGACGAGCGCCTCGGAGCGCTGCTGCTTCGCCATCATTGTCTCCCGCATCCCCGTCACGGCTTCTTCTCGACGTGGCCGCCGAAAGCATAGCGCATCGCCGAAAGCACGCGATCCGCAAATTCCGATTCACCGCGCGAGGAGAAGCGCTGGAAGAGGGCGGAGGAGAGGACGGGCACCGGCACGCCGGTGTCGATCGCCGCCTTCACCGTCCAGCGCCCCTCGCCGGAATCGGAGACGCGGCCCTCGAAGCCGGCCAGGGCGGGATCCCGCTTGAGCGCTTCCGCGGTCAGGTCGAGCAGCCAGGAGCCGATGACGCTGCCGTGGCGCCAGACCTCGGTGACGGCGGCAACGTCGATGTCGAAGCGATAGTATTCGGGATTGCCGAGCGGCGTCGTCTCGGCGTCGACGGCGTGGTCGCGCGAGCCGGCATTGGCCGATTTCAACACGTTCAGGCCCTCCGCATAGGCTGCCATGACGCCATATTCGATGCCGTTATGGACCATCTTGACGAAGTGGCCGGCGCCGGTCGGGCCGCAATGGAGGTAGCCACGCTCGGCCGGCCTGTCGCCATTGCCGCCCGGCGCGAGCGTCGCGAAGACCGGATCGAGATGCTTCACCGCCTCGTCCGGGCCGCCGATCATCAGGCAGTAGCCGCGGTCGAGCCCCCAGACGCCGCCGCTGGTGCCGACGTCCACGAAATGGACGCCGGCGAGCTTCAAGCGGGCGGCGGTATCGATGCCGTCGCGGTAGTAGGAGTTGCCGCCGTCGACGATGATGTCGCCGGGCTCCATCAGCGTCGCCAGCCTGTCGACGTTCTCGGCGACGATCGCCGCGGGAAGCATCAGCCAGGCAGTGCGCGGCTTGACGAGCTTGGACGCGAGGTCCTCGAAGCTCGTCGCGGCGATGGCGCCGTCCTTGGCGAGCGCCGCGACGTTCTCAGGATCGATGTCGAAGACGACGCATTCATGGCCGTCCTTCAACAGGCGGCGCACCATGTTCGCCCCCATCCGGCCGAGCCCGATCATTCCGATTTGCATTGGTTCACGTCCCTTGCTGCTTCGCTTCGTGTGACGTTCTAGATAGAACGCGGATCGAGAGGGTCAGCCCGTCGCGGCGACGACGGCGACCGAAAAGTCGCTGTTCTCCCAATGGCCCGCTTCCGGCCAATAAAAGGTGAAGGCAAGCGCCGTGCCGTCGTGGAGCCGCTCCGGCGAGAGCTCCGCGACGTGCAGGCCGAAGCCGTTCTCGTGCGTCGGCGTATCCTGCGCGGTCTTCCAGCCGTCGGCGCTCCAATGGACGGTCGCCGGCGCGAAGAGCTCGATGCGCAGCGTCTTGTCCGACGGCATGGCGCGCACCTTGTTGTTGAAGCGCCAGGGCTGGAAGCGCGAACGCGTCTTGCCGGCGACGTAGCGCGCCACCCCCTGGGGCGGCATGTCGAAGACGGCGCCGTCGCGCAGCGACCTCAGGAGCTTGATGTGCTCGGCGTGGGCCCAGACGAGCGGCATAGCGCTGCCGGAAGGACAGCCGCGGAAGAGCTCGCGTTCGCGAATGTCGTCCGAGTCCCAGACCTGCTCGGGGAGCAGGCCGCCCGGCCCGGCGGAGTTTTCCAGCGCGTTCAGCAGCGTCACGGCTGTCTCGCGGCGACCGGCGGCGAGTTCGTAGTGGGCGCGCTCCCCGGCAAGCAGCGGCCAGGGGCGGCCGATGC
>JBQCEN010000241.1:0-13174 GCA_051960215.1 Pararhizobium sp.
TCACCTATTCCATCGCCAACGGCCTCGCCTTCGGCTTCATCTCCTACGTCGTCCTGAAGACGGCGACCGGCCGCTGGAAGGAGGTGCACCTCGCCGCCTGGGTCGTCGCCGCGCTCTTCATCCTGCGCTACGCCCTGTTCGTGGGAGAGTGAGCCTGCGAAGGGGGAGAAGAAAGCGGACACCGCACCGCCTCGGCCTTCTCTTCTCCCCCGGCGGGGGAGAAGGTGGCGCAAATCGCCGGATGAGAGGCCGCCGCGACAGCGGCGCGGGAAGCAACCGCAAGGACGGCGAGAGAGACAGCCCATCCCTCATCGCCTCGCGAGCGCGAGGCACTTCTCCCCGTCGGGGAGAAGAAAGCGGCGCCGTTAGCGCAACTCCTCCTCCAGCGCCGCAATGCCGCGGGCGGCGACGGCTTCGGGCGGGCCCTCGATCGAAACGGTGACGACGCCGGGTTCGCCGGTCGGGACCTCCAGCGTCGCAAGCTGGCTGGCAAGCAGCGAGGGCGTCATGAAGTGGCCCGTGCGATGCTCCATCCGCTCGGCCAGCAGATCCGGATCACCGTGCAGATAGATGAAGATCAGCGGCCCGCCGGCCCTCTGGCGCAGGCGCTCGCGGTACACCCGCTTCAGCGCCGAGCAGGCGACGATGGTCGAGCGGCCGGCCTCGGTCGCTTCGGCGAGCACGGCGCCGATCTTCTCCAGCCACGGCCAGCGGTCGTCGTCGGTGAGCGGCTCGCCACGGCCCATCTTCTCGACGTTCTCGCGCGGGTGGAGCATGTCGCCTTCGACGAAGTCCGCGCCGAAACGGGCAGCGATCTTCTGCCCGACCATCGATTTTCCTGCCCCGCTGACGCCCATGATCACGACCACGAAGGGCCGGTCAGAGCGCGGTCGTGATTCCGCCGTCGACATAGAGCGTGTGTCCGTTGATGAAGGAAGATGCATCGGAAGCGAGGAAGACGGCAGCGCCGATGAGTTCCTCGACATTGCCCCAGCGCCCGGCCGGCGTGCGCTTCTCGAGCCAGGCGGTGAAGTCCGGGTCCTCGACCAGGGCGCGATTGAGCGGCGTCTTGAAATAGCCAGGCGCAATGGCGTTGATCTGCAGGCCGTGGCGCGCCCAGTCGGCCGACATGCCGCGCGTCAGGTTGCGCACCGCCCCCTTCGTCGCCGTATAGGGCGCGATATTGGTGCGGGCGAGTTCGCTCTGGACCGAGGCGATGTTGATGATCTTGCCGCGGCCGCGCGCGATCATGCCGCGGGCGACGGCCTGGCTTACATAAAAGACGCTGGAGACGTTCGTCTCGAGGAGCTGCCGCCACTTCTCCGCCGGGAAATCTTCGAGCGGCGTGCGGTACTGCATGCCGGCATTGTTGACGAGGATGTCGATCGGCCCGACCGCCTCTTCCGCGGCCCTGACGCCGGCGGCGACCGCGGCGCTGTCGGTGACGTCGAAGACGGCGGCGTGCGCCTGCCCGCCCGCCGCCGCCAGCTCGGCAACCGCGGTCTCGACGGTGGCCGCCGTCCGGCCGTTGAGGACGACGGTCGCGCCATGATCCGCCAGTCCCGCCGCCAGCGCCCGTCCGATTCCCTGGCTTGATCCGGTGACGAGCGCGACGCGACCGCTCAAGTCGAAAAGAGATGCCATTCCGTCTTTCGAAGCCCCCTGCGCTCACCGCCTCGCCGCTTCGCGCGGCATAGCACGGGCGGACGGCGCGGATACATGGTCCGATGCAGATTTTTCACGACGGCGGCAGCAGCGCACGAACCGGTCGAGCCGCCGCCGTGCCCATAGAAAAATCGTAACCTTGCTTATTATAGGCTGGCACTCTATGTAGATGACCAGACGCGGAGGGTCGCTTCCGCGCGCAATCAAAGGATTGGTGGAACCCAGCCGCCGCTCGGGGCTTCGGCTCTCAGGGTCGCCGGAATGCCGTCGGCGGCCCGGGTGTTTTCGTAAGGAGCGGTGGCGGCCGCCCGCACAGGTTCGATCGTGACACGTCCGGCTCCCTGGCAGATCGTCTTTTCCCTGAAGGCCTTCGCGGCGGCGATGCTGGCCCTCTACATCGCGTTCGCCGCCGATCTCAGCAATCCGTATTGGGCGCTGACGACGGTCTACGTCGTTTCGCAGCCTTACGCCGGCGCGATCCGCTCCAAGGCGACGTTCCGGATCGTCGGCACCCTCATGGGCGCCGCCGTCGGCATTGCGCTCGGCGGCCTCTTCGGCGCGGCACAGCTGCCGATGATCGCCGGCCTGGTGCTGTGGTTCTGCTTCTGCGGCTATTTCGCGATCAGCGAGCGCAGCCCGCGCAACTACATGTTCCTCCTCGGCGGCATGACCGCGCTCCTCGTCGGCTGGCCGTCGAGCGCCGCACCCGCCGTCTTCGCCACCGCCGTGGCGCGGACGGAGGAGATCACGCTCGGCATCCTCTGCGCCCTCTTTGTCGACAGCATCTTCCTTCCGCGCCGCATCGGTCCCGTGGTCGGCACCCAGATCCGCACCTGGTTCGCGGATGCGCGGACCTGGGCGTCCGCGGTCCTCGCGGGGCGGACGAACCAGACGTCACAGGACCGGCGCAAGCTCGCCGCCGACGCGCAGCAGATCGCCACCATGGCGCTCCACCTGAGCTTCGAGAAGCCGGAAAACCGCACGCGCGCCCGCTGGATCGACCTCCTCCTGCAGCGCATGCTGCTTCTGATGCCCGTCTTCTCATCGATGGAGGACCGGCTCTCGGAGCTGCGCCGCGACGGTCGGCCGTTGCCTGACGACGTGGAGCGCGCGATCGGCCGGTTCGACGGCTGGCTCGCCGATGGCGCCGCGCCGGAAGCGCTGCCCGAACTGAAACGGACGGTCAACGCCATCGCCCCCCGCTCCGACGCGACGTCCGACTGGCACCAGATCCTGCTCGTCAGCCTCGTCGACCGGATGCGCGAGATGCTGAACCTGTGGGGCGAGTGCGCCATGGTCTGGGAACAGGTCAAGGCGCCGGAGAGGCCGGTGAGCCGGCGGCTGAGGAGCCTCGGACGTCATCGCATCTCCGGCAGTCACAATGACCCCTGGATGACGGCGTGGGCGCTCGCCGCCTCGCTGCTTTCGTTCTTCGTCGCGGCAGCCTTCTGGTACATGACGGGCTGGCCGCAGGGCTCGAGCGCCGCGCTGATGGCGCTCCTGATGTCGCTCTTCTTCGGCGCGATGGACGACCCGATGCCGATGCTGAGGATGCTGATCAAGGTGCTCGTCTTCGCGACGGTCCTCGACACGCTCTACCTCTTCGTCCTGATGCCGATGGCCGACAGTTTCCCGGTCCTCGTGCTCCTCTTCGCGCCGGCCCTGATCCCGCTCGGCCTGCTGGCGAGCAATCCCGCGACCTTCATGGTCGCCCTGATGCCGGTCGCCATGATGCAGCTGACGAGCACGCCGATGGACCCGTCGAACTTCAGTTCCTACGTCAACGGCATGGTCGGCACGCTGACCGGCGTGACGATCGTCCTGGTGGTCACCGGCATCGTCAAGACGGCGAGCGCCGAGTTCTCCGTCCGCCGGATCGCCAAGGCGGGCTGGCGGGATATCGAGAACATCGCATCGGCGAAAGCGAGCGACCGGGAGGTCCGGCACTTCACCGGCCGGATGCTCGACCGCATCGCGCTCCTCGTGCCGCGGCTGGCGACGCTCGACGCAGCGAGCAGCCTTGCCACGCACGATGCGCTGTCGGACCTGCGTCTCGGCCTCAACCTCATCGAATTGCAGCGCCACCGCGGCGAGCTGCAGAAGCCTGCTGCCGACGCCGTGTCCGACCTGCTTGCCGGCGTCGCCGGGCACTATCGGGCGCTCCGGGAGAAGCAGCCGGTGGCGGAGGCGGACCTGCTGCCCGTCATCGACCACGCGCTTTCGGAGGCGAGCGCGCAGGAACAGACCCCGCACAAGGCGCGCATCGTCTTGACGATCGCCGGCGTGCGCCGCGCGCTTTTCCCGAACGCCGAACCCTACAGCCCGCCGCCGCCCGAGAGCGAGGCGATCATGCCGATGCCGATGGCCGCAGAATGATCCAGGAAATCGACATATACGGGATCTTCGTCCCGTCCCTCCTCGTCTTCGCGCTCATCGCGGCGGCCGCGACGATGCTTCTGCGGCGGGGGCTGGTGGCGGTCGGTTTCTACCTGCTCGTCTGGCACCGGTCGCTGTTCGACCTGGCGCTCTTCACAATCGTCCTCGGCGTCGTGTTCCTGCTTTTCGAAGGCGCGGGGAGCCGCGCCCTCCCGGTACTTTCATTCCTTTAGAAAACTGAACGGACGAAATGAAAACGGTCGGCAGAATTGTCGTTACCCTGGTGCTCGTCGCCATTGCGGCGGTCGTCGCCTGGAACATCTGGATCTATTACGAGGAGGCGCCGCGAACCCGCGACGGGCGCGTGCGGGCCGACGTCGTCGCGGTCGCAGCCGACGTGGCGGGACGCGTCATCGGCGTGCCCGTCAAGGACAACCAGACCGTCGGGAAGGGCGACGTCCTCTTCAAGATCGATCCGGCCCGCTACCAGATCGCCCTCGAACAGGACCAGGCGGCGCTGAAGAACGCCGAGGCGACCCGCGACCAGGCGGAGCGCGACGCCAAGCGCTACGCGGCGCTCGGCGCGACGGCCTCGGTCCAGGAGCGCGAGCAGGCGCAGACCAAGGCGCTGACGGCCGAAGCCGCCTATAACCAGGCGAAGGCGGCGGTCGACCTCGACAAGCTCAACCTCGCCCGCACGACCGTCCGCGCGCCCGTCAACGGCATCGTGACGAACCTCACCCTGCGGCCGGGCGACTACGTCACCGCCGGCTCGCCCGTCCTTGCCCTCGTCGACAGCGATTCCTTCTACGTCGTCGGCTATTTCGAGGAGACGAAGCTTTCCAACATCCATGTCGGCGATCCCGCGAAGATCAAGCTGATGGGCCGCGACGCCGTGCTCAAAGGCCACGTGACCGGCATCTCGGCGGCGATCAGCGACCGCGACCTGACGACGACGTCGCAGCTCCTTCCGGATGTCAACCCGAGCTTCACATGGGTGAGGCTGGCGCAGCGCGTGCCGGTGCGCATCGCCTTCGACGGCAAGCCGGACATCCGGCTCGTCGCCGGCCGCACCGCCTCGATCGAGATCGGCAAGGCCGCCTCCGATTGACGCGTTTACAGGACAGACCGACGCGGCAATGATGATCTGCCGGCCTGATTGGCGGCCGCCCGCGGGGCGGCGGGTCACGCTGGACGGTGCCGGAACTCCGCTCCGCTCCAGCGTGTTCTTCTATCGGCCACGGAAGGAGACAGCCAGATGAGCGACAGGGACGAACGGATCAGAAAGCGCGCCTACGAAATCTGGGAGCGCGAGGGTCGCCCCCATGGACTGGAACACCGCCATTGGGAGCAGGCGGCGGAAGAGATCGCCGCGGAGGGCGAAGCGCCTGAGGGCGGTGCCGGCAGCGCCGCAGGCGCGGCCACGGGAAGCGGCACGAGCGCGGGCGCCGGAAGCACGTCCGGGAGCGGCGGCGAAAGCACCGTTCCGCCTGGCGCGACACCGGAAGCCGGAAGCCCGCCCGGCGCCCAGCCCGCTAAGACGAGAGGCCGGACCGCCGCTACGAAGAAGCCGAAGGGCGCCCGCGGCGACTGACACGTCCCTGACGAGTTTCCGGACGCCGGTTCGCGGCGTCCGCTCCCCCTACCCCCCAGACCATCCTCCAGCCGACCAAATCCTTCGCCTCTTGGCAGCGGACAAGCAAAGCCCGTCGCCGGGGCTGGGGGGCTTCGTGGGCGACGGGCTCCGGATGCACCGAGAATCACGGTCGCGCGTCTCCTCCCGGGCATCGGCATGACGTTCGCGTGAATCGTCCTGCCCCACAAACCCGCCAACAAAGGCAGGCGGCCTAGGCAAACGGACCGATAGCTAGTTCCTTCGGCCTGCGGGACAGATGGAAAGGCGGAAGAAGCGGAAGCGGGCGCGCGGCGTTCGCTCCGACGGCGGGCAAGCCGCTGCGACGCAACAGCGCATCGAATGCCGCCGCAGATCGACTCTTTCCGACCGATGTCACGCCGGGTTCGCCCGCGGAGATGCTCCGCCTCTGAACGTTCGGAAAGTTTGGGATTCCAACGACATGACCGGCCGAACGGGCTTTTCCGGCACCTCGGCGCCTCCAGGGCCGGGCATCGCGCCGGCCCGAATTGCGGCGACTCCGCGGCCGGCTTGTCGTGGCTCGAATCGGTCACCGGGCAATTGGTGCCGGCAGGGACAGGAAACCAAATCCGGCGTGGCGAGTTTGGCGGCATGAGTTGCCAGCCCAAGGCGAGCCCGGACGGGGTCGCCGACGATGACGGGGATGCCGGCCGCAACGGCCGGCAGAGCGGAGGGACATGTCTCAGATTTTTCCACCACGCGCGAACACGTATATTCGCCTGTGGCTGGCCTCGATCCCCCTCGTCATCGTCCTCGTGCTCGGCTTCGGCTACCAGATGATGGCCGGCGCCTATGGCACCGGCGTCCACTGGACGCCCGAACAGCCCGTTCCCTTCAGCCACAAGCACCATGTCGGCGCCCTCGGTCTCGATTGCCGCTACTGCCATACGAGCGTCGACAAGGCGTCCTTCGCGGGCATTCCGCCGACGTCGACCTGCATGACCTGCCATTCGCAGCTCTGGACGAACGCCAAGGTGCTTGCGCCGGTCCGCCAGAGCCTCGCGGAGAACAAGCCGCTGCACTGGAACCGCGTCTACAAGCTGCCGGACTACGTCTATTTCGACCACAGCGTGCATATCAAGAACGGCGTCGGCTGCACCTCCTGCCACGGCGATATGCGGACACAACCGCTGACCGAGAAGAAGACGCCGCTGACGATGGGCTGGTGCCTGAGCTGCCATCGCAATCCCGGCGTGCACCTGCGGCCGGCCAAGGACATCTTCGATCCGAGCGTGCCCGATCCCCACAACTCGCCGGAGCGCGCCAAGGCGCTGCTCCACCACTACCTCATCAACACCGAAAACATGACGAACTGCTACATATGTCACCGGTAAGGACTATCCGCCCCGGCGCCGCCCGACGCGAGCGGCCGGCCCCGACGAGCCCGCTCGAACTGAAGCGGAGGGACGCGCTCAAGTTCCTGGCCTCGGGCCTGGCACTGACGCTCGCCGGCTGCTCGCGGCCGAACAACGAGATCGTCCCTTACGTGGACATGCCGGACTGGCTGGTTCCAGGCGAGCCGGAACATTATGCAACGGCCCTGCCGCTCGCCGGTTATGCGCGCGGCGTCCTCGTCAAGGCCATCGACGGCCGCCCCCTGAAGGTAAGCGGCAATCCGCGCCACCCGACGAGCCTCGGCTCGACCGACGTCTTCGCAGAATCGGAGATCCTCTCCCTCTACGATCCGGACCGCTCCAGCACGGTGAAGGGACCGCAGCCGGTGGAGACCTGGGTGACGTTCCTGACGGCGATGCGTCCGCGCATGGAGTCACTGAAGGGCCGCAAGGGCGATGGCCTGCATATCGTCACCGGCCGCATCACCTCTCCGACACTGCTCCGGCAGGTCGCCGCGCTCAAGCAGGCTTATCCGAAGGCGGCGTGGCACACCTACGACCCGGTCGACGGCGACCTGTCCGGAGCCAGTGCGCGCCGCCGGCCGAAGCTGCAGGAGGCGGACGTCATCGTCTCGCTCGATGCCGATCCGCTCGGTCCCGGCCCCGACCAGATCGTCAACAGTCGCGCCTTCATCGCGCGGCGCAGGCCGAAGGCCGAGCGGCCGGTCTCGCGCCTCTACGTGCTGGAGACATCGCGCACGCTGACCGGCGCCAATGCCGACCATCGCCTGTCCCTGGCGCCGAAGGACCTGAACGCTTTCGCCGAAGCTCTCGCCGGCCGCATCGAGAACAACAGCCCGACGCCGCCGGAGATGCCGGAGGATCGCCACCGCCTCCTCGATGCGATCGTCAAGGACATGACGGGCTCGGGCCGGAAGGCGATCATCCTTGCGGGCGAAACGCTGCCGCAGAAGACCCGCGAACGGGTGGAGCGGCTGAACGACCGCCTCGGCGTCACCTTCGATCCCTCGCCCGCGCCCTCCGGTGCGCCGCAGACGGCGCCGCTTTCGGATTTCTGGAGCGCGCTTGACGACGGCCGCGTCAGCGACCTCGTCTGCCTCGACTGCAATCCTGTCCACGACTTCCCGGACGACCGGCTGAAATGGGCGATCAGCCACACGGACTTCTCCTTCCATGCAGGCACGCATGTCGACGAGACGGCCGAGGCCTGCGGCTGGCACCTGCCGCTTTCCCATCTGCTCGAGAGCTGGTCCGACCTCGCCGCGACCGACGGCACGATCTCCATCGTCCAGCCGCTGATCCGTCCGCTCTACGAGACGCGGACGGCGAGCGCGATCGTCGCGCTGATGCTCTCGGACGCTGCGCCGTCGGACTACGAGATCGTCCGTGCGACGTGGCAGCAGCGGCACGGCGGCAGCGACTTCGAAGGCTGGTGGCGCGAGGCGCTGCTCTCCGGTGTCGTCCCCGCCACGCGCGGCGGGCCCGGCGCTCCCGCCGACACCGCCCCGCCGGCGCCCGAACCCTCTCCCCCCTCGGCCCAATCGCCGGCGGCCAAGGGCGCCTTCACGGCCGTGATCCGGCCGGATCCGACGATCTACGACGGCCGCTTCGCCAACAACGCATGGCTGCAGGAGTGCCCGAAGCCGATCACCAAGACGACCTGGAGCAACATCGTCACGCTGTCGCCCGGGGACGCCCGCCGCCTGAAGGTGAAGAGCGGCGACGTCGTCGCGGTGGAGTCGGTGGAAGGGCACATCGAAGGCCCCGCCCATGTCGACAAGGGCCAGGCCGACGGCATCGTCGGGCTGACACTCGGCTACGGCCGCACGCGCGGCGGTTCGATCGGCACCGGGCTCGGCTACAATGCCCGCGCCCTCAGCCCGCGCGCCGTCGTCACGACGATTCCCGCCGTGACGGTGAAGGCGACCGGCCGCCGCGATCCCGTCCCTTCGACACAGGGGCACTTCAAGCTCGAAGGCGAGAAGGCGAGCCTTCTTCCGCGGGTCACGGAAGCGACAGATTTCGAGCTGAACACCGCGGCGCGCAAGGATTCCGGCCAGCATTTCAACCACCCGCACCACCCGAGCGACGGCTACGCCTGGGCGATGGTCATCGACACGGCCGCCTGCATCGGCTGCAACGCCTGCGTGCTTGCCTGCCAGGTCGAGAACAACATCCCGGTCGTCGGGCCGGAGGAGGTCGGGAACCACCGCATCATGCACTGGCTGAGGATCGACCGCTACGAGACCGAGGAAGGGCCAACCTCCATCCCGGGCTTCGAGCCGGTGCCGTGCATGCAGTGCGAGAAGGCGCCCTGCGAGCCTGTCTGCCCCGTCGAAGCCTCCGTCCACGACATCGAGGGCCTCAACAACCAGGTCTACAACCGCTGCGTCGGCACGCGCTTCTGCCAGTCGAACTGCCCCTACAAGGTGCGCCGCTTCAACTGGTTCGCCTATGGCTCCGGGCAGGAATACAAGAACCTCGGCGAGCCGCCGATGGCGGCGGAGAAGAACCCCGACGTCACCGTGCGCGCCCGCGGCGTCATGGAGAAATGCACCTACTGCGTGCAGCGCATCAGCCGCGCCCGCATCAACGCGGAGAAGACCGACGTCCGCATCCCCGACGGCGGCGTGACGACCGCCTGCCAGGACGCCTGCCCGACGCGGGCGATCACCTTCGGCAACCTCGAGGACCTCGGATCGAACGTCAGCAAGCTGCGCCTCGACCCGCGCCACTTCTCGCTTCTGGAGGAACTCGGAACGGCGCCGCGGACGACCTACCTCGCGCGCCTGCGCAATCCCAACCCCGATCTCGAGAAGGGTCAGTCATGACGATGGCGGCGGCGACAGGCGGAACACTCCCGGCGCACGATCGCGAGAAGGGTCGCGAGGCGCTGCTCTATGTCGACAGCAATGAGGCGATCAACACGCTCGTCTCCGGCCCGCTTCTCGACAAGACGAGCTGGCGGCGCTGGTGGATCGCCTTCGGCGTCTCGATGATCTTCACCCTCATCTTCTTTGGCTCCGCCGTCTATCTCTTCACCAAGGGCATCGGCATCTTCGGCAACAACTCGACCGTCGTCTGGGGCTACCCGATCGCCAACTACGTCTGGTGGATCGGCATCGGCAACGCCGGCACGCTGATCTCGTCGATGCTGCTCCTGACCCACCAGAAATGGCGGGCGGCGATCAACCGCTTCGCCGAAGCGATGACGCTGATGGCCGTGGCGATCGCCGGCATCATGCCGATCATGCATATGGGCCGGCCGCTCTACTTCTACTGGCTCTTCCCCTATCCCAACGTCCAGTCGCTCTGGCCGCAGTGGCGCAGCGCCCTGATCTGGGACTTCTGGGCGATCCTCAGCTACCTGCTGTTCTCGATCATCTTCTGGTACACCGGGCTCATCCCAGATCTCGCGACGCTGCGCGACCGCGCCTCGACCCGCGGCAAGCAGGTCTTCTACGGCATCCTGGCGCTCGGCTGGCGCAACTCGGCCCGCCACTGGCACGTCTACGAGACCTACTACTTCACGATGGCCGCGCTCGCGACGCCGCTCGTCTGCTCGGTGCACTCGATCGTCGGCCTCGATTTCGCCGCGAGCCTGATGCCCGGCTGGCAGGAACCGATCTTCCCGCCCTACTTCGTCGTCGGCGCCATGTATTCCGGCTTCGCGATGGTCGTGCTGCTCGCCGCTTTCGTCCGCTGGGGGCTGCGCCTCGAGGCCGTGATCACGATCCGCCATTTCGACGTCATGGCGAAGGTCATGCTCTTCGCCGCGATCGTCATGTTCCTCTCCTATGCGAGCGAATGGTTCTCAGGCTGGTACAGCGGCCGCGACGCCGACCGCGAGTTCCTCACCTATGAGTTCACCGGCACCTACAGCTGGCTCTACTGGATCATGATCTTCTGCAATTGCTTCGCCGCCCAGGCCTTCTGGGTCCCGGCCGTGCGCAAGAGCGTCGTCGCCGTCGTCTTCATCGGCATCCTCATCAACATCGGCATGTGGCTGGAACGTATCCTGATCGTCTGGAACACGCTGGCTCGCGCCTACGAGCCCTCGATGTGGCACATCTTCATCCCGACGCTGTGGGACTGGCTCGTGCTCTTCGGCTCGCTCGGCTTCTTCGCCACGATGTACCTCCTGTTCGTCAGGGTCTTTCCGGCGGTCTCGATGCACGAGGTTCGCCAGCTCGCCGACCAGGAGCGCCCGTGATGACCCGCGCGCTGTTCGTGGAATTCGCGAGCGCCGACGGGCTCAGGGCGGCCGTCCATGCCGTCGGCGACGAGAGGATCGAGATCATCGACGCCTTCACGCCCTTCCCGATCGAGGGGCTCGGCGCGATGATCGCCGGCAAGGGCGGCGCAAAGCGGGTGCGCCTCTGGATGCTCGTCGGCGGGCTCGGTGCGGCGGCCGTCTCCTATGGCCTCCAGCTGTTCAGCGCGACCATCGCCTATCCCTTCGACGTCGGCGCCCGGCCGCACAACAGCTGGCCGACCTTCATCCTCTTTCCCTTCGAATTCTCGGTCCTCATGGCCGGCATCGCCGGCCTCCTCGGCCTCTTCCTCGTCACCGGCCTGCCGCGCCTCTACCATCCGATCTTCGAGATCGAGGGCTTCGGCCGGTCGAGCAACGACCGCTTCATCCTCGCCCTCGTGCCCCCGGAGAAGAAGCGCCGGCGGGCCCGCCTCGACGAGCGCATGAGCGAACTCGGCGCGACGTCGATCCGCGAGGTGGAACTATGATCGCCTGGCGCATCGCAGCCGTCGTTCTGATCTTCGTCTCCGTCGCCGCCTGCGGGCAGTCGATGACCGACCAGCCGCGCTACGACACCTATGAGCCCGCCTCCGCCTTCGCCGACGATTCGAGCGCCCGCCTGCCGCCGGTCGGCACCGTCCGGCAGTCGAGCGAGGCCTATCGGCAGGCCGAGGCCAAGCCGCCGAAGGTGAGCCCGGCGCTGGTCGAGCGCGGCCACCAGCAGTTCGACATCTACTGCGCGCCCTGTCACGGGCTCGCCGGCTACGGCAACGGCATCATCGTCAAGCGCGGCTTTCCGCACCCGCCGTCCTACCACTCGGCGCGCCTGCGCAACGCGCCGGCCAGCCACTTCTACGACGTGATCACCAACGGCTATGGCGTCATGTACTCCTATGCCGCCCGCGTCTCGCCGCGCGACCGCTGGGCGATCATCGCCTATATCCGCGCGCTGCAACTGTCGCAGCACGCCACCACGCAGGTCGCGCAGGAGACGGGAGTGAAGCTGCCATGACGCGCCGACGCTCCACCGTCCTTGGGCTCGCCGCCGTCGTGATCGGCATGATCGCCGTCATCGTCGCGGTGATCCTGGCTCCCCGGCCGACGGCCGCTGCCTGGCTCTTCGCGCTGATCCTGGTGATGAGTGCATCGGCCGGCGCGCTGACGCTGCTGATGACGGGCCGGCTCACCGGCGGCGTCTGGATCGAGACGCTGGCGCCCTTCCTGACGCCGCTCGCCCGTGCGATCCCGTTCGTCGGGCTTGCCTTCATCCCGCTGCTCTTCTTCCTGCCGGAGATTTTTCCCTGGGCGGCCAAGGGGGCGGAAGACGCAAGCGTCGGGGCCATCTACCTCAACGACTGGAGCGTCATCATCCGGCTGGTGATCGCCTTCGTCGGCTGGAGCGTCATCGCCTATGTGCTGCTGCCGCTTCCCGGCAGCACCGGGCAGATCGCCGCCGGCGCGGGGCTCGTGTTCCACATCGTCATCGTCACGCTCCTCTCCTACGACTGGATCCTCGCTTTGCAGCCGAAGCTCACCTCCTCGGTCTTCGGCGCCCACGTCTCGATCCTGTTCTTCATGACGGCGCTGGCGCTTGGCGCCCTCTTCGGGCCGCTGCCGTCCGGCAAGCCGTCGAAGGACGTGGCGGGGCTCCTCATCGCCTGCATCCTCGGCACCATCTACATGGACTACATGCAGTACCTCATCATCTGGTACGGCGATCAGAAGGACACGGCGCAGCTCTATCTCGACCGCGCCGACATTGCCCCGAGAGCCACCCTCATCGCGGCGCTCATCCTCGGCGGGATCGTCCCGCTCACGATGATGCTGCCGGAGGAAGGGCGCAACAGCCCGGAGATCGTGCGCGGCGCC
>JBQCEN010000242.1:0-4557 GCA_051960215.1 Pararhizobium sp.
CGTGCTTGCAGCAGTGCGCCAGCGCGGGTTCCGACCTGCCGACGACAATGAGGCCGATGCCATCGCGATCCTGCTCTGGGCCATGGAAACCTGGGGAGGTGTGCTGTGAGGTGGGCGCCACGAGGTTATGGCGGACAGCGCCGCAGCCCGGAAGAGGTCAAGCGCGAGGGCTGGCGGGAGCAGCGCGTCCTCGCGGTGTCGCTCGATGATGACCGGCTGACCTGGCCCGAACGTGAACTGATCCGGCAACTCGGCGACAAGCTCTATGGCGATCGCCATCAGGCGAAGGAGGCGCGCAGATGACCGAGTGGACACCGAGCCTCGTCGAGGAACGTCTGGCGGAAGCCGCTTACGTGCTCAAGCGACTGCCCGAATCGCGGCGGCAGGGATACTTCAGCACATGGCCGGAGGTCGTCCATGACTTTGCCGACAAGGTCGGACAGCAGCCGAGGCCGATGCGTATCCTGCCGTCGCCTGCCGCGATCAGCCGGATGGAGGAAACGCTCACCTGGACGGTGGGGCTCGACCCCGTCGACGGCAAGATCATCTGGCTGCGTGCGCAGGGCGAGCGTTGGAAAACGATCTGCTGGACGGTAGGTCTGCAGCGGTCGGCGGCTCACGAGCGCTGGCTCTATGCGCTGTGCGTCATTGCGTTCCGGCTCAATGGTCGGCGGCTCAATCGCAGCTACTCGAAGCGCAAGGTGATCGAACTGGCTAGCGCGGCGCGACGGTGAGCAGTGGCGAGGAAAGTGTCCGCCGGACAGTTTTCGAACGGACATAAACAGCGGATCAGACTAGGTATTCAGCTATCCTCGCGGGAGGCGCGCGCGCCAGGATCCCGACCGGTTCAAGACGAGTTCACGGGTCCTTCCTGGCGATATTCGTATGCTGGCGGGCGAAGCGCGGGACATCGCCAGCGACAGGGCCGGATTTCTGGGAAGCCACCCGGAAGCCGGAGCCGCGCGCGCCCCGCGCAAACACCAATGAACGCTGGCCTTCCGACCGGACACCGCTGGTGGCCGCTGGACCCCGCGTGGAGTCCGGCCCGGCATCCGGAGTCCGGAAGCCACCGGCATCCACCTGACCCAGGAACCTTGCCCACCATGACGCTGAGCTTCGCCCCGGACGCGATCGAGACATGGCCGCTGTCGCGCCTGCAACCCTACGCGAAGAACGCGAAGGCGCATGGCGCGGATCAGGTCGCGAAGATCGCCGCCAGCATGGCCGAGTTCGGCTGGACCGCGCCCTGCCTCGTGGCCGAAGACGGCGAACTGATCGCGGGCCATGGCCGGGTGCTGGCGGCGACGCAGCTCGGGTTGACCAAAGCGCCGGTGATCGTGCTGGGCCATCTGACCGAGGCGCAGCGCCGGGCCTACCGGATCGCGGACAACAAGCTGACCGAGCTTGGCACCTGGGACGAGGCGCTGCTGTCGGCGGAACTGAACGACCTGCTGGCCGAGGATTTCGACCTGTCGCTGGTCGGCTTTTCCGATGGCGAACTCGACAAGCTGCTGGCCTACGTCGCGGAAGACGACGGAGAAGAAGGTGGCGCCGGGGGTTCCGTGCCGCCGGTGACCATCCCCGAACCGCCGCGCAACCCGGCGTCGCGAACGGGCGATCTGTGGATCCTTGGCGATCACCGTCTGCTCTGCGGTGACAGCACCAGCGCGACCGACGTGCGCCGCCTGATGAACGGCGAGCGGGCGATCCTGTTCGCGACCGACCCGCCGTATCTCGTGGACTACGACGGCTCGAACCACCCGACCCGGAACAAGGACTGGTCCGCGTCCTACGGCACGACCTGGGACGACAGTTCGCAGGGGGCCGAACTCTACGACGGCTTCATCACTGCAGCCGTGGCCGAGGCCATCGCCGAGGACGCCGCCTGGTACTGCTGGCACGCCTCGCGCCGCCAGGCGATGCTGGAAGCATGCTGGGAGAAGGCGGGCGCCTTCGTTCACCAGCAGATCATCTGGGTGAAGGACCGCGGGGTTCTCACCCGATCCCACTACCTCTGGAAGCACGAGCCCTGCTTCATGGGCTGGCGTCGCCCGAACCGCCCGCCGAAGGTGGCCGATCAGACGCTGCCCTCGACATGGGAGATGCCGTCCTTCGCCAAGGACGAGCGCCCCGACCACCCAACCCCGAAGCCTCTCGACGCGTTTGGCATCCCGATGCGCCAACACGTCGCCCGAGGCGGGCTCTGTTACGAGCCGTTCTCGGGCTCCGGTTCGCAGATCATGGCGGGCGAGGCCAATGGCCGCCGCGTCTTCGCGATGGAGATCAGCCCCGCCTATGTCGATGTGGCCGTGGAGCGCTGGCAGGCCGAGACCGGCCGCGACGCGATCCTCGATGGCGACGGCCGTACCTTCGCGCAGGTGAGGACCGAGCGGCTGGGCGACGATGCCGAGGCCCGGGCCGATACGCCGGACCCAGATGCCGCCCCCGAACCCGCGCGCAAGCGTAAGACCGCCGCATGAAGCAGTCCCTCCTCATGTCGCTGGTCGAGTCCGTTGCCAACGTGGTCGTCGGCTACGGAGTCGCGGTCGTGACGCAGATCCTGATCTTCCCGGTCTTCGGGCTGCACACGACGCTGGCGGAGAACCTGAAGATGGGCGCGGTGTTCACCGTGGTGAGCATCGCACGATCCTTCGCCCTGCGGCGGGTGTTCGAGACGATCCGGATGCGGAGCGCCAAATGATCGACCGCCGCCCCGGCGGTCAGCAACTTGTTGGGGTCTGGTGCGTCAGGCTGCAGGGAGTTTGTACACGCGCCCCCGGTTCTCGACCTTCTCCGAGGTCACCTCGAGCCCGAGTTTCTTCTTCAGCGCCCCGGCCATCGCGCCGCGCACCGTGTGCGACTGCCAGCCCGTCGCGGCCATGATCTCTTCGATGGTCGCGCCGTCCGGCGCGCGCAGCATGGCGATCAGCGTCGCCTGCTTCGTGCCCTCGCGCGGCGTGCGCGCCTTGGGCGCGGCTGCGGGCTCGGTAGGGGTGTCCTGCGAGGCCTCCGCACTCGGCGCCTCGTCAGCGGCCTTGGGCGCGCTGTCGCCGCCTTCCGGCTCGACGCCAATGGCGGCGAGTCCTGCGTCCGTGATGTCCAGGAGGATGGCCCGCCCGTCCTCGTCATTGCGCCAGATGCGGTTGAGGGCGGCATCGGCCTTGGTCTGACTGTCCGTCGTCGTCTCGGCGATCAGTCCGCGGGAGAGGAGTGCGCCGACCACCTTGGCGGCGGCGCCGCCGCGAAGGGAGCCAGGAAGCGGCAGAACATTGCGGTCCTCGCGCTGCGCGGCGGCGCTGAGGATCACGAGCTGGGTGTCGGAAAGCTTGGTCATCTGGGGTCTCCGTGTTCGGGCCCGCGAAATGCGGCGCCTTCTACGACCCCGAGCCGCGCAGGGCGCGCGGCGGGAGTTCCGGCAGTGCCGGAGATCAGCGGGCGTGCTCGCCCTCGCCGAAGGCGCTGTCGGTGATGCGCTTCAGGAGGCTGGCGTAGTGTTCGAGGGTGCCGACCATGGCCCAGCCCGCCTCGTCGGGGGCGCAGTTGAAATGGTCGTCGCTGAGCGCCTGCAGGCGGGCGAGCATCTCGTCGATCTCGGCCTTCTTGCCGATGAAGGCCGCGAGCGCGGCTTCGTTGTTCCGGCGCGCCTTCTCGGCGCGGAGTTCGCGGCACGGGGTGGTGATCGGGTTCAGGCGGCTGATCATCGTGGTGGCTCCGTGGTGAGTTGCATCGTCCTTCTGACAGGACGTTCGCTCTCTCCGCCACGCTTATCAACTCGATAAGCGCATGAATTTGAATGATAATCGGAGCCGTCGATGCAGGGCATGAGCGAGCGCCAGTACGCCGCGCATGTCGGGCTGTCGCGCGGTGCGATCCAGAAGGCGAAGGCCGGCGAGCGCCTGGTCCTCTATCCGGACGGCAGCATCAACGCGGCCGCCAGCGATGCCCGACGTGCCGAGACGACGGACCCGTCGAAGACGCGGAAACCGCCCGCGCCGAAGCTTAAACCCGTCCCTGAGGCGGCCGTGGCCGCTGTTGGCGACACGCTCCGCGAACAGGGTCTGGCGGTGCCCGCCGTTGGCGGTGGCACGACCTTCTTGCAGGCGAAGACCGCGAACGAGGTGCTTAAGGCGCAGGAGCGGCGGATCCGGCTCCAGAAGCTGAAGGGGGAGTTGATCGAGCGGGCCCGCGCGCTGGCGCTAGTGTTCCGGCTGGCGCGGGAGGAACGGGACGCCTGGGTGAACTGGCCCGCGCGCGCGGCGGCGCTGATGGCGGCCGAGCTCTCGGCCTCGTGCAGCGACGCGACGGGCCAGCAGATCACCGTGGAGCCAGCCGCGATGCAGAAGGTCCTGGAGAAACATGTACGCGCCCACCTCGACGAACTCGCCGAGGTCCGGCCCGACTTCCGATGAGCGTGGCGATGATCCTAGCGGCCTGACCTACTTCGACGGCGCGGGCGAGATCCTGCGCGCCTGGGGCAGCGGGCTGCGGCCCGACCCGGACCTGACCGTCTCGGAATGGGCGGACAGGCACCGGATGCTCTCGGGCCGCGCCTCGGCC
>JBQCEN010000243.1:0-12473 GCA_051960215.1 Pararhizobium sp.
GCTGCCAAGCTCGAGGCCCGCCTCAGCCATGATCCGCTGCTCTCCGACGTCAACGTGCAAGGGGCGCTGCCGCGGCCGGAAATCCACATCAGGCCGCGTCCGGCCGACGCCGCCCGCCTCGGGGTGACGACCCAGTCGATCGCCCAGACGGTGCGCGTGGCGACGATCGGCGATGCCGACGCAGCGCTTGCCAAGCTCTCCGTCGACGACCGGCTGGTGCCGGTGCGGGTGACGATCGCGCCGGCGGTGCGCAAGGACATCGACAGGATCAGGGACATCCGCGTGCCGACGGCGGCCGGCACCACCGAGCCGCTCTCGTCCGTCGCCGACGTGACGATCGGCCAAGGGCCCGGCGCCATCGACCGCTACGACCGCGAGCGGCGCGTGACGATCGGCGCGAACCTGCCGGCGGGCGTCGCCCTCGACACGGCGACGGCGCGCTTCAGGCAGGCGGCCGCCGAGGCGGGGCTTCCCTCCGACGTCCGCATCGCGGAGACGGGCGACGCGGAGGTTCAGAAGGAGCTGACGCAGAGCTTTGGCAGCGCGATGCTCCTCGGCCTGATGCTGGTGCTCGCCGTCCTCGTCCTGCTCTTCAAGGACGTCGTCCAGCCCTTCACGATCCTGCTCTCGCTGCCGCTCGCGATCGGCGGCGTCGCGGCGGCACTGATCGTCACCGGCGATCCGGTCTCCATGCCCGTGCTGATCGGCATCCTGATGCTGATGGGCATCGTCACGAAGAACGCGATCCTGCTCGTCGACTTCGCCATCGAGCGGATGAGCCAGGGCATCCCGCGGCTCGACGCGGTGATCGACGCCTGCCGCAAGCGGGCGCGGCCGATCGTCATGACCTCGGTCGCGATGTCGGCGGGCATGCTGCCTTCCGCCCTCGGCGTCGGCGAAGGCGGCTCGTTCCGCGCGCCGATGGCGATCGCCGTCATCGGCGGCATCATCGTCTCGACGGTGCTCAGCCTCGTCGTCGTCCCGTCCTTCTTCCTCATCATGGACAGCCTGTCGCGGCGCCTGAGCCGCCTCTTCGGCCGCTTCGTCGGGCAGAAGGACGAGGAGGAGGAAATTCCCGAAAGCGTCGCGCTCGCCCGCGAGGTCGAGGCCGCGCGGCGCGACGTCGCCCGCCTGGAGCAGCGCCTCGCCGAAGTCGAGGCCCGGCGCGCCGACACCGGCCGCAGCTTCCGCCCCGACGCCGCCGAGTGAGCACGTTCAGGCAGCGGCCCGGTAGAAGAGGACGGAGCTCTTCGGCAGCATCTGCGACAGGCAATCGAAGTCGCGCGTGTTCCTGCTGAGGACCGTCAGCCCGAGCTTTGCCGCCTGCAGGAACAGGAGGCATTTATTTGTAGCGCGCAGGCGATTGTCCGTGCCGTAACCCTGGGTCCGACTGAGGATGCCGGCGAGGATCGCTGCACGACCGGTGACGTCGACGTCCGGGGTGAAGAGGCGATGCGGGGGAATCGCGTTGATCGTGCGGCCGATCTCGCGGATCGCTCCAGCGCTGCCCGGATGGTGCGGGTCGAGGCGACCGACCGCATGCATGAGTTCGGCCACCGCGACGCTGCTGTGGTTGACCTGTCGCAGGCCGATCAGCTCGCCCACGACGGTTGGCGCTCGCCCCTGCATCTGGTCGATATAGACACAGGTGTCGAGCAGGAGACCGCGCCCAGGGCGGGCAACGTCGAGCATCGGCAGTTCGTCGTCGCTGCGACGCGCGAGCGTCCCGTGCTTGTCGAGGCGTGCCCAACGAAGGGCGCGATCGAAATCGAAGGCCTTCGTCACCTCAGAAGTCGAGATCGAGCGTCGGATCGACGCTACCCTTCATCTCTCGGAAGGCAGCGGGGAAATCGTCGGCGAGGGCGAGGTTGGCGAGCGCGAATTCGATGAGGTCGGTATCGGCCTCGATGCCGGTATTGCGCCGCGCCCGCTCAAGGAGCGCAGGACTGACCCGGCCGCCGATACGCGCAGCCTTGCCGCCGAGCAGGCCGCTTTCCTCCGCTGCGGCGATAACGGCGGAGATGCGCGCGTCGCGATGCCGGGCAGTCTGGCGCGATCCGGCGCTTGCTTCGTGCAGGCGGCGGTTCTCGCCGGTGGCCGAAGGGTCTTTGCTGCGCGTCGTCATCGGGCGCTCCCGTTCAACAGATGGTCACTTTCGTTGAACGTAAGCGATGCGGTGCGGCTTGCCAAGGCGCATCAGCCGGCGAGCTGCTCGATCTCTTGCTCTTCGAGCTGGTGGTAGCAGGCGGCGAGGTGGGTGCCGCGGCCGGTCTCGGGCGGGAAGGCCTGGCGGCAGTCGTCCTGGGCTTTCCAGCAGCGCGGGTTGAAGGGGCAGCCGGGCGGCGGGTTCAGCGGCGAGGGGAGCTCGCCGACGAGCGGGATGCGGCTCTTCGTGCGCGTCGGGTCGGCGAGCGGCGTCGCCGAGAGCAGGGCGGCCGTATAGGGGTGGCGCGGATGGGCGAAGACGTCGCGGGCGCTGCCGTGCTCGACGACGCGGCCGAGATACATGATCAGGATGTCGTCGGCGATGTGGCGCACGACCGACAGGTCGTGGCTGATGAAGATATAGGCGAGGCCGAATTCCGCCTGCAGGTCGGAGAGGATGTTCAGCACCTGCGCCTGGATCGACACGTCGAGGGCGGAGACCGGCTCGTCGAGCACGAGGATCTTCGGCTGCAGCATCAGCGCACGGGCGATCGCGATCCGCTGGCGCTGGCCGCCGGAGAACATGTGCGGGTAGCGGTCGTAGTGCTCCGGCCTCAAGCCGACGCGCTGGAGCATGGCGAGCGCCTTGCGCTTGCGATCGGCGGCGCTGTCCTTCGTGTTCAGCTTCAGCGGTTCCCCGAGGATCGTGCCGATTTTCTGGCGTGGGTTCAGCGAGCCGTAGGGGTTCTGGAAGACGATCTGGATCGCCTGGCGCAGATCGCGCGTGCTGGTCAGCGTCGGCTTGCCGTCGATGAAGAGTTCGCCCTCCGTCGGCGGCTCGATCATCGTCAGGACGCGGGCGAGGGTCGATTTCCCGCAGCCGGATTCGCCGACGACGGCGAGCGTGCGGCCGGGTTCGAGCGTGAAGCTCACGCCGTTCAGCGCGCGCACCGTCGCGGGCTCGGAGAAGGGGCCGCGCGAGACCTTGTAGTGGCGCGCGAGGTCGCGGGCTTCGAGGAGCGGGGCCGTCATCGCGCGTCTCCCGCCGCCGCTTCCGGCTCGTGCTCGTGGTCCTTGCCGGTCGGCCGGCCGTCGATCAGCGGATAGTTGCAGAGCGCGTTGCCGAATTCCGGCCCCTGCCGCTTCACCGTCCGGTGGCAGAGCTCGTCAGCGTAGCGGCAGCGCGGCGAGAAGAGGCAGCCGGCCGGCCGGTCGTACTGGCCGGGCACGACGCCCGGGATCGCCGGCAGCTTGCGGCTCGTCGCCCGCTCCGGCAGTGCGGCAAGCAGCGCGGCCGTATAGGGATGGTGCGGGTCGGCGAACAGGCCCTTGACGTCCTGCTCCTCGACCTTCTCGCCGGCATACTGCACCTGGACGCGCTCGGCCGTCTCGGCGACGACGCCCATGTCGTGGGTGATCAGGATCAGGGCCATCCCCTTCTCCTTCTGCAGCCTGACGAGGAGCTCGAGGATCTGCGCCTGGATCGTCACGTCGAGCGCCGTCGTCGGCTCGTCGGCGATGAGCAGCTTCGGATCGCAGGAGAGAGCCATCGCGATCATCACGCGCTGGCTCATGCCGCCCGAGAGCTGGTGCGGATAGACCGAGAGGCGATCCTCCGGAGCCGGGATGCCGACTTGCCGCAGCAGCTCGATCGAGCGCTCGCGGCGTGCCCGGCGCCCGAGGCCCATGTGGCGGCGGAGCGATTCGCCGAGCTGGAAGCCAACGGT
This sequence comes from Pararhizobium sp., assembly GCA_051960215.1. Lineage (GTDB taxonomy): Bacteria > Pseudomonadota > Alphaproteobacteria > Rhizobiales > Rhizobiaceae > Pararhizobium_B. Next base: position 3,873 of record JBQCEN010000243.1, read on the forward strand.
GAAGCAGGGGTCGAGGCTTGACATCGGCTCCTGGAAGATCATCGCGATGTCCTTGCCGATGACCTTGCGGCGCTCGCGCGCGGCCATGTTCACGAGGTCGCGGCCGTCGAAGGAGATGCGTTTCGCCTCGACCTTCGCCGTCCACGGCAGGAGGCCCATCACCGCCAGCATCGCCACCGACTTGCCGGAGCCGGACTCGCCGACGATCGAGAGGATCTCGCCGGCGTCGCAGGTCAGCGAGATGTCGTTGACCGCGCGGAAGAGCCCGCCGGCGGTGCGGAAGCTGACGGAGAGGTTTTCGATTTCGAGAAGCGCCATCACGACCTCTTCAGTTTCGGATCGAGCGCGTCGCGCAAGCCGTCACCCATCAGGTTGATGGCGAGCACGGTGATGAGGATTGCGAGGCCGGGGAAGGTGACGGCCCACCAGGCCTTGAGGATGAACTCGCGCGCTTCGGCAAGCATCGTGCCCCATTCGGGCGTCGGCGGCTGGGCGCCCATGCCGAGGAAGCCGAGGGCGGCGGCGTCGAGGATGGCGTTCGAGAAGGAGAGCGCCGCCTGGACGATCACCGGGGCGAGGCAGTTCGGCAGGATCGTGCGCGTCATCAGATAGAAGGGCGAGGCGCCGGCGTCGCGGGCGGAGATGACGTATTCGCGGTTCGCCTCGCCGATGACGGCGGCGCGCGTCAGCCGGACGAAATGCGGCTGCAGCACGATCGCGATCGCGATCATCGCGTTGACGAGGCCGGGGCCGAGGATGGCGACGAGGACGAGGGCGAGCAGCAGCGACGGGAAGGCGAGGATCACGTCCATGATGCGCATGATCGCCGTGTCGAGCCAGCCGCGGACATAGCCGGCGATCAGCCCGACGGTGACGCCGCCGAGAAGGGCGATGGCGACGACGATGACGCCGATGAACAGCGAGAAGCGCGAGCCGTAGATCAGCCGCGAGAGGATGTCGCGGCCGACGGCGTCGGTGCCGAGGAGATAGGTCCAGTCGCCGGTCGGCGTCCAGGCCGGCGGCTTCAGGAGCGCGCTCGTGTCCTGGACGTTCGGATCGTGCGGCGCAAGGAAGGGCGCGAAGATCGCGACCAGCACCAGCAACCCGAAGATGACGAGGCCGGCGACGGCGCCCTTGTTCTCCGAGAAGTAGTACCAGAACTCGCCGAGCCCTGAGCGCCGGGCCGAGGCGCCGCCGGAGATGACGGAGGCGGCTTCCGATTCCGTGGTGGTTTCTTCGAGGGCCATGTCAGGTATGCCGGATGCGGGGGTTGATCAGGCCGTAGAGCAGGTCGACGACCAGGTTCACGATCATGATGATGATGGCGATGATGAGCAGGCCGCCCTGGATGACGGGATAGTCGCGCCGGAAGACGGAATCGACCATCCACTTGCCGATGCCGGGCCACGAGAAGATCGTCTCCGTCAGGATCGCGCCGGCCATCAGCACGCCGACCTGAAGGCCGATCGTGGTGATGACGGGGATCATCGCGTTCCTCAGCGCGTGGATGCCGATGACCCGGCGCGGCGGCATGCCCTTGGCGCGGGCGGTGCGCACGTAGTCCTCGCCGAGGACCTCCAGCATCGCCGAGCGCGTCTGCCGGGCGATGGCGGCGAGCGGGATGGTGCCGAGCACGATCGACGGCAGGATCAGATGCGACAATGCCGAGGTGAAGGCGCCGGCCTGGTCGGAGAACAGGCTGTCGATCAGCATGAAGCCGGTGATCGGCTCGAAATAGTAGATGAGGTCGATGCGGCCCGAGACCGGCGTCCAGTGGAGGATGCCGGCGAAGAGGATGATGAGCAGCGGCCCCCACCAGAAGATCGGCATCGAATAGCCGACGAGGGCGGTGCCCATGACGGCCTGGTCGAAGATCGAGCCGCGCTTGACGGCGGCGAAGACGCCGGCCGGGATGCCGAGGAGGACGGCGATGATCATCGCGCAGATCGAGAGTTCCAGCGTCGCCGGGAAGCGCGAGAAGAACTCGTCGAGGACCGGGCGCTTGGTGACGACGGAGTGGCCGAAATCTCCCGTGAGCACGCCGCCGAGATAGTCGAGATACTGGACCGGCAGCGGCCGGTCGAAGCCGAAGGCGTGCATCGCCGCGGCGTGCTGGGCCGGCGTCATCGCGTGCTCGCCGGCAAGCAGCAGCACCGGGTCGCCGGGAAGCAGCCGGATGAAGGAGAAGGCGACCAGCGACACCCCGATGAATGTCGGGATCAGGACCGCGATGCGCCGGAGAAGGAACTGTAGCATGATGTTCGTGCGCCTATCGGCCGGAGCGCTCGGTCATGCCGCCTCCGGCGGCTCCGGGCTCCTTGGCGGGCCGCCGATCGTGCCGGAATCGAAGAGGCACGCGGCCGCCAGGCTCGGTCGGATGGATGCGCCCGACAGGAAGGCCGGGCGCATCGGGTTTCGGGAGCCGCGTCAATCGGCGAGGCTGACGCCGTCGAAGCGATGGTAGCCGAGCGGATCCTGCTTGAAGCCCTCGACCTTCTTGCTCATCGGCATGACGACGGTCGAATGGTCGATCGTCAGCCACGGCGCCTGTTCCTTGAAGATCACCTGGGCCTGCTGGTAGAGCTTCGCCCGCTCGGTCTGGTCGGTCGTCTCCGCCGCCTTCTTGATGATCTTCTCGAAGTCCTGGTTGCAGAACTCGGCGACGTTGTTCGACGTGCCGACGCCGGCGCAGCTCAGGAGCGTCGCGAGGAAGTTGTCCGGATCGCCGTTGTCGCCGGTCCAGCCAAGCATGATCGCGCCGTCATGGTTCTTGTCGGCGGCGCGCTTCAGGTACTCGCCCCACTCGTAGGTGACGATCTCGGCCTTGACGCCGATCTTGGCGTAGTCGGCCTGGATCAGCTCCGCGGCGCGGCGGGCGTTCAGCATGTAGGGCCGCGAGACCGGCATCGCCCAGATCTTCATGTGAAGGTCGGAGACGCCCGCATCCTTGAGCATCTGCTTCGCCTTCTCCGGATCGTACGGATCGTCCTTGATGGAGTTGTTGTAGCTCCACATCGTCGGCGGGATCGGGTTCTTGGCGACCTCGGCCATGCCCTGGAAGACGGCGTCGACGATCGCCTTCTTGTTGACCGCCATGTTCAGCGCCTTGCGGACCTTGACGTTGTCGAAGGGCTTCTGGGTCGTGTTGTAGGCGAGGTAGGCGACGTTGAGGCCGGCCTGCTCGAGCACCTTCAGATCCTGGTCGGCCTTGAGGTCGGAGACGTCGGCGGCGTTCGGGTAGTCCATGATCTGGCATTCGCCGGACTTCAGCTTCTGGGCGCGCACCGCGGCATCCGGCGTGATCGCGAAGACGAGGCCGTCAAGCTTCTCCTTGCCGTGCCAGTAGTCCGGGTTCGCCTTGTAGCGGATGACGGCGTCCGGCTGGTAGGCGACGAATTCGAACGGACCCGTGCCGACGGGCTTCTGGTTGAACTGCTGCATGTTGCCGGCCTTCTGGAGCTGGTCGGCATATTCCTTCGAGACGATCGAGGAGAAATCCATCGCCAGGTCGGCGAGGAACGGTGCGCTCGGATGGTTCAGCGTGAACTTGACGGTGTAGTCATCGACCTTCTCGATCGACTTGATGACCTCGTTGAAGCCCATGCTGTCGAAATAGACGTAGCTCGCGCCGCTCACATAGGCGTGCCACGGGTTCTTCGCGTCGAGCTGGCGCTCGAAGGAGAAGACGACGTCGTCGGCGTTCATGTCGCGCGTCGGCGTGAAGTAGTCGGTGGCGCCGAACTTGACGCCCTTGCGCAGCTTGAAGGTGTAGACCGTGCCGTCGTCGGAGATCTGGTAGCTCTCCGCCAGCCCGGGCTCGAGCTCGGTGCTGCCGTGCTTGAACTCCAGCAGGCGGTTGAAGATCGTGCGCGACGTGGCGTCGAAGGTGGTGCCCGTCGTGTAGAGGGAGGGGTCGAAGCCTTCCGGCGAGCCTTCCGAGCAGTAGACGAGGGTCTTCGCCTCTGCGCCTGCGGCCATCACCACCGTCGCCAGAAGCGATGCGGCCAGGACTTTCGTGAATCGTTTCATGTTCTTCTCCCAGATTCTTGCGCGCGGAAGCGCTTTCGGGGGTTCCCCTGAGGCGGATCAAAGGTCAATTGCCGGCCGAATGCAACAACAAGCCGGTCTGCCACGCCGCCGCGGCCCTATAGCGGCTCGCAGCCGGCGCGGCAACCGGTTTGCCGGCTGCGCAACTTTCGCGGAAAAATCAGCGCGTTCAAGACACTTTCGAACAAAACGATTCCGCCTTGCGAACGAAGCCGTCGCCGACGGCGGGAGTGCGGGACGGTGCCGCGACTTTACGCGGCCGCCGCACTGGTATCTTATCGGGAGCCGGAAACGATCAGCCGGAGGTTTCCCGATGCCGACTTTCAGCCGCAACGGCGTCGAGTTCTATTACGAGCGGGAGGGAGCGGGGCCGCCGCTCGTGCTCGTCTCCGGCCTTCTCAGCGACGTCACGAACTGGCAGCCGGTACGGGCGGCGCTGAGCCGAAGCTACGACGTCGTCGCCTTCGACAACCGCTGCTCCGGTCGCACCGTTGCAAATCCTGTCGCCACCGGCCGTGACACCATGGTCGCCGATTGCCTCGCCGTGCTCGACCATCTCGACATCGCGACCGCCCATGTCGTCGGACATTCGCTCGGCGGCATCGTCGGCCTGCATCTTGCGGCGCGGCATCCGGCCCGCGTCCGGTCGCTGGTGGCGGCGGGCTGCGGCGCCTGCTTCACCTCGAGCCAGATCGCGCTCTTCGACGACCTCTCGGCGCTCTACTGCGCGACCTGCGTGCCGCGGCAGCAGTGGTTCCGCATGCTCTTCCAGTGGCTGTTCTCGCCGTCCTTCTTCGACGACGAGACGCGGGTGGCGAACGCCGTCTTGCTTGCCGAAAGCTACGAGCACATCCAGTCGCCGGCGGCGCTCCGCGCGCAGGTCGCGGCGCTCAAGGATTTCAATGCGCCGCCCGACCTTGCGGCGATCCGGGCGCCCGTCCTCGGGCTCGTCGGCGAGAACGATCTCCTGTTCCCGCCGGACGACGTTCGCTCAAGCCTCGAAACCATCGCCGATCTGGCGATGGTGACGATCCCGCGGGCGGCCCACGCGCTGCACTGGGAGGCGCCGGAGGCCTTCGTCGCGGCGATCGTGGCGTTTCACGCCGAGCTGGCCGTAAAGGCCTGAGACCACGTCGGAAGCACGTCGCCCGGCTCGGGCGTCGCGGCGTGGACGGCGCGGGCAATGGCGCGGGCGAGCGCCAGGCTCGCCGCATGGCCGAGGAGGACGCCTTCCTCCGCCGGGTCGGTGAGCGGCTGCCGGCCCGTCGAGAGCGCGAAGACGAGGTCGCCGTCGAAGGGCGTGTGCGCCGGCACGATGGCACGCGCCAGCCCGTCATGCGCCGAGACCGCGAGGCGCTTGCACTGGGCCTTGGTGAGGCTCGCGTCGGTCGCGACGATGGCGATCGTCGTGTTGCCTTGGGCTGCCCGCGCCTCGCGCTTGCGGCTGACGGGCACGGCGAGGGGAAAGGCGTCGGGGCAGGGGCCGAGGCCGCCGAACTCGCTGTCGGCCTCGAAGGGCGCCGCCCAGAAATGCGGCCGGTCCGGCACCGTGACGCTGCCGATCGCATTGGCGACGGCAAGTGCTGCGACGGTCACGCCGGAGGGCAGGACGAGCGAGGCGGAGCCGAGGCCGCCCTTCAGGGTCCCGGTCAGCGCGCCCGTTCCGGCGCCGACGGAGCCGATCGCGAAATCCTCCGCCGCCGCCTCGTAGGCGCGATGGCCGAGGGCGCGGTAGGGGTTCTCGACCCAGTCCTTCGTGCCGCCGTTCGCAAGGTCGAAGATGATCGCCGCCGGCACGATCGGCACCCGGACCGGCCCGACCGCGAAGCCGCGGCCGGCCGCCCGCAGCGCGTCCATGACGCCTGAGGCCGCGTCGAGGCCGAAGGCGGAGCCGCCGGAGAGCACGAGCGCGTCGATCGCCTCGACCGTCTTGTCGGCTTCGAGCAGGTCGGTGTCGCGCGTGCCGGGTGCCCCGCCCATCACGGCATAGGAGGCGAGGAAGGGTTCGTCGCCGACGAGCACCGTGCTCCCGGACTTCAGCCGCCGGTCCTCGGCATGGCCGACCTTGAGGCCGGCGACGTCGGTGATCAGGTTGCGGGGCCCGCGCTTCATCATCGCAGTCATCGTCTCGGTCCGATCGGTCAGATGCAGCGGCCGCCGTCGACTTCCATCGCGACGCCGGTGATCATCGCCGCTTCGTCGGAGCAGAGGAAGCAGGCGGCATTGCCCATGTCCTCCGGCGTGGAGAACCGGCCGATCGGGATCGTTGCAAGGAACTTCGCGCGCATCTCCGGCGTGTCCTCGCCCATGAACGACTTCAGGAGCGGCGTCTCGCCGGCGACGGGATTGATCGCGTTGACGCGCACGCCGGAGGGCGCGAGCTCGATCGCCATCGCCTTGGTCGCGGTGATCATCCAGCCCTTCGAGGCGTTGTACCAGGAGAGCCGCGGGCGCGGGCTGATGCCGGCGGTCGAGGCGACGTTGAGGATCGCGCCTTTGCCACGGTCCTTCATCGCCGGCACGAAGGCGCGGGCGGTGAGGTAGACGGACTTGACGTTGACGGCGAGCACGCGGTCGAAATCGGCCTCGCTGATCGCCTCCATCGCCGCGGGCAGATGCGTGACGCCGGCATTGTTGATCAGGATGTCGACGTCGCCGAAGGCCGAGAAGGCCGCCTGCGCCAGCGCATTGACGCTGTCGCCCTTGGAAACATCGATCGCCTGCGCGAGCGCCTTCTCGCCGAGTTCCTTCGCCATTGCGGTGGCGGCTTCGCCGTTGATGTCGGCGATCATGACGCGGGCACCCTCGGCGAGGAACTTCCTGACGATTCCGGCGCCGAAGCCCGATGCACCGCCGGTGACGACGGCGGTTTTGTCTTTCAATCGCAAGGCATTATCCTCCTATCCTTCGTCATGGTCGGGCTTGTCCCGACCATCTGCAAGCGCTTGTTTGGTCGAGACGTCTGCAGATCCTCGGCACAAGGCCGAGGATGACGTCGCGTGGTGTGGACGCGCTGCTCCATTCCGCCAAGTGACGTGGTGCGCACCGGCCATGACGAAAGCGGGTCATTCAGCCATGATGGGCGGCGACGGTCTTCAGCACCGAGAAGCCGTAGAGCGCCTCGAAGCCCTTCTCGCGGCCGTGGCCGGACTTGCCGACGCCGCCGAAGGGCAGTTCGACGCCGCCGCCGGCGCCATAGTTGTTGATGAAGACCTGGCCGCTGCGGATCGCTTTCGCCAGCCGCATCTGCCTTGCGCCGTCGCGCGTCCAGACGCCGGCGACGAGGCCGTAGTCGGTGCCGTTGGCGATCGCGGCGGCTTCCTCCTCCGTGTCGAAGGGGATGACGACCTGCACGGGGCCGAAAATCTCGTCCTGGGCGAGGCGATGCGTCGGGTCGACGCCGGCAATCAGCGTCGGCGCCACGTAATGGCCGCCCGACGGCGCGTCGGCGTCGAGCCGGCCGCGGGCGGCGATCGCGAGACCGCCGGTCGCGGCGAGATCGAGGAAGCCGGTGACGATCTCCTTCTGCCGGGCGGAGATCAGCGGCCCGACGTTGCAGTCGGCAAGAGCGGGGCCGACCGTCAGCGCCGTATAGCGCTCGGCGAGACGGGCGAGCAGCTTGTCGTAGATCGTCCGCTGGACGAGGAGGCGCGAGGCGGCCGAGCAGGTCTGGCCGGCATTCTGGATGCCGGCATTGACGAGGAAGGGGAGTGCCTTCTCGAGATCGGCGTCGTCGAAGACGATCTGCGGCGACTTGCCGCCGAGTTCCAGCGTCACCGGCACGACATTCTTCGCGGCGGCGGCCTGGATCAGCGCGCCGACGGCGACGGAGCCGGTGAAGGAGATGTGGTTGATGCCGGGATGCGCGGCGAGGGCAGCGCCCGCCTCCTCGCCGAGGCCGGGGACGGTGTTGAGGGCACCGGCCGGCAGCCCCGCCTCCTCGGCGATGCGGGTGAAGGCGAGCGCCGTGAGGCTCGCCTCCTCGGCGGGCTTCAGCACGGCGGCGTTGCCCATGGCGAGGGCTGCGCCGACCGAGCGGCCGATGATCTGCATCGGGTAGTTCCACGGCACGATATGGCCGGTGACGCCATGCGGCTCGCGCAGCGTATAGACCGTATAGCCGTCGAGATAGGGGATCGTCTCGCCGTGGATCTTGTCGGCGGCGCCACCATAGAACTCCATGTAGCGGGCGAGCGCGATGACGTCGTTGCGCGCCTGGGCAAGCGGCTTGCCGACATCGCGGGCTTCCAGTTCGGCGAGCCGGTCGACGCGGTCGAGCACGATCCGGCCGATGCGCGTCAGCACCCGGCCGCGCTCGACGGCAGGCAGCCGGCCCCATTCGCCGGCAAGGGCCGCACGGGCCGCGAGGACGGCGCGGTCGATGTCGGCGGCGCTGCCGCGGGCGATCTCGCCGAACGCCTCGCCGGTCGAGGGATCCTCGACGGGCAGCACGTCCTTCGTCTCGCCGGGCGCCCATTCGCCGCCGATGAAGGTGTGGCGGGTGTCGAAGCCGAGGTCGTTGCGGGTGAGCATCTTTCAAGTTCTCCCTGTCAG
>JBQCEN010000244.1:0-2606 GCA_051960215.1 Pararhizobium sp.
TTCGGTGCCGGAGCGTCGGCGAACGCCCATCGCCTCGCTATTCGTGGAAGGCCTCGACCTGAAGACGGCGGCCGAGCATGAAGGCATCGGCAACGTGGCGCAGCGGCGTCACGTCGACGTCGCTTTGCCCGGCTGCGATCAGCTCGGCGAAGCGGCGGTAGATGCCGTCATATTCGGTGTCCGCGTCGCTGACGCGCGGCTCGCCGTCGATGTGCATCTCGCTGCCGCCTTTCGACAGCACCAGCCGTCCGGAATCCGTGTCGACGGCGATGTCCCAGGTCTGCGGCCCCTTCTGACGCCAGTCGAGCTCGACCCGGATTCCAGTACCGGCCGCATCCGTGAAGGCCAGATCGGCGGCGATCGGCGTCTCGCAGTTCTCCGGAAACGACAGCTCCGAGCGCCTCAGGAAGATGCCGTGCGGCATGATCCGCGTCAGGATCGACAGAGCGTTGATGCCGGGGTCGAAGACGCCGAGGCCGCCCGCCTCCCAGATCCACGTTTGCCCCGGGTGCCAGTGGGTGACGTCTTCCTTCCACTCGACGAGGACGGAACCGATCGCCTTGTCCGCCAGCCACGCGCGCGCCGGCTCGACCGCCGCGGCGAAGCGCGAATGCCAGGTGGCAAAGAGGGTGACGCCGCTGCCGGCGGCCAGCGCCTTGAGCGTTCCGATTTCGCTCAGCGTGACGCCGGGCGGCTTCTCGAGCAGCACATGCTTGCCGGCCTCGAGCGCGGCCGCCGCCATCGCGTAGCGGACCTGCGGCGGCGTGCAGAGGGCGACGGCGGCGACCTCCGGCGACCCCGCGAGCCTCTCCTCGATCGTCGCGAAATTCGCGACGCCATCGACGGAGGCACTGCGGCTCGCCGCGGCGACGAGGTGGAAGCGCGGGTTGCGCGCGATCGAGGGAAAATGCTGGTCGCGCGCAATCTTGCCGACGCCGACGACGCCAAGCCCGATCTCCGCCTTTTCCCCTGCCATTGCCAATCCTCCGACATTCGTCCCGACCCAGGCTCCGCGCTCCGGGCCTTCCCGAAAGGCATATCCGACATGAACGGAGGATGACAATCCGGCCTGCCGCACCTACAAATCGCGTTACGCGGCGGCGCCGCAATTTGATGCCGCACCGCCGCAGCGGTCCCAAATCCGTCGGCTTATATCTGCACGGGGACGCCTGCAGCGTCGGGAATCACCTCGTTCGAGGGTCATTCGCCGACCTGCCTCTCGTTAGGACGCCAACCATGCGCCGCATCCAGATCTTCGACGGGCTGAGGGGCTATTTCCTCGTCTTCATGTTCATCAACCACCTGACCTTCACAGGTGGCTATCTGCTGATCTACTTCAACCACGCGCAGCTCGGCTTCGTCGAGGATGCGCAAGGCTTCGTCTTCCTCTCCGGCCTGCTCGCCGGCATGGTCTATTCGAAGCGCATGATGCGCCAGGGCTTCGTGGCCGGCGCGACAGCGCTCTGGCGGCGCTCGGCGGAGCTCTACGCCTATGCGATCGCCTGCATCGTCGGCGTACTCCTGCTCCGGGCCGTGTTGCCGGGCGCGGCCGACGCGTGGAACAACTGGCTCGGGGCGCTGCCGCGCAGCGGCGTCGCCTTCCACGCCGCGGCGGCGACGTTCCTCTACCAGGCGACCTATCTCGACATCCTGCCGCAATATATCGTCTACATGCTGATCGCGCCGCCGCTCGTCTGGCTGGCGATCAACGGCCGCTGGGCTCCCGTCGTCGCCTGCTCGCTTGCGCTCTGGTTCGCCGTGCAGCTCGGCGTGCATCTGCCCGCTGCCGGTGCGATCGACCACGGCCTGAAGACGCTCGACCCGACGCTCGGGCTGCGCGCGCCGTTCAACCTGCTCGCCTGGCAACTGCTCTTCGTCGTGGCGATGATGATCGGCGTGTCGCTTTCGCGCGGCACGTTCGAGACCGAACGCTTCTTCAATCCGAGGGAGACGCGGCTCGTGGCGATCCTGGCGCCGTGCCTGATCTTCTTCCTGCTCTTCCGGCTCGGATTCACCTTCGACCTGATCCCGGACGTCGTCACGGAGCGCTTCCGCCACTTCGAGAACCGGGCGGAGTTCGGGCTGGTCTTCTTCGCCAACTTCGTCGTCGCCGGCTACGTCTTCGCCTGGATGCTGATCGCGGGCCCGCGGGCGGAGGATGCGCGGGTGCGGCGGATCGCCGGGCTGCTCACGGCGCTCTTCAACCTGCCCTTCCTGCGGCTTCTCGGCCGGCATTCGCTGCAAATCTATGCCTGGCATGTCGTGCTCGTCTACCTGATCGCCTGGATCGACAAGTACGCCGGCCCCTTCAACGAGCTGTCCAAGACGGCGATCGCGCTCGGCGGCGTCGTGCTCCTGTCGCTGCCGGCGATCTGGAGGGAACGGAACAGCGATACGCCGGTCGGCCAGGCGAAGAGGCCGGCTTCCTGATCGTTCGTGCCGGACCGCCGACGCAGAACGGCCCCGGTGACGGGGCCGTTCGCATTCTCACGTCCGCGGTTCGCACCAATCAGAAGGGCGAATCCGGGAAGTAGTATTCCTTGGCGTTGTCCTTCGTCACGAGCGTCGCATCGAGAATGAAGCTGCCGCGCACGGGCACCTGGTCG
>JBQCEN010000245.1:0-2495 GCA_051960215.1 Pararhizobium sp.
GCGAGAGCGACGCGGTGACGCTCGCCCCTGCCCTTGCCCGCGTGCACGCTGGCAAGCGCCCGCGCCGCGGCGCGCAGGTCGCCGTCGACCAGCCATACCGCCCCGAGCACCGCGAGCGCATTGTGGACGACATGCCGGCCCGGCGCGCCGAGCCTGACGTCGAGCGTCTCCGGCCCGATCTGCACCGCGATATCCGAGCTTTCGGCATGCAGCGTCACGTCCGTCAGGCGGAACGAGGCGTCCTCGTTCTCGCCGAAGGTGTAGATCGTCGCGACGGCGCAGGCTTCGGCCGCCTTCTTCAGGTTGGCGAACTGCGCATTGTCGAGGTTGAGCACGGCCGCGCCGTCCGGCTCCAGCCCCTCGAAGATTTCCGCCTTCGCGGCGGCGATGTCGTCCAGGCTGTCGAAATGGCCGAGATGGGCCGCCGCGATCGTCGTGACGATCGCCACGTGCGGGCGCACCATCCGGACGAGCGGCCGGATTTCGCCGGCATGGTTCATGCCGATCTCGAAGACGCCGAAGCGGGCCTCTTCAGGCATGCGCGCCAGCGTCAGCGGGACGCCCCAGTGGTTGTTGAAGGAGGCATTCGCCGAATGCACCGGGCCGGAGGGCGCGAGCGCGGCGGTGAGCAGCGCCTTCGTCGTCGTCTTGCCCACGGAGCCGGTCACCGCGACGATCTTCGCGTTCGAACGCGCCCGCGCTGCGCGGCCAAGCCGCCCCAACGCATCGAGGACGTCGTCGACGACGATCATCGGGATCGTCAGGCGCCCGAGCGCCGGCACCTTGGCTTCCGAGACGACCATGACGGAGGCCCCGGCGGCGATCGCGGCGCTCGCGAAGTTGTGGCCATCGAAGCGGTCGCCCTTGATGGCGAAGAAGGCCTCGCCCTTCTGCAGCGTTCGCGTGTCGATCGAGATGCCGGTCACACCCGGAGGCAGCGAGCCGAAGGGCCGCCCGCCCATCGCCTGCACCATCTGGTCGCTCGTCCACAGCCAGTTCATCGCTTGAGCGCCTCCAGCGCCTGGCGGATTTCGATGTGGTCGGAAAAGGGCAGCGTCTCGCCGCCGATCGTCTGGCCGGTCTCGTGGCCCTTGCCGGCGACGATCAGCGTGTCGCCCGGCTTCAGCATGAAGACGGCCTCGCCAATCGCCTCGGCCCGGTCGGCGACTTCGAGCGCACCCGGCGCGGCGGCGAGGATTTCGGCGCGGATCTGCGCCGGCTCCTCCGAACGCGGGTTGTCGTCCGTGACGATCACGACGTCCGCAAGGCGGCTTGCGATCTCGCCCATGATCGGGCGCTTGCCCTTGTCGCGGTCGCCGCCGCAGCCGAAGACGACGACGACGCGGCCCGTCGTGAACGGCCGGACCGACAGGAGCACGTTCTCCAGCGCCTCCGGCTTGTGCGCATAGTCGACATAGCAGGGTGCGCCATCGGGCGTCGCGCCGACGCGCTCGAGCCGGCCGGACGCCCCCTCGAGGTGCTCGAGCGCAGCGATCGCATCCGCCGCCGGCGTGCCCGTCGAGATGGCGAGCCCTGCCGCGACGAGGGCGTTGAAGACCTGGAAATCGCCGGCAAGCGGCATCTCCACCTCGTGGATCACGCCGTCGTGGTGGAGCTCGATCGCCTGCCTGTCGCGCTGGTGCTCGACGCGCTTCAGCGACAGGAAGGACCCGGTGCGTCCGACCGTCCGGACGTCGCAGCCGGCCTTTTCCGCCGCGGCGACCGCCCTTTGCGAGAACGCGTCGTCGGCGAAGATCACGGCCGGGGCGCCCTTTGGCAGCAGCCGCTCGAAGAGTTGCATCTTCGCCGCGAAATAGGCGTCGACCGTCGGGTGGTAGTCCATGTGGTCGCGGCCGAGATTGGTGAAGCCGGCAGCCGCGAGGCGGACGCCGTCGAGGCGGTGCTGGTCGAGGCCATGGCTCGAGGCTTCCATCGCCGCATGGGTGACCACGTCGTCGGCGAGTTCGGCGAGCAGTCTGTGGAGCGCCACCGGATCGGGCGTCGTCAGCGAGCCGTACTCGGTGCGGCCGGGCGCCACGACGCCGATCGTGCCGATCATCGCGGCGCGCCGTCCCGCCCGCTCCCAGATCTGCCGGGTGAAGGAGGCGACCGAGGTCTTGCCCGCCGTCCCGGTGACCGCGACCATCGTCTCCGGCTGACGGCCCGAAAGCCGCGCGGCGGCGAGCGCCAGGAAGCGCCGCGGCTCCTCCGCGCGGATGACCGGCGCGGTGACCGCCACGGAGGCACCGGGCGCGGCGACCACGGCGATGGCGCCGCGCGCGACCGCATCGGCGGCATGGGCGGCCCCGTTGGTCTTCGTCCCGGCGATCGCGACGAAGACGTCGCCGGGCCGCACGGCGCGGCTATCGGCCGTGACGCCCGAAACGCCGACGCCCCCGCTCCCCGCAGGCAGCGCTCCGGAATCCGGAAGCAGGCTCTTGGCAAGATCGTCGAGGGTCATCGGCTTGCATTTCAATGATGTTGGTCGGGCGATC
>JBQCEN010000246.1:0-3696 GCA_051960215.1 Pararhizobium sp.
TGCGCACCAGCGGGCGCAGGCGTGCGGATGACTTCTCCAACGTTCTCAGCATCTTCACCAGCAATCCGGTCGCCGTGGCGGGGCTGCGGGCATGCTTTCCGAAGGCTTGAGTTTCATCTCTGACTGGAGGTCAGAAATGAAACTGAAGAGCCTCTTCCTCGGCTCGACCGCTGCCTTTGCGATGGTCTCGGGTGCCCAGGCGGCTGACGCGATCATGGCCGCTGCTCCGGAGCCGGTGAACTACGTCCGCGTCTGCGACGCCTTCGGCACCGGCTACTTCTATATCCCGGGTACGGAAACCTGCCTGAAGATCTCGGGCTACATCCGTCAGGATATCGGCGGCGGCGAGCTGCTCGGCGGCAACAACGGCATCGACACCGATGGTGACGGCAAGGGCGACGCCTGGGGCACCCACACGCGCTTCAAGTTCTCCACCGACACGAAGTCGGACACCGAGCTCGGCGTCCTGCACACCTACACGGAAGTCCGCTTCAACTATAAGAACGGCGTCTCGGACTTCGACTCCACCGGTGACGCCGGCGGTTCGTCGACCTCGCTGAACTTTGCCTATATCGAGCTCGGCGGCTTCCGCGTCGGCAAGACGGAATCGGAATTCACCCGTCTCGCCTTCTACGGCAACGGTTACGCCGGCGGCGTCATCGACGATACGCTGGTCGGCTACGGCCCGTTTGATGCGACGCAGATCAGCTACAGCTACACCTCGCCGAACGGCTTCGTTGCGGCCCTCTCGGTTGAGGACGACAACGGCGGCTCGAACGACTCAGAGATCCGTGGCGGCGTCGTCTACAACAGCAATGACTACATTCCTGACGTCGTTGCCGGTGTCGGCTACAAGGGTGGCGTGTTCGGCGCTGCTGTCGTCGGCGCCTATGACTCGAGCCTCGAGGAAGGCGCGGTCAAGGCCCGCGTCGACGCCACGTTCGGCCGCGTGAAGGCCTTCGTGATGGGCGGCTGGTCGTCGAACGGCAACGAGACGGGTCTGCATGGCTGCACCGCTGCTTCGATCACGTCGTGTGGTTCGAACCACTTCGCCGTGTGGGGTGGCGACTGGGCCGTCTGGGGTGGCCTCTCGGCTGACCTGACGCAGAAGATCTCGGCCAACGTCCAGCTCTCCTACGACGACGACTCCAACTTCGGCGCTGCCGGCAACCTCGTGTTCCACGTCGTTCCGGGCTTCGATGTCACGACGGAAATCGACTACGCCGACTCGGGTGATGGTCCGCGCTACGACGTCGCGGCCGGCCAGTCCTACGCATTGGGCGATCGCGGTCGTGCGATCGACCACGAATGGGGCGGTCTCGTCCGCTTCCAGCGCACGTTCTGAGGCGGCCTTTCGAAACATTCCGGCGCGCCTCGGTGCGCCGGAAACAGCTGGGGCGCCCTTGGGCGCCCCATGTCAGTGGTTCCTGCGGCAATGGACTGCTGAGAGGCGCGGTTTCCAAGCTCTGAGGGGAGCCGGCGTCTTAGGTAAAGGGGCTTTTAGTCGGGTGGCTTGTCAACTGGAGGACAACGAATGACCATAAAGAGCATACTTCTCGGGTCGGCCGCGGCACTCGCCACGGTGACCGGCGCTCAGGCGGCAGACGCCATCATGGCGGCGGCCCCGGAGCCGGTGAACTACGTCCGCGTCTGCGACGCCTTCGGCACCGGCTACTTCTATATCCCGGGTACGGAAACCTGCCTGAAGATCGGCGGCTACGTCCGTCAGGATATCGGCGGCGGCGATCTGCTCGGCGGCAACAACGGCATCGACACCGATGGCGACGGCAGGGGCGACGCCTGGGGCACGCACACGCGTTTCACGCTGACGACCGACACCAAGTCGGACACCGAGCTCGGCGTCCTGCATACCTTCACCGAGACCCGCTTCAACGACAACAACGGCGTTTCGGACTTCGACTCCACCGGTGACGCCGGCGGTTCGTCGACCTCGCTGAACTTCGCCTATATCGAGCTCGGGGGCTTCCGCGTCGGCAAGACCGAGTCGGAATTCACCCGTCTCGCCTTCTACGGCAACGGCTACGCCGGCGGCGTCATCGACGATACGCTGGTCGGCTATGGCCCGTTCGACGCGACCCAGATCAGCTACAGCTACACCTCGCCGAACGGCTTCGTCGCGACCCTCGCGGTTGAAGACGACAACGGCGGCTCGAACGACTCCGAGATCCGCGGCGGCATCACCTACAACGACAACGACTACATTCCGGATGTCGTTGCCGGCGTCGGCTACAAGGCCGGTGCGTTTGGTCTTGCTGTCGTCGGCGCCTATGACTCGAGCCTCGAAGAAGGCGCGATCAAGGCTCGTGGCGACGTGACCATCGGCAAGATCCAGGCCTTCCTGATGGGTGCCTGGTCGTCGAACGGCAACGAGACGGGCCAGCACGGCTGCACCGTTTCCTCGATCACCTCGTGTGGCTCGAACCACTTCGCGGTGTGGGGTGGCGACTGGGCCGTCTGGGGTGGCCTCTCGGCTGACCTGACGCAGAAGATCTCGGCCAACGTCCAGCTCTCCTACGACGACGACTCCAACTTCGGCGCCGCCGGCAACCTCGTGTTCCACGTCGTTCCGGGCTTCGACATCACGACCGAAGTCGACTACGCCGACTCCGGCGATGGTCCGCGCTACAATGTTGCAGCCGGCCAGTCCTACGCGTTTGGCGACCGTGGCCGCGTCATCGACCACGAATGGGGCGGTCTCGTCCGCTTCCAGCGCACGTTCTGATCGACCAACAGTCGACGGATTGGAGGCCCGGTGCCCTGCACCGGGTCTTTTTCGTTTCCGCGGGCTTTTGAGCAGCGGCGCGCTTGGCCGCTCTAGGCCTGCCGATCGTTGCGAGCGAGGAAGGCCGCGATCTCCTCGGCGATGCCATCCCGGTGGAGAAGGGGAGGGTGGGCCTGCCCCTTGGCTGTGACGATCGCCATTCCCGGGTGCCGCCGCGCCATTTCCGCGACCATGGCTTCCGAGAGAAGCGTCGAATGCTCTCCGCGGATGGTCATCAGTGGGCGCCTGGCGAGGCCCTCGAATTGCGGCCAGAGCGTCGGCAGTCGGGTGTTGAAATCGACGTCCTTCAGCGCGCACACGATCGCCGGGTCGTAGTCCGCCGCCGGCTTTCCGTTCTTCTCGGCATAGATCGCCCGAGCCATCTCCTGCCAGTCCGGGTCCGACAGTGCGGGAAAGCCGGAGCCGTGCGCCTCGCGGAGCAGGCGGGCGGCATCCGCCCAGTCGCGGGGAAGCGGCATTCGTTCCAGATAGCCCTTGATCTGCGCCAGCCCCGCGCCTTCGATCGCCGGCCCGGCATCGTTGAGCACAGCCGCGGCGAGGGCGGCGGGCCGCATCCCCGCAAGCACGTGGATGACCAACGCACCGCGTGACGTGCCGATGAAGGCGGCCCGCTCGATGCCGAGCACCGTCATCGCCGTCAGCGCATCTTCCGCCTCGACGACGATCGTATAGTGCGACGGATCGCGGTCGGTTTCGGAAAGGCCCCGGCCGCGATAGTCGAGCGAGACGACCCGCCGCGGCGTGTCGCATCCCTGCGAGAGGAACAGCGCCAGCCGGTGGAAGTCGCGGACGTTGCGCGTCAGTCCCGGCAAGCAGACGACCGGCAGACGCGCCCGCGCCGCCGGATCGTCGGGACGGTAGTCGCGCGCATGAAGCCGGAGCCCGTCCTGAGC
>JBQCEN010000247.1:0-10992 GCA_051960215.1 Pararhizobium sp.
CCCGTAGGAGTTTGGGCCGTGTCTCAGTCCCAATGTGGCTGATCATCCTCTCAGACCAGCTATGGATCGTCGCCTTGGTAGGCCTTTACCCCACCAACTAGCTAATCCAACGCGGGCTCATCCAACTCCGATAAATCTTTCCCCCGTAGGGCGTATACGGTATTAATTCCAGTTTCCCGAAGCTATTCCGTAGAATTGGGTAGATTCCCACGCGTTACTCACCCGTCTGCCACTCCCCTTGCGGGGCGTTCGACTTGCATGTGTTAAGCCTGCCGCCAGCGTTCGTTCTGAGCCAGGATCAAACTCTCAAGTTGAGAATCAGATCTTTTGGCTTACTTGGTCACGCTCGAATCGACGAGAACTTCGATCCTCATTAAAGTGGTTCCGGCCAAGCTTTCCTTCTCGCTTGCGCTCGAAGGGCAGACCGGAACGCCCCATGCCGCATAAGCCGCATGAGAGACCAAACGGCATCCGCCGCATGGCCGGCCTGGCTCCCGTCATCCCGAAGGGATGGCGAAAGGCATCCAGGCCCACTCAAAGAGAACCACAACTTCTCTTCAAAAACGTGACCGCCAAAGTCTCTTCCAGCCAGCCAGGCCAAAGCCCGACCGGCCAGCGGAAACCCGCCGCCCACGTTTCTCTTTCTCTCTCTTCAATTGTCAAAGATCCGACAGGAAAAAACCTTCCCGTCCCAGCCCGGGCACTAACCCGAAACCGATAAAGAGTGTCGCTCACGCGGCTCTCAAAGAAGAAAACAAGGGCAAACTTCAGCGCCGATCGCGGCGCCGCCGCCCTCGTTGGTGAGCGCTATATAGGCGGCACTCCTCCCACCTGTCAACGCGCCTTCCAGATTTTTTGGAACTTTTTTCATCCCCGTCTCCGCGCTCTCGCGCAGCCCTCAAAACGGCGCATTCATCCTGCCTCCTCCCTTGATGACGACCGATGCCCTTCCCTTCGGAGCGCGATGAAACGCCTTCCGGAGGCAAAAGCCTTAAGGCAAAGGGCAGGTTGTCGACGATTGCGGTTTGACTTGGCGCACCACGCGAGGCACACCTTCTTCGGAGGGGCTGAGCGGTTCGCCAGAAACCGCAGTCTCACGGGGTCGAAGAAGGGCGGACATCCAGCGGGGAATGGCGGCACATCCCGAACTCATCAGGACGATGGGGAGCGAGCCTCCCATCATCGCCGGCGGTCGCCGGGCCCCGGACAGGCGCGACATCTCCTTGCGCTGGTTGTCGGGCACATTCCTGACGGGGATCACCTCGGGCGTGCTGATGGGCGTCGCCCTCTTTGCCGCCCTCGACGGCCGCGAGCAGCTCGCGATCCCGGGCGAGGCGCTGGCGGCGATCGAGACGAACATGCCCGCCTCCGGCGAAGCGGAGAAGGGCGGCCGGCTCGTTCCTCCCGTCACGGCGACCAAGCCGTCCGACCGGACGATCATGGAGGTCTCGACGGTCGTCCACGACGGCGACCACGACGTCGTCCGGCGCGAGCCCTTCGCGCACGTGAAGATGTCGCTTGCGGCGAACCACGCCACCCAGCAGGCCTACCCGAAGTTCGACCCGCTCGCGATCCTCTCCAACGGCAAGGCCGATCCCGCACCGTCAGCGCCCATGGCCGCGATCTATGGCGCTCAGGTCGATTCGCAGGTGAGCCTCAAGACCGTGGATTTCCCGCTCGACGGCCGAACCCCGGTCGAACCGGCCATGCTCAGCCTCGACCAGGTCGAGCACATGGTGCGCGCCGACGTCGGCGCCTTCACCGGGGCGACGGTCGAGGTCGCCTCGCTCTATACCGCGCCGCCGAAGCCCGCGGCGTCGGCCATCGGGCCGAAGCTCGACTTCGACGCTAGCCAGAACGCCCGCGTGACGACGGAGAACGTCTCGATCGCGCCGATGAAGGCGCTCGACCCGGGCGACATCGAGTTCGGCGACGACATCATCCCCTTCCGCACCTCCGAATCGATCGCCAACGCCCTGACGGCCGCCGGCTACGACGCCGGACAGGCGGAGGAGGTGGAGACCGCGCTGGAGCGGCTTCTCGACGCTTCCGAGCTCGATCAGGGGGATGTCCTGCGGCTCGGCCTCGAGCAGACGAACACGACGGCGCGGATCGTGCGCGCCAGCGTCTATTCCGGCAGCCAGCACGTGGCGACCGTTGCCCGCAACGACAAGGGCGCCTTCGTGATCGGTGCCAAGCCGCCGGATTCGGAGGCCGTCGCCTCGGCCTTCGACGATACGCCGGTGCCGACGCTCGTCCGCCGCGACCTGCCGGACCTCTATGACGGCCTCTACCAGGCCGGACTCTCCTACGGCATGTCGCAGGCGATGATCGCCCACATCGTCAAGCTGCTCGCAAGCAGCGTCGACTTCAAGGCCGAGATGAAGCCGACCGACAGTCTCGAGGCCTTCTTCTCCGATCCCGACAAGGCCGGCAAGGCGACCGCGCAGTCGCAGCTCCTCTACGTCGACGCCCATGTCGACGACAAGGACATCCGCTTCTACCGATTCCAGAACCCCAAGGACGGCACGGTCGACTACTACGGCCCCGACGGCAAGAGCATCCGGCCGTTCCTTCTCAGGAACCCGGTGCCGAACGGCATCTTCACCTCGCCCTTTGGCATGCGCCGCCATCCCATCCTCGGCTACAAGCGCATGCACTGGGGCTGCGACTGGGCGGCACCCCGCGGCACGCCGATCCTTTCGGTCGGCGACGGCGTCGTCGTCAAGGCGAGCTGGGATTCGGGCGGCTACGGCAACCAGACGATCATCAAATATGCCAACGGCTACGAAAGCCTCTACAACCACCAGAGCGCCTTCGCGAAAGGCATCGTTCCGGGCGCGCATGTGCACCAGGGCCAGGTGATCGGCTATGTCGGCTCGACCGGTCTCGCGACGGGCCCGCACATGCACTACGAGGTCGAGGTCAACGGCACGAAGGTCGATCCGATGAAGGTCCGCTTCCCCGACCGCGATCCTCTGGATGGCGCAGCGCTGGCCGCCTTCGAGCACGAGCGCAAGCGCATCGATTCGCTGCTCGCCGACAAGGGCAGCTCCGACAACCGCGTCGCCAGCCGCTGACCGCGCGACTTTCCAGAGCGTTTCCAGAAAAAGTGGAAACCGGCTTTCCGTCCCGAAACGCCAAAGGCAATTGAGACGAAGAAGGGCGGGCACGAGGCCCGCCCTTCTGATCTTGCCCCGCCGCTCAGGCCGCGCGGGTTTCGCCGGCCGTCGGCCTCGCGCGGAAGATCAGCCGGTCCGAACCGCTGGTGATCCTGACGGTCTCGCCGTCGGCGATCTCGCCCAGCAGGATCTTCTCGGCGAGCGGGTCCTGGACCTCCTTCTGGATCACCCGCTTCAGCGGGCGCGCGCCATAGGCCGGATCGTAGCCCTTCTCGGCGAGCCAGGCCCGCGCGTCCGCATCGAGATCGATCGTGATTTTCCGGTCGGCAAGCAGCTTCTGCAGGCGCTGGAGCTGGATGTCGACGATCGCGCCCATCTCCGCCCGCCGGAGCCGATGGAAGAGGATGATCTCGTCGACCCGGTTCAGGAATTCCGGCCGGAACGCCGCCCTGACCACGTCCATGACCTGCGGGCGCACCGCGTCGACGTCCTGATCCTCGCCAAGCCCGGTCAGGTATTCCGCGCCAAGGTTCGAGGTCATGACGATCATCGTGTTGCGGAAGTCGACCGTCCGCCCCTGCCCGTCCGTCAGGCGGCCGTCGTCGAGCACCTGCAGGAGCACGTTGAAGACGTCCGGATGGGCCTTCTCGATCTCGTCGAAGAGCACGACCTGGTACGGCCGGCGGCGGACCGCCTCCGTCAGCGCCCCGCCCTCCTCATAGCCGACATAGCCGGGAGGCGCGCCGATCAGCCGGGCGACGGAGTGCTTCTCCATGTATTCCGACATGTCGAGGCGGACCATCGCGGCCTCGTCGTCGAAGAGGAAGCGCGCCAGCGCCTTCGTCAGCTCCGTCTTGCCGACGCCCGTCGGGCCGAGGAAGATGAACGAGCCGATCGGCCGGTTCGGGTCCTGCAGGCCGGCGCGCGCCCGGCGCACCGCCTTCGAGACCGCCTGCACGGCTTCGCCCTGGCCGACGACGCTCTTGGCAAGTTCGTCCTCCATGCGCAGCAGCTTCTCCCGCTCGCCCTCGAGCATCTTGTCGACCGGGATACCGGTCCAGCGCGAGACGACGTGGGCGATGTGGTCCGGCGTCACCGTCTCCTCGACCATGCTCTTTCCGGATTGTTCCTCGACGGCCTCGGCGTCCCGCAGCTCCCTTTCGAGCCGCGGTATCTCGCCATAGGCAAGCTCGCCGGCGCGCTGGAACTCGCCCTTGCGCTGCGCGATGGCCAGTTCGTTGCGCGCCTCGTCGAGCCTGGTCTTGAGGTCCGCGGCAAGCCCCAGCTTCTGCTTCTCCGCCTGCCATTTCGCCGTCAGCGCGTCAGCCTCTTCCTCGATGGAGGCGAGATCCGCGTCGAGCTTCGAAAGACGGTCCTGCGAGGCCCGGTCGGTCTCCTTCTTCAAGGCCTCCCGCTCGATCTTGAGCTGGATGATGCGCCGGTCGAGCTCGTCAAGCTCCTCGGGCTTCGAATCGACCTGCATGCGCAGGCGGGAGGCGGATTCGTCGACGAGGTCGATCGCCTTGTCAGGCAGGAAACGGTCGGTGATGTAGCGGTTCGACAGCGTCGCCGCCGCGACGAGCGCCGAATCGGAGATGCGCACCTTGTGGTGCTGCTCGTACTTCTCCTTGAGCCCGCGCAGGATCGAGATGGTGTCCTCGACCGTCGGCTCCGACACGAAGACCGGCTGGAAGCGCCGGGCAAGAGCGGCGTCCTTCTCGACATGCTTGCGGTATTCATCGAGCGTCGTCGCCCCGACGCAATGCAGCTCGCCGCGGGCGAGCGCCGGCTTCAGGAGGTTCGACGCGTCCATCGCGCCGTCCGCCTTGCCGGCGCCGACCAGCGTGTGCATCTCGTCGATGAAGAGGATGACCTCGCCGCTCGCCGCCTGGATTTCGGAAAGCACCGCCTTCAGGCGCTCCTCGAACTCGCCGCGATACTTCGCGCCGGCGATCAGCGCGCCCATGTCGAGCGCCATCAGCCGCTTGTCCTTCAGCGATTCGGGCACGTCGCCATTGACGATCCGGAGCGCCAGGCCCTCGGCGATCGCCGTCTTGCCGACGCCGGGCTCGCCGATCAGCACCGGGTTGTTCTTCGTGCGCCGCGACAGGACCTGGATCGTGCGGCGGATTTCGTCGTCCCGCCCGATGACGGGATCGAGCTTTCCTTCGCGAGCGGCTTCAGTCAGGTCGCGGGCGTATTTCTTGAGCGCGTCGTAGCCGGATTCGGCCGAAGCGGTGTCGGCGGTGCGGCCCTTGCGGATCGCCTCGATCGCCTGGTTCAGCGATGTCGGGGTGACGCCGGCCTTGGCGAGGATCTCGGAGGTGTGGGCGCTCTTCTCGATCGCCAGCGCGAGGAGCAGGCGCTCGACCGTCACGAAGCTGTCGCCGGCCTTCTTCGCCGCCTCCTCGGCGGTGGTGAAGACCCGGGCGAGCGGCTGCGCCATGTAGAGCTGGCCGTTGCCTCCGGAGACCTTGGGAAGCTTCGCAAGCGCGGCATCGACGGCGAGGCGCGCATCCTTGGCGCGGCCGCCGGCGCGTTCGATCAGCGATGCGCACAGGCCTTCGTCGTCGTCGAGGAGCACCCTCAGGAGATGCTCCGGCGTGAACTGCTGATGGCCCTCCGACAGCGCGTAGGTCTGGGCGGATTGCAGGAAGCCGCGGACGCGCTCGGTGTATTTCTCGGGATTCATTCATCGTCTCCATGTCATGTTCCGCCCGCATGCGGCACGGAACAGTGGTTCATGAATTGACCTCCGGAACGGCAGGTCAGGCATGTCGGGTATATGGGAGCGCCCCGAGCGATGCGAAAGAGGCGGAGCTGCGTCAGACCGTCTCCGAAACGAAAAAAGCTCCGGCACGGACGCGCCGGAGCTTCATAGGCAATGCGGCCGCTCGGAACTCAGTCCGAGGTCACTGCCACGTGCGCCTCGCCAGCGTCACCCGCAGCCGAGCTCTCGGCGCTGCCGCCGGTCTGGTCGTCGCCCTCGGACTTGCGCTGGCGGCGCGGGCGGGCGGTGGCGCGCCTGCGACCGGGCGTCGCCCGGCGCGGGGAGGCCGCCTGGCCTTCCTCGATCGCAAGCTCCGCCGGTGTTCCCTCGATCACCGGCTGGGGCCCCGAACCGTTGATGTGGGTGGGGTGGTCCTCGGGGGACGCCTCCTCGGCATGCTCGTCGTCATGCCGTTCGCGTTCGGCCGAACGGTCGTGGCCGTTGCCGCCGCCGTTCGGATAGCCGCCGGAGCGATGCTGGTGCGCTTGCTCCGCATGCGGGCGGCCGCTCTCGTGCTCGTCGCGGTCGGAGAAGCCGTCCCGGTCCCCGAAGCCGTCGCGATCGCTGTCGCGGTCGTCGCGCTGATAGCGTTCCTGCATCTGCGCCTGGGCGGCCGCGACGATCCGGTTGTAGTGTTCGGCGTGCTGGAGGTAGTTCTCCGCCATCACGTTGTCGCCGCTGCTCTGCGCGTCGCGAGCGAGAGCCGAATACTTCTCGGCGATGTGCTGGGCCGTGCCCCTGATCTTCACGTCGGGGCCGGAGCTGTCATAGGTGCGCGAAAGCGGGTTCCCGCCCTTGCGGCCGTTGTTGTTGCCGTTGTTGTTGTTCCGACCGCGGCCGCGCTTGTTCTGCTGTCCTGGCCTCATATGTCACTCACCTGAATGTCCTCTTTGGATGTCTTTGGCTGCGCGCCCGTCGGCTCACGCCGGTATGGGCCTGCGCGCCGCGATCAAGGTGCGCCTTTGCCGCCTGTCGCCGTTGGAAATCAAAAAGACAGATACATGCACCGGAGATCGCTCAACGATCGCTCCCCGACCGGTCGGCAAAACCGGAAACGTCCGCTATGCGGCGTATCGTCGGCCGAGACCTTGTGTCCAGTGCTGACGGGAACCTAGCCCGCTTTGCGCACAATTCCAAGCCCTTTCTTGTGCTTGCGCCGCCGGAGCCTCCGGCGCTCCATCCCACCCGGCTCATGGCGCGAAAACCGAAACGCGGTCACGGCCGCCAAGGTCGCGATGGGCAGACACAATCAGATAGCCGCAGGCGCAAAAGATCGCTTCGGCTTCGGCGCGCTGCGCCTCGCCTTATTCCACGCCGACGATGCCGTCGGGCGTCAGCCGCTTGCGCGCCTCGCGCGCCAGTATCCGATAGGCGTCCAGTCCGTCCTCGCCGCCGTCGAGCGCAAGTGCGGGATCGTGTTCGCGCACTTCGCGGGGCAGCGTCCCCAGTTCTCCCCGTACTATATAGGGAGGATTCGAGACAATTACATCAACCTCACCTGCGACAGATTGGAACCAGTCGCTCTGCACCGCCGAGAAGCGGTCCGACAAGCCGTTCAGCCGGGCGTTCTCCTCCGCCGTCGCCAGTGCTTCGCCCGAAATGTCGACGCCGAAGCCGGTCGCCTGCGGGCAGGCGGAAAGCAGCGCCAGGCAGATCGCCCCGGTCCCGGTCCCCATGTCGACGATCCGGCATCCGCCGCGTTCGGCGGCGATCCGCCGGACATGCGGCAGCACGGCATCGACCAGGATCTCGGTATCCGGCCGCGGCTCGAGCGTCGCCGGCGAGAGCCGAAGATCGAGGCCGTAGAAGGCGCGGCGGCCGAGGATACGGTGGACCGGCTCACCTGCAAGCCGGCGGGCGAGCGCCGCGTCGAGCCGCGCCCGCTCCACCTCCGAAACCGGCCGGTCGCCGGAGACGATCATCGTCTTCGCGTCGGCGCCGAGAAGGCCTTCCATCAGCACCCGCACATCCAGGTCCGGCGTTTCGACGCGCCCTGAAGCGAGGCGCCGCCGCGCCGCGCGCCGCAGCCCGGCGAGCGTGAGAAAGCCGGCGCCGGACGCTTGCGTTTCCACCGTTCAGGCCTGCTCCGCGAGAGCAGCGAGCTGCCCCGCCTGGTAATCGGCGATCAGCGCGTCGACCACATCGTCGATCTCGCCGAGCATCATCCGGTCGAGCTTGTAGAGCGTCAGGTTGATCCGATGATCGGTCACCCGGCCTTGTGGGAAATTATAGGTGCGGATGCGCTCGGACCGGTCGCCGGAACCGACCTGGCTCTTGCGCGCCGCCGAGCGCTCGCTGTCGGCCTTCTGCCGTTCCATGTCGTAGAGCCGCGCCTTCAGGACCTGCATCGCGCGCGCCCGGTTCTGGTGCTGCGACTTCTCCGACGAGGTGACGACGATGCCCGTCGGCAGGTGCGTGATGCGCACGGCAGAATCGGTGGTGTTCACGTGCTGGCCGCCGGCACCCGAGGACCGCATCGTGTCGATGCGGATGTCTTCCGGCCGCACCTCGATATCGATGTCCTCGGCTTCCGGAAGGACGGCGACCGTCGCCGCGGAAGTGTGGATGCGCCCGCCGGACTCCGTCTCCGGAACGCGCTGCACCCGGTGCACGCCCGATTCGAACTTCAGCCGCGAGAAGACGCCGCGTCCGGAGACGGAGGCGACGATCTCCTTGTAGCCGCCGACGTCGCCCTCGCTTGCCGAGAGAACCTCGACCTTCCAGCCCTGGGCGGCCGCATAGCGCTCGTACATGCGGAAGAGGTCGCCGGCGAAGAGCGCGGCTTCCGAGCCGCCCGTCCCCGCTCGGATCTCGATGATCGCGTTCTTCTCGTCGGCCGCGTCCTTCGGCAGGAGCATGATCTGGATCTCGTCTTCGAGCGAGCCCAGCCGCTCCTTGAGGTCCGGGTATTCGAGCTCGGCGAGGTCCCGCATCTCGCGGTCCGTCGCCCGGTCTGCGAGAAGCGCCTCGACGTCGGCGAGCTCGCCGCGCGTCCGCTCGTATTGCCGGATCTTGCCGACGATCGGCTGCAGCTCGGCATATTCGGACGCGAGCCGCACATAGGCCTCGGGATCGGGCCCGGCCGACATGCGCGCCTCCAGCTCGCCGAAGCGGCGTTCGAGGTTGCGCATCTTGTCAAGCGGCAAAGTGGGCATCGGTCGTCCGGGATCGGCGTCAGAGCGAAACGGAATGGGCAGCGGCGTGGTCGCTGAGCAACTGGCGGATGTCGCGCTCTTCGGGCGCGTCGAGAGCGGCAAGCAGTTCCCGCTCCAGCCGCGCGGCGTCGAGCGACAGGATCATCGACTTCACCGGGCCGATTGCCGCCGGCGACATCGAGATCGAGCGGAAGCCGAGCGCGAGGAGCGCCATCGCCGCCAGTGGCTGGCCGGCAAGCTCGCCGCAGAGCGTCAGATGGGTATCGGCACGTCCGGCTGCAAGGACCACCTGCCTGAGCGCCCTCAGGAACGGCCGGCAGAGCGGATCGAAGCGATCGGCGACGCGGGCATTGCCGCGGTCGACCGCCATGGAGAACTGGAAGAGGTCGTTGGAGCCGACCGAGACGAAGTCGACTTCCCGCATCAACTCGTCGAGTTGCCACAGCAGGTTCGGGACTTCGAGCATCGCCCCGAAGATGATGCGGTCCGGCACGCCGTGGCCGAAACGCTTCAGGTAGGCCACCTCCTTGTCGAGGATCGCCCGCACCGTGCGTAACTCCGCGACCTCGGTCACCATCGGCACCATCAGCCGCAATTCGCGGTCCGCCGCCGCCTTGAGGAGCGCGCGGAACTGCGTGCGGAGCAGGCCGGGTCGGTCGATCGCAAGCCGGACGGCACGCCAGCCGAGCGCCGGGTTCTCCTCCTCCGCCGCCCGGAAATAGGGCACGACCTTGTCGCCGCCGATGTCGAGCGTGCGGAAGGTGACCGGCCGGTCGCCCGCCTGGGAAAGGACGCTGCGGTAGAACGCCTCCTGCTCGTCGGTGCGCGGCATCTTCGAGGCGATCATGAACTGCAGCTCGGTGCGGAAGAGGCCGATGCCTTCCGCGCCGGATTCCTCGAGCTGCGGCAGGTCGACGATCAGCCCCGCGTTCATCAGCAGCTTGATGCGCTGGCCGTCGCGCGTCAGCGGCTCGACCGCACGCAGCGAGCGGAACTGCTCCTGGCGCCGCGCGCGGAACCGCACCTTCTCGGCATAGGCCGCCTCGAGGTCGGCCATCGGCCTCAGGTGGACGCGCCCTTCCTCGCCGTCGACGATGATCGGGTCGCCGTTCTCCGCCAGCGACACGACGCCATGGACCTGGCCGACGACCGGGATGCCCATGGCGCGCGCGACGATCACGACATGGCTCGTCACCGCGCCGTCCTCGAGCACCAGGCCGCGGATGTTCGGCCGGGTGTAATCGAGGAGCTCGGCGGCGCCCATGGCCCGCGCGACGATGACCGCGTCGTCCGGAAAGCGCTCCTGGAAGGACTTGGCGCTATAACCCGTCAGCTGCCTGAGGAGCCGGTTCGCGAGGTCGTCGAAATCGTGCAGCCGTTCGCGGAGATAGGGATCGGTCAGATGGATCATCCGCGCGCGGGTGTCGCTCTGCACCTTCTCGACCGCCGCTTCCGCCGTCAGGCCGTTGCGGATCGCCTCCTCGAGCTTGCGCACCCAGCCGCGGTCGTGGGCGAACATGCGGTAGGCCTCGAGGACCGCCCGGTGCTCGCCTTCGACCGGCACGTCACGGCGCGACAGCATGTCGTCGATCGAGATGCGCAGCGACCCGAGAGCCTCGGCGAGGCGCTTGAGCTCGGCTTCCGCGTCGTCGTTGAGCAGGTTCGTCACGACGACGCGCGGCTCGTGCAGGACGACGTAGCCGAGGCCGATGCCGTCGCCATAGCTGTCGCCGTCGATCGTGACCGGGCGGCTGAGGTCGAGCTCGATGCCGGGGCGGGTGATCTTCTTCATCTCGCCGGTCGCAATCATCTCGGCAAGCACCATCGCCGTCGTCTCGAGCGCCTCCACCTCGTCGTCGCGATAGTGGCGTTGCGCCTTGTTCTGGACCACGAGCACGCCGAGCGACCGGCCCGCCCGCAGCACCGGCACGCCGAGGAACGAGTT
>JBQCEN010000248.1:0-14598 GCA_051960215.1 Pararhizobium sp.
GTTCTGCAGCACGACGCCGGAGCGCGGCGTGACGATCTGCGCGCCGAAGGCGCTGTATATGGAGTTGATGAAGGAGACGACGCAGCCGTCGCGGTCGGCGACGGTCAGGTAGACCGTGTCGGAGTTGGGCACCTCCGGCACGACGATCTTGCGATTGCGCCGCTTCGGGTCGATCCGCGTTGCGAGCGTTTCGGCATAGGCGCGCGAGGTCAGCGCCTCGACCGACGTCGTCATGTGCTCCGGATCGGCGAGCATCGCGTCTCGCACCGCATAGGCGAGCCGCGCGGCTTCGACCTCGTGGTGATAGCGTTCGACGCTCTCCGGCGCCATCGAGCGGGTATCCAGGATGTCGAGCAGGTTGAAGAGGATCAGCGCCACCATTCCCTGGCCCGAGGGCGGCAGCTCGAGCACGTCGAAGCCGGCATAGCGGACCCCGATCGGCTCGACCCAGTCGGCCGAGACGGCGGCGAGGTCCGCCTCGTCGAGAAAGCCGCCCTTCGCCTTGAGCACCGCGGCGATTTCGGCTGCGACCGGTCCTTCGTAGAAGGCCGTCGCGCCGCCCTTGGCGATCCGGGCCAGCGTTTCGGCGAGCGCCGGCAGCCGAACGCGTTCACCGACCCCCGGAGCGTGGCCGGCCGGCAGGTAGTGGAGCCGGGCACCCTCATCCTCTCGCAGCGTTTCGACCTGCTTTGCCCAGTCCGCCGCAACGCGCGGGGCGACCGGAAAACCATCCGCCGCCGCCTTGATCGCGTCGAGGAACAGGCGGTCGAAGCCGAGCCGCCCGAAGCGGCCATGCAGCATTTCCCATGCCTTGACGGCGCCCGGCACCGTGACGGCGTGCGGCGAATGGCTTGGGATTTCGGCGATGCCGTTTTCGAGATACCAGGCCGTTTCGGCGCGGCTGGCCGCCCGGCCGGAGCCGTTGAGGCCGTGGATCGCGCCGTCGGGCGTCGCGACGATCGCGAAGCAGTCGCCGCCGATGCCCGTCATCTGCGGCTCGACGACCGAAAGCATCGCCGCTGCCGCGATCGCCGCATCGACGGCGTTGCCGCCATCGCGCAGCACGGAGAGCGCGCTCGCGCTTGCGAGCGGATGCGACGTCGCGGCCATCCCGTTCTCCGCGATGACGGGGGAGCGGCCGGGGCGGTCGAAGGGTCGCATGGTGTCTCCAGATCATGCTTTGCGGAAATGGAAGGCGGGAGGCCGGTTGGCCCTGAGGAACGGATTGGACCGCAACGGCCCGCGCCGTGCAACCGCGACGACAGGCGAAGGAGGTTCGCCGTCACTTACCGATGCATGTCAAAGACCGATGGACACGTCGCGGCCCGCAGAGCGGATCGAGACCGAGAAGCCGGCGATGACATCGACGAAGGCGATCGCCATCAGGATGAAGAAGACGTGCGAGGCCGCGCCCGGCATCAGGAGGAACTCGACGAGGAAGGCGATGAAGAGGATGGTGGAGAAGATGTGGTCGAGGACCGCCGAGCGCATCCGCGTCGCCTTCAGGATCTCGATGAAGAGGACGAAGAGCGCGACCACGATCAGGAGGTCGCCGAAGCTCATCGTCCAGACCGAGCCGGAAAGCATCGGCAGGCGCAGGATCGGCGTGTCGAGCGCCTGCAGACCCCTCCCCTCGCCGATCAGGCCGAAGCTCGCGAGATTGTAGAGGACGAAGGGGATGATCATCAGCGGGATTGTCAGCACGGGGGGCATGTCCTTGGGCTTGCTTGCCGGGGCGGCGAAGATGCCGACGCTCTGTGGCCATGGCAAGACGAGGCGACGGCGCCCGCGCCCTCATCCCCCGCCGATCCTCCGCACATGCGAAAAAGGCCGGCAACGAGGCCAGCCTTCAGCATTCAGACAATCTGGAGGATGCGCGCGTTTTACGCGTTTTCCTTCGGCGTCAGCACCTGGCGGCCGCGATACATGCCCGTCTTCAGGTCGATGTGATGCGGGCGGCGCAGTTCGCCGGAATTCTTGTCCTCGATATAGGACGGGGCCTTCAGCGCATCGGCGGAGCGCCGCATGCCGCGCTTCGACGGGCTTGTCTTTCGCTTCGGTACAGCCATGATGAACTCCACTTGCGGCCAACATATGCTGATCGGCCAGACGATCGGCCGAACCGGACATATGCCGATTTCGGAAATTGCCCGGGCTTATACAGGCGAAGAGCCGTCTTGACCAGCACCCGGCCGGGATTTTTTTGCTCCCGGTGGAAGTCTCTCAGACCTCGTCCTCCGGCACGACCCACGGCTCGTCCCGCGCCGCGGTCTCCCACTCCTGCCAGGCCGGCAGCGCCTTGATCGTCTCCATATAGGCCTGCACCGGCGTACTTTCCGTCAGGCGATAGACATCGAAGCGGTTGACGACCGGCGCGAACATCGCGTCCGCCGCGCCGAAGGCATTGCCGAAGAGATAGGGCCCGCCGGATCGCTCGATCAGCGACGTCCAGAGCGCCTCGATCCGCTCGACGTCGGCGCGCACCGCCGCGTCGACCGCAAGGGTCGATGGCGCGCGTCGCATGTTCATCGGGCAAGCCGATCTCAGCGCCCGGAAGCCTGTCGCCATCTCCGTCGAGACGGCCCGGGCGACCGCCCGCTCGCCGCTATCCTCCGGCCACAGGCAAATCTCGGGGAAGAAGTCCGCAAGATATTCGAGGATCGCCAGCGACTCCCAGATCGTCAGGTCGCGGTGATGCAGCGCCGGCACCTTTCCCGTCGGCGAGAATTCACGGAACTTCGGATTGCCCGCGGCATCGTCGAACGGAACGAGCACCTCCTTGAAGGGAACCTCCTTCACCTTCATCGCGATCCACGGCCGGAAGGACCACGACGAATAGGTCTTGTTGGCGATGTAGAGCGTGAAGTTCATCTTCGATCTCCCGGTATCCCGCGCGTCGGCTCACGCCCCGTTCGGATAGAGGCACTTGATATAGGCGCCGGACTGACGCGCCCGCGCCTCGATCGTCCGGGCGAGCTTCTTCAACTCCCGCGAGGGGGCGCTCGGATTGCGGTCGTCCGGATCGGGCAGCGTCACCGCGAGCAGCGCCGCCTGGCGCGCCGTCAGCTTGGCCGGCGTGGTGCCGTAGAGGAATTCCGCGGCGGCGCCGATGCCGTAGATGCCGGGCGACCACTCGGCGATGTTGAGATAGATCTCCATGATCCGCTTCTTCGACAGGATTGCGTCGGCATAAAGGGCAAGCGGGATCTCCAGTCCCTTGCGGATGTAGGAGTGGCTCGGCCAAAGGAAGAGGTTCTTCACCGTCTGCATCGGGATGGTGCTCGCGCCGCGGTTCGTGTCGCCGTCGAGCGTGTTGCCGATGACGAGGTTCAGCGCCTTCCAGTCGACGCCGTCGTGTTCGCAGAAGCGGCCATCCTCCGACATCATCACCGATTCGACGACCACCGGCGCGATGTCCTCGAAGGGAACCCAGATGCGCTTGTAGCGCGCGCCGGTCAGCGTGTCGGCCATCATCAGCGTCGACACCGGATGAACCGCGCGGCTCGCATAGATCAGAACGAGCCCGTAGGGCAGCACGAGGACGAGGAGCACGAGGGCGACGACGGTCAGGAACAGCCGGCGCGGGAAAGAGCCGACGCCGACAAGTTTCCGCTTTCCTGCCCACGCCCTGCGCAATCGCCACCCCTCGGCCGAAAGCCGCCATTCCCGGCGACGTCCTTCTTTAGCGTCGGCTGCCGGACATTGCCAGCAAGTCCGCCCAGCTCTGCCCGCGCCATTGCCGAGGCCGGCCGCCCATGCGATATCGGCAGCATGGACATCGCAAGCTTCGATCTCGACGCTCGCCTCGCCGCCCATGCGGCAGCGATCGAAACCCTCCTCTCCTCCCTTCTCGACGACGCCCCCCGTGATGGTGAGACGGCGCGCCCGCCCCGGCTTCTGGCGGCGATGCGCCACGGCACGCTCGGCGGCGGCAAGCGGCTGCGGCCGTTCCTCGTCATCGAGAGCACGCGCCTTCTCGGAGGCGAGGCAGGCCCGGCGCTGCGTGTCGCGGCGGCCCTCGAATGCGTCCATTGCTATTCGCTGATCCATGACGACCTGCCGTCGATGGACGACGATGCGCTGCGCCGTGGCCGGCCGACCGTGCATGTCGCCTTCGACGAGGCCACCGCGATCCTCGCCGGAGACGCGCTGCAGGCGCTCGCCTTCGACGTCGTCGCGTCGCCCGAGACCGACCTGCCGGCGGCGGCGAAGGTGGAACTGATGCTGGCGCTGGCGCGCGCCGCCGGGCTCGGCGGCATGGTCGGCGGCCAGGTGCTCGACCTTGAGGCCGAGACGACCCCGCCGGACGAGCCGGGGATCGTGCGCCTCCAGGCGATGAAGACCGGCGCGCTCATCCGCTTCGCCTGCGAGGCCGGCGCCGTGATCGCCGGGGCGTCCGCCGACGACCGCGCCCGGCTCCGCCGGTTCGGCGAGACGATGGGCCTCGCCTTCCAGCTCGCCGACGACCTTCTCGACGTGACGGCAAGCACTGAAGAGCTCGGCAAGGCCGCCGGCAAGGACGCCGGCCGCGGCAAGGGAACCCTCGTGGCGATCCACGGCGTGGAGTGGTCGCGCGCCCGCCTGCGCGGGCTCGTCGCGGAGGCGGGATCGCTGCTGGCACCCTATGGCGGCAGTGCCGCGCCGCTGCTCGCCGCCGCCCGCTACGTCGCCGAACGCAAGAACTAAGCCGGCTCGTCATCCCGACTCTGCGAGCTTGAGCAATTACTTAACCTTGATCCGCCACGATGCCTCCGAACAGGGGGCGTCTCATATGGAAGAACGAAACGCGCGCCGCGCATCGCATGGCGGCCGTCGCCAGATGGCCATGGCGCTGCGCTCGAGCTACCTCGTCGCCATCGTCGTCGTCGCCGTCCTCTGCGGCAATTTCTACCTCCGCCAGCAGCACCGCAACGACCAGGCGACGGCCGTGGGCGCGCTGTCGGAGCAGTTCGCCCGCGTCGACGCCGCAATGCAGGAGATCGGTCTCGAGGCCGGTCGGATCGCCGAGCGCACGCCGGAATCGGAACGCAGGGACGTCTTTCCCGAGGCGGTGCGCACCCGCGCCGAGCAGCGCGCCTACAAGGCGGCTCGCCCGGTCGATCCCGCGATCGTTTCGATCCGCGGCGGCATGATGAACCGCATGCAGAAGGCCAAGGACGCGCTTGCGCGGCTCCGCGTGCTCTGGAACGCGGCGCCGGATGGCCTCAGGGACAAGGTGCGGGCCGATTCGCACTATATGAGCGAACGCGACCCCTTCATCCACTTCGCCGAACTCTGCGATCCGTCGCGCCTTGAAGCGGCGCGCTCGCCCGCCGACCTCTACTGGACCGCGCACGAGCTCTCGTCGGGCTATGCGAACGTCGTCGGACCGGCGATCGAGGACGCGCAGGTCGTCATCCGCCATGCGCTGCAGGCCCGCCTCGCGGACGAAGGCGGGCTGATGAGCAGCTTCCTCCTGTCGACGCTCGCCGCCCTCGGGGCGGTCGTCCTCCTCGTCTTCGTCCCGGTCGACGTCATCCTGCGCCGGACCGTCAGCGACCTCGCTCTGAAGACGGTCGAGGCGGCACGCGACCGGCGGAAGGCGGAAGCGGCCGACCGGGCGAAGTCGGAGTTCCTCGCCAATATGAGCCATGAGATCCGCACGCCGATGAACGGCGTGCTCGGCATGGCCGAGCTGCTCGTGAAGACCGATCTCGACACGCGCCAACGCACCTTCGCCGACGTCATCCTGAAGTCCGGAAACGCCCTCCTGACGATCATCAACGACATCCTCGACTTCTCCAAGATCGAAGCGCAGCAGATCACGCTGACCGCCGAGCCCTTCGACGTCGCCGAGACGGTCGAGGACGTCGCGGCGCTGATGGCCGGGCGGCTGGCGGAGAAGGACCTCGAGCTCTTCGTCCGGCTCCAGCCGGGACTCGCAGCGCGCGTCGTCGGCGACGGCGGCCGCATCCGCCAGGTCTTCACGAACCTCGTCGGCAACGCGATCAAGTTCACCGAGCGCGGCCACGTGCTGGTCGAGCTCACCCACACGCCGACGACGGTCGACGGGGCTGCGGCCGTGGCTCTCACGGTGCGGATCGAGGATACCGGCATCGGCATCCCGGACGACAAGCTCGCCGCCGTCTTCGAGAAGTTCAGCCAGGTCGACGGCTCCTCCACCCGCCGCCACGAGGGCACCGGCCTCGGCCTTGCGATCGCCGCGCGGCTCGTCGAGATGATGGGAGGCCGGATAGAGGTCGAAAGCACGCTCGGTGAAGGCTCCGTCTTCGGCTTCACGATCGTCCTGCCCGTGGCGGAGGCCGGCGAGACGCAGACGGGTCGCGCGCCGATCGATCTGCACGGCGCCCGCATCCTCGTCGTCGACGATAACCCCGTGAACCGCGCGATCCTGACCGAGCAGTGCCGCAGCTGGTCCTTCGACTGCGTCGCCGTCGAGAGCGGCGCGATCGCGCTCGCCTTCCTGTCGGAGGCCGGCAGGCGCGGCAGCCGCGTCGACCTCGCGATCGTCGACTACCAGATGCCGGGCATGACGGGCGAGGAGCTCTGCCGGGCGATCCGCCGCGAACGGATGCCGGCGGAGACGGCGCTCTTGATCCTTTCCTCGGTCGACCAGTCGGAGGCCCTCCGCCGGCACGGTGCGCTCGGCATCCAGGGGCACCTGACGAAGCCCGCCCGCTCCTCGCTGCTCCTCGAGACGATCACGGCGATCCTCGCCGCGCAGGACCGCGACGACCGCGCCGCCGCACCGATCGCGGAGGAGGTGGCCGCCGACGACGACCAGGCGTCTGCGCTCCGAGAGACGGCGCGGCGCATGGCCGCCCCTGCCCCTGCGACCGTTCCCGCCGCGCCGCTCGTCCTCGTCGCCGAGGACAACGAGGTCAATCAGGTGGTCTTCGCCCATGTGCTGGAAGGCCTCGACCAGTCCTACCGCATCGTCGACAACGGCCAGCTCGCGGTCGAGGCGTGGCAGACGCTGAAACCGGCGCTCGTCCTGATGGACGTGTCGATGCCGGAGATGAACGGCCACGAGGCGACGGCTGCGATCCGCCGGCGCGAGGCCGCTCTCGGCCTACCGCACACGCCGATCATCGGCATCACCGCGCATGCGCTCACCGGCGACCGCGAGAAGTGCCTTCTTTCGGGAATGGACGACTATCTTCCGAAGCCGATCTCGCCGGAGCGGCTGTCGGCGAAGATCGGCGCCTGGCTCCGGCCCGACGGCGAGCGCCGGATCGCCTGACGCGGGACGCCCCTCAGGCCTCGATCCGCTCGCCTGTCGTCTCGCTGCGCGCGCCCGCGCCGAAGCGACGTTCGATATAGTCGGCGACCATCGCCTGGAACTCCTCGGCGATCTTCGGCCCGCGCAGCGTCACGGTCTTCTTGCCGTCGATGAAGACGGGCGCAGCCGGCGTCTCGCCCGTGCCCGGCAGCGAGATGCCGATATCGGCATGCTTCGATTCGCCGGGGCCGTTGACGATGCAGCCCATCACGGCGACGTTCAGGCTTTCCACGCCAGGATACTTCTCACGCCAGATCGGCATGTTGGTGCGGATGTCCTCCTGGATCGTCTGGGCGAGCTCCTGGAAGACGGTGGAGGTGGTGCGCCCGCAGCCCGGGCAGGCGGCGACGACGGGAACGAACTGGCGGAAGCCCATGACCTGGAGGAGCTCCTGGCCCACCTGCACCTCGCGCGTGCGGTCGCCGCCGGGCTCCGGCGTCAGCGAGACGCGGATCGTGTCGCCGATCCCCTGCTGCAGCACGATGCCCATCGCGGCGGCCGAGGCGACGATGCCCTTCGTCCCCATGCCGGCCTCGGTGAGGCCGAGATGGAGCGCGTGGTCGGATCGCCGGGCAAGCTCGGTATAGACGGCGACGAGGTCCTGCACCTGGCTGACCTTGGCCGACAGGATGATGCGGTTCCTCGGCAGGCCGATCTCCTCGGCCATCTCGGCCGAAAGCAGCGCCGACTGGACGATCGCCTCGCGGGTCACGTCGCGGGCGCTCATCGGCGCGCCCTTCTTCTGGTTCTCGTCCATCAGCCGCGTCAGCAGTTCCTGGTCGAGCGAGCCCCAGTTGACGCCGATCCTGACCGGCTTGCCGTATTCGATGGCCCGCTCGACGATCGCGGCGAACTGCCGGTCGCGCTTCTCGCGGAAGCCGACATTGCCGGGGTTGATGCGGTATTTGGCGAGCGCCTCGGCGCAGGCCGGATGATCGGCCAGCAGCTTGTGGCCGATATAGTGGAAGTCGCCGACAAGCGGCACGTCGAGCCCCAGCCGGTCGAGCCGCTCGCGGATCTTCGGGACCGCCGCCGCGCTCTCGTCGCGGTCGACGGTGATGCGGACGATCTCCGAACCGGCGCGGGCGAGCGCCGCCACCTGGGCCACGGTCTGGTCGACGTCCGCCGTGTCGGTATTGGTCATCGACTGGATGACCACCGGGGCGCCGCCCCCGACGATGACGCCGCCGACATCGACGGCGACCGAAGCACGGCGCGGGAACGGTTCGGAAAGATAGGAGACGGACATGGAGGCTGAGCCTGCAAAAAGCGGAGACGTTCTTGATGGTGACGTGGGCCAGCAGGGGCCGCTTGTCAACCGATGGTCGGCCCTCGCCGCCCGGCCGTCAAGCCGGCACGGCTTCGAGCAGGCCCGGCCGGAATGCGAGGTAGCTCGGGTCGAACTCGGCGATGTCGACGAGGCGTCCCCAGTCGAGGATCGACACCATCTGGTTGTTCCAGACCATGACCTCGTCGCTCCGGAGCTTCTTCAGCATCCGGTTGACGTGGACCATCGACAGGCCGAGCACGTCGGCGACATCCGACTGCGTCAACGGCAGGCGGAAACTCGAACTCGCGGTCTCGCCGACCACCTTCAGCCGCAGGAAGAGCTCGCAGATCAGGTGCGACAGGTGGCCGAGCGCCGATCGCCGGCCCATCGCCACCAGCCACTCGCGCTGAATCGCCGCATCGACCAGCGTATCCATCCAGAGAAGGCGCGTCGCCTCCGGCGCATGCATCGTCAACTGCTGCAACTGCTCGTGCTCCGTCATGAGCACGCGGCACGGGCTCAGCGCCATGACGTCGTGGTCGCTGCCCTTGACGAGGAAAGTGTGCAGGTCGACGAAATCCCCGGGCAGGTGGAGCGCGGTGATCTGCCGCCGCCCGTTCGACATCAGCTTGTAGCGTGCGGCGAAGCCTTCGGCGATCAGCGAGCAGAAGTTCTGCCGGTGGTCGTTCTGCTTGAAATCCTGCCCGACGTCGAAGTTCTTCTCACGGGAAAGCAGGCCAAGCAGCGATTCCCTGGTCGGCGCCGGTATGTCTTGTCGCCACTCGAGCTTTGCAATGAAGGAACTTGGCAATTCTGAGTCCAGCGGCCGCAAGTGAGCAGACCGATCGCAGCACGTTTCGGGCGAAAAGGTCTAAAGAACGGAATCGCAATAGCGATTTCCTTCGGCATGCGCTCTCTCATTTGTTAAATCAGCGACATCTTCGTGACACTTGTGCCCGTCTCATTCCGGCACAATGAAGCGCGCTGCCGACACGCACGCTTTGCCGGCTGTCGATCGGCCCGGCGCATGGACAGGAGGCGGCGCCGGTGCGACGATGACGTGTTGTCCTTCCCACGCTTCCCAACCGGGAGACATCGCCATGACGGACACGACCATTAGGCCGCGAACGACGGTGCGCGTGAAGACGGAGCGGCCGAAGCTCCACAAGGTCATCCTCGTCAACGACGACTATACGCCGCGCGAATTCGTCGTCGTGCTGAAGGCAGAGTTCCGCATGAGCGAAGACCAGGCGCACCGCGTCATGATCACGGCGCATCGCCGCGGGGTCTGCGTCGTCTCCGTCTATCCGAAGGACATCGCCGAGACCAAGGCGGCGCGGGCGACCGACTTCGGCCGCAGCCAGGGCTACCCGCTGCTCTTCACCACGGAGCCCGAAGAATAGGTCCGGGAGGCTCCGCCTTGGCCGCCGCCTATTCCTTCGCCATGTCGGCGTGGCGCGCGAGCCGCGACAGCGCGAGCACGACCAGGAAGAGGATCGGCAGCGCGCAGAAGATCACCGAGAAGCGGGTATGTTCGGCGGCGAAGCCGATCGCCGACGGCGCAACGAGGATTCCGGAGTAGCCCATGAAGGTGACGAGCGAGAGCCCGATCCCTGGCGCCAGGCCGGGCAGGTTGCCAGCCGCGGAGAAGGCGATCGGCACCATGTTCGAGATGCCGATGCCGGCGAGCGCGAAGCCTGCGATCGCGATCCCCGCACTCGGCGCGAAGCCGGCAGCGAGCATCCCGACGAGCGCGAGCCCGGTGCAGGCGCGCATGGTCGTGACGGCGCCGAGACGGTCGCGGATCGGATCGCCGGCAAAGCGCATCAGCGCCATCGTCGCGGAGAAGGCGCCGAAGCCGAGGCCCGAGGCGACGAGGTCGGCGCCGAGCTCGCGGCGCATGTAGAGCGCGCCCCAGTCGAGCACCGCGCCTTCGGGGATCATCGAGAAGAGCGCCATGATGCCGATGAGATAGGGCACGAGCGTGCCCGGCATCCGGATCGGGTGCTTCTCGGCATCGGGATGCGGCCCGTCCTCGGCCACCCGGCCCCAGCCGAACGCCACCGCGGCGCCGGTGACGAGCGTGATCGCGATCGCGTGGCCGATGACGCCGACGCGGGCGATCAGCAAGCCGCCGAGGGCGGCGCCGACGAGGCCGCCGAGGCTCCAGAAGCCGTGGCAGGAGGACATGATCGCCCGCCGCATCCGCCGCTCGACGACGACTGCGCTGGCATTCATCGCGATATCCATGCCGCCGACCGCCCCGCCGACCGCGAAGATGACGATCGCGGCGAGCGGCACCGTCGGCATCAGCGTGAGCACGAGGAGCGCCGGGATCACCAGGAGCGAGGAGCCCTTGAGCACGCGTCCCGAGCCGAGCCTCGCGATGAGCGCGCCGACGAGCGGCATCATGGCGAGAGAGCCGAGGCCGAAGGCGAGGATCATCAGGCCGAGCCCGAGGTTGCTGAGCTGGTACTTCGCCGCGAATTCCGGGATCTTCGGCGCCCAGCTCCCGACGACGAAGCCATTGGCGAAGAACAGCGACGACACGCCGAGGCGCTCGCGCGGGAAGACCGTGGCGGGCGAAAAGCCATAGGAACGTTCGAGCATGGGAAGGGGCCTTTCCGGGTTCGGGCCTTTGCTCAGGAAGCCATCGCTGGCATCGGCGTTTCCGGCACCCGCCCGGCATGGACGACTGCGGCGCCGGAGGCGGCGATCGCCGCCACGTCCTCGTCGGCCGCGTCCGCCTCCACGACGATGCTGAGCGACGACGACAACGGCATGACGACATAGGGCTGCGGCGCGCCGATCTTCTCCGTCGTCACGGCCGCGAGCACGGCGCGGCTGCGGCCGGCGACGAAGCGCTTGAAGGTCGCGTCGTCGAAGGTCGAGGCCGTGACGCCGGCGCGCCGGTCGAGCCCGCAGGCGCCGAGGACCATCAGGTCGGGCAGCAGGGTTTCCGCCTCGCGCATCGCATGCGCGTCGATCGCGCCGCCGACGCCGCGCTCGATGCGTCCGCCGATCATCACGACGTCGATCCTCGGGTGCTCCGAAAGCGCGGCGGCGATCACCGGCGCGTTTGTCGCGACCTGCAGCGCGATATCCTGCGGCAGCGCCCGCGCGATCGCGAGGTTCGTCGAGCCTGCATCGAAGAAGATGCTCATGCCGGCGCTGATGCAGCCCGCCGCCGCCTCGGCCAGCGCCGCCTTGCGCGCCGGCTCAAGCGTCAGGCGCGCGCTGAGCGGCAAGGACTGCACCGGCACGGCGAGCGCCCCGCCATAGACGCGCTCGCAGAGGCCGGCGGCGGCAAGGTCGCGCAGGTCGCGCCGCACGGTATCCTCCGACACGCCGAAGCGGCGGGCAAGCGCGCCCGCATTGACCCGGCCCGTCTCGGCGAGGCTCTCGCGGATGAGCGCCTGCCGCTCGCGGGAAAGAAGCTGTGTGTCCGGCATTCGCCTGCACCGTGCAAGATCGTGCGCAATCATGCATGATCGTGCAGCGCAGTCAATCCGTCCGCTTGAGAAATCGTCGCAGGGGCGTGCCGCCGTCTATCCTGCCGCGCCGCGATGCCTATGGTGGCGAATCGGCCGCTCCCGGCGGCCGTCGTCCCGCCCTGCCCCATCCTTCCTCGGAAGCGCCTCTCATGCCCGAACCCCTGATCGGCGTCAGCCGGCTGATGCGGCTCGCCTACCGCGGCGGCGACGTCAAGAGCGTCTGGGACAGGCTCATGGCCCGAGCGCTCGCCGATCCGACCGACGCGCCGGCGCTGATGGACCTCTCGGTGCTCCTGCAGGCCCGCGGCGAGCGCGAGGCCGCTCTGTCGCTGCAGAAGAACGCGATCGACATGCAGCCCGTCTTCCGGCGCGTCTACGCTAGCGGCACGGGCCTGAACGTCGCCGCCATCGTCACCGCCGGCGACATGATGGCGAACACGCCGATCGACTTCCTCCTCGAAGGCTCCGACATGAGCCTCGCCTACCTCTATGTGGATGCCGAGACGAAGGACCTGCCGGACATGAGCGGCTTCGACGTCGCCTTCCTGGCGATCGGCGAATCGGAGGCGAATGCGCCGGTGCTTGAGGCGGTCGATCGATTGCTGGCCGGCCGGCAACCGCCGGTGATGAACGGCATGCCGGAACGGGTCGCGGCGCTGACGCGCGAGGGCGTGAGTGCGCGGCTTGCGGGCGCGCCGGGCCTGGTCTCGCCGAAGGCCGTCCCGGCCGCCCGGCCGGAACTCCTGCGGATCGCCGAAGGGCACGGAACGCCGGAAGAGCATTTCGGATTCGGCTACCCGCTCGTCGTCCGCCCGGCCGGAACCCATGCCGGCGGCGGCATGGCGCGGATCGACGCGCCGTCAGAGCTTTCGGGGTATCTCGCCCGCAATGGCGAGGGCACCTTCAGCCTCGTTCCCTTCGTCGATTACGCGAGCCCCGACGGGCTCTACCGGAAACAGCGGATCGTCTTCATCGACGGCAAGCCCTTCGCGAGCCACATGGCCGTCTCCGAGCACTGGATCGTGCATTACCTCAGCGCCGGCATGGCCGAGCACGCCTGGCGCCGCGCCGAGGAGGCGCGCTGGATGGAGACCTTCGACGCCGACTTCGCCCGGCGCCATGCGACGGCCTTCGCGGCCCTGACGGAGCGCCTCGGCCTCGACTATTTCGGCATCGACTGCGCCGAGACGCCGGACGGCCGCCTCCTCGTCTTCGAGGCGGACGTCGCAATGATCGTCCACGACATGGATCCGGAGGACGTCTTCCCCTACAAGGCGCCGGTCATGCGCCGGCTCTTCGCCGCTTTCCAGGACGCGCTCGCGCGCCGCACCCGTCAGGCGTAGACGACGAGCAGGTCCTTGGCGTCGATCTGGTCGCCGGTGCGCACCAGCACCTCGGCGACAGTGCCGTCGCGCTCGGCATGCAGCGCCGTCTCCATCTTCATCGCCTCGATCGAGACGAGGACGTCGCCGGCATGCACCGCCTGGCCGGCAGAAATCGCGACGGTGGAGATCACGCCCGGCATCGGCGCGCCGACATGCGCTTCGTTTCCGGCGTCGGCCTTGCGGCGGACGCCGCTGCCGGTGCCGCGCGCGCGGTCGGGCCCGCGGATCGCCCGCGGCTGGCCGTTGAGCTCGAAGAAGACGGTGACGAGGCCCTTGTCGTTCGTCTCGCCGATCGCCTGGTTGCGGATAACGAGCGTCTTGCCGCGTTCGAGCTCGACGAAGAGCTCCTCCCCGACGCCAAGCCCGTAGAAATAGGCGGGCGTCGGCAGCACGCTGACCGGCCCGTAGGTCTCCGCCGCCAGCGCATAGTCGGTAAAGACCTTCGGATACATGAGATAGGAGGAAAGCTCGCGCTCGCTGACCTCACGCCCGAGCTTCTCCTCGATGATCCTGCGTTCCGCATCGAGATCGGCATCCTCGAGCAGCGAGCCGGGCCGGGCCGTATACGCCGTCTCGCCCTTCAGCACCTTCTTCTGCAGCGCCGCGGGCCAGCCGGCCGGCGGCTGGCCGAGGTCGCCCTTCAGCATCGACACCACCGAGTCCGGGAAGGACATTTCCTTCTCCGGGTTCTCGACGTCGGCGACCGTGAGGTCCTGGCTCACCATCATCAGCGCCATGTCGCCGACGACCTTCGAGGACGGCGTCACCTTGACGATGTCGCCGAACATCCGGTTGGCGTCGTGGTAGGCCTTGGCGACCTGGTGCCACCGCGTTTCGAG
This sequence comes from Pararhizobium sp., assembly GCA_051960215.1. GTDB lineage: Bacteria > Pseudomonadota > Alphaproteobacteria > Rhizobiales > Rhizobiaceae > Pararhizobium_B. Next base: position 14,271 of record JBQCEN010000248.1, read on the forward strand.
CCCGAGGGAGCGCGCCTGCTCCTTGAGGTTCGTGAACTGCCCGCCGGGCATCTCGTGCAGGTAGACCTCCGAGGCCGGTCCCTTCAGGTCGCTCTCGAAGGCGGCGTACTGGTGGCGCACCGCCTCCCAGTAGAAGGAGATGCGGCGGATCCATTCCGGATCGAGATGCGGGTCGCGCTCCGTCCCCGTCAGCGCCTCGACGAGCGAGCCGAGGCAGGGCTGCGAGGTGTTGCCGGAGAGCGCGTCCATCGCTGCGTCCACCACGTCGACGCCGGCCTCCACCGCCGCAAGCACCGTCGCCGCCGCGATACCGGACGTATCGTGGGTG
>JBQCEN010000249.1:0-16507 GCA_051960215.1 Pararhizobium sp.
GCCGCGTCGATCACAGCCATCAGCCGCTCGGCATGGCCGCGACCGATCGTTTCGCTCGCCGAGCCGGCGATCCGGTCGCCGTCGCTGTCGTGGATCGCGGCCGCGCAGGCCTCGGCCGCCGTATCGAGTGCGAGCGTCAACATGGCTCAGGCCGATCGATCACGACGCCCCGTCGCGTGCTCGCCGTCACGATCTATTCCCTTGTTCGAGCATGATCTTTTCCGGGATTCGGCACCACCTTCCGGGATCATGCTCTAGCTGCGCTGCGTCGCCAAGTCCAGCAGGCGGGCGCGCTGGCGCCGCATCAGACCGGCGCGACTTCCTGCACTTCCGGGATGAAGTGGCGAAGAAGGTTCTGGATGCCGTGCTGGAGGGTGGCCGTCGAGGAGGGGCAGCCCGAGCAGGCGCCCTTCATGTTGAGATAGACGGTGCCGTCGCGATAGCCGCGGAAGGTGATGTCGCCGCCATCCTGGGCGACCGCCGGACGGACGCGCGTCTCCAGCAGTTCCTTGATCGTCGCGACGATCGTCTCGTCCGCCTGGTCGAAGAACTCGCCGTCGGTGATCTCCTCGGCATGCGAGCCGCCGTCGGCCATGACCGGCGCGCCGGACATGAAGTGCTCCATGATCGTGCCGAGGATCGCCGGCTTCAGGTGCTGCCAGTCGGGGCTGTCCTTCGTGACCGTGATGAAGTCGTAGCCGTAGAAGACGCCGGTGACGCCGGGGATCGCGAACAGGTTCTCGGCAAGCGGCGAGGCAGCCGCCTCCTCCGCGTTGCGGAACTCGGCCGTGCCGCTGTCGAGGACGACGCGGTCGGGCAGGAACTTCAGCGTCGCCGGGTTCGGCGTGGTCTCGGTCTGGATGAACATCGGGATGCTCCTGTCGCGCGTTCCGCGATGGCCGCGGTGATCGGGGCCGGACGGGCGGCGAAAATGGAATTCGTCCAGAAGATAGGCTCGCCACACCGGCCGATCAAGCCAAAGCGCCGAAGCCCATGAGCGCTTGGGCGGCTCAGATGAAGCCGACGATCTCCTTGACGTCCCTCATGGTCTTCTCGGCCAGGGCGCCAGCGCGTTCGCCGCCGTCCTTCAGGATCGCGTCGATATGGGCGGGATCGGCCATCAGGCGGCGCATCTCGGCGTTGATCGGCGCGAGCACCGAGACGGCAAGGTCGGCGAGCGCCGGCTTGAAGTCGGAGAACTGCCGGCCACCGTACTCGGCAAGCACCGCCTCGCGCGTCGTATCCTTCAGCGCCGCATAGATGCCGACGAGATTGTCCGCCTCCGGACGGCTCTTCAGCCCCGCAACTTCGCTTGGCAAGGCCTCGGGATCGGTCTTCGCCTTGCGGATCTTGCGGGCGATCGTGTCCGAATCGTCCGTCAGGTTGATCCGCGACAGGTCGGAGGCGTCGGACTTCGACATCTTCTTCGTCCCGTCGCGCAGACTCATGACGCGCGGCGCCGGCCCCTCGATCAGCGGCTCGGTCAGCGGGAAATAGCCCGTCATCCGCTCTTCGCCGACGACCATCTCGACGCCGAGACCGGCCTCGGCGATCCTCTTCGAGAAATCGATGTTGAACTTCTGGGCGATGTCGCGGGTGAGCTCCACATGCTGCTTCTGGTCATCGCCGACCGGCACGTGGGTGGCGCGGTAGACGAGGATGTCGGCGGCCATCAGCGACGGGTAGGCGAGCAGCCCCAGCGAGGCGTTCTCGCGGTCCTTGCTCGCCTTGTCCTTGAACTGCGTCATGCGGTTCATCCAGCCGATGCGGGCGAAGCAGTTGAACACCCAGGCGAGCTCCGCATGCTGCGGCACGGCGGACTGGTTGAAGACGATGTGCTTCTTCGGGTCGATGCCGGAGGCGAGGAAGGCCGCGGTGATGGCGCGGATCTGGCCCGGCAGGTCGTCATGGACGAGCTGCGCGGTGATCGCATGCAAATCGACGACGCAGTAGATGCAGTCGTGGCTCTCCTGCAGCGCGACGAACTTGCGCAGCGCCCCGAGATAGTTGCCGAGATGGAGATTGCCGGTCGGCTGGACGCCGGAGAAGACGAGCGGTTTGAAATCGGACATCGGATCCTCGCGCAGGCTGGTGGAGGGCCTGCTCCTCGTGTTGAAAACGCGGGCGCCTTATGCACGGCGGCGGTTCGCCAGACAAGGGGCCGCCGGTCAGCGCGGCTCGACGAGGTCCCAGAGGTTGCCGTAGAGATCCTCGAACACGGCGACGCGGCCATAGGCTTCGAGACGCGGGGTCTCCAGGAAGGTGATGCCCTGCGACAGCAGGCGGTCGTATTCCTCCTGGAATCGCTCCGTCTCCAGGAAGAAGCCGACGCGGCCGCCGGCCTGCCGGCCGATCGCCGCTTCCTGCGCCGCGCCCTTCGCCTTCGCAAGCAGCAGGCGGGCACCGCCGGCGCCGGCAAGGACGACCCAGCGCTTGCCGGCGCCGAGATCGCTGTCTTCGATCAGGTCGAAGCCAAGCTTGCTGCAGAAGAAGGCGATCGCTTCGTCGTAATCGGCGACCAGCATGGCCACCTGCGCGAGGCAGCGGCTCATGCCTCCCCGCCTCGCGCGGCGGCCTTGGCGGTGCGGTCGCGGTCGAGGTTGCGGCGGATCATGCTCATGTCGGCGCCGCCGATGGCGAAGACGAGGACGAAATAGACCACCATCGCGCCGAGGATCAGCGTGCCGAGCGCCGGCGCCTGGACGAGGAGGGGCGATTGCGGCGTCAGGTAGGGCTCGGCGTAGCGCAGCGCGAAGGCGAGCCCGAGCGCCATGACGACGACGGCGACGGCAATCCGCGGCACACGACGGATCAGCGCCGCGTCGAGCTGCCAGTGGCCGCGGCGGATCAGGGTGGTGAGCAGCATCACCGCGTTCAGCCAGCCGGCGCAGGCTTCCGCCGTGGCGATGCCGGCTTCGGCGATGCGCGGAAAAAGCGTCAGCGCCAGCGTAACGTTGACGAGCACCGAGATGCCGGCGAAGACCATCGGCGTGCGGGTGTCCTCGCGGGCGAAGAAGCCCGGCGTGAAGGCCTTGATCATGACGAAGGCCGGCAGGCCGAGGCCGAAGATCGAAAGAGCCGCCGCGACCGAATGCGTCGTCGTCGGCGAGAAGGCGCCGCGCTCGTAGAGAACGCGCACGATCTGAGGCGCGATGACGAGCAGCGCGCCGGCGGCCGGCAGCGTCAGGAACAGCGCGAATTCGAGCGAGCGGTTCTGCAGGTTCGCCGCGTCCCGCATGTGGCCGGCCTTGAGCGCGCGGGCGAGCTCGGGCAGGAGCACGACGCCGACGGCGATGCCGACGACGCCGAGCGGAAGCTGGTAGACCCGGTCGGCATATTGCAGCACCGAGATCGCGCCGGGCTTCGCCGAAGCGATCATCTGGCCGATGACCAGGTTGATCTGGGTGATGCCGCCGGTCGCCGCCGCCGGCAGGGCGAGCGCGAGCAGACGCCAGACGCTCGGCGTCATGCGCGGCCGGCGGATGCCGATGCGGATGCCGGCCTGGCGGACGCCGATATAGACGACGAGCAGCTGCAGGATGCCGGCAACCAGCACGCCGAAGGCCATGGCATGGGCGATGGCGCGCGGCCCCATGCCGATGGCGATGCCGTAGCCGAGAACGCCGATCAGCACGATGTTGAGGAAGACCGGCGCGATCGCCGCCGCGAAATAGCGGTGCAGCGAGTTGAGGATGCCGCTCATCATCGCGGTCAGCGACATGCACATCAGATAGGGGAACATGACGATCGCGAGCCGGATCGTCAGGTGGATCTTCGCCGCATCGTCGAAGCCGGGCGCGATGATGGTCGCGACGAGGAGCGGCATCGCCAGCTCCATGACGATCGTCAGCCCGAGGAGCACCGTGAAGAGGATGCCGAAGACCTCCTCCGAGAAGCGCTTGGCGCCGTCGACGCCGCCGGCCTCGATCTCCTTGGCGAAGAGCGGCACGAAGGCGGCGTTGAACGCGCCTTCGGCGAAGAGCCGGCGGAAGAGGTTCGGGAAGCGGAAGGCGGCGTAGAAGGCGTCGGCCATCGGACCGGCGCCGAGCGCAGCCGCCATCAGCGTCTCGCGCGCGAAACCGAGGAGCCGGCTGCCGAGCGTTGCGGCGCCGACGGTTGCGAACTTGGAGACCAGGCTCATCTCGGCAAACTCATGAAAGCTCGATCCTGGCCTTCTTGGTGGCCGCTGCGGCCTGACGGCTCGCGGCCGGCGGGGCGATGATCCCCGAGGGCATCTTCTCGCGCACGTCCTCGCCTTCCCCGCTCATCACCGCCTTCAGCCGGGCAGCGACGTTCGCCTGCCGGTTCTCATTGGTGATTTTATGGCCGAAGAGATCGGTGACGTAGAAGGTGTCGACCACCTTTTCGCCGAAGGTCGTGATGTGGGCCGACGCGATGTCGAGCGAAAGGTCGGAGAGCACCGCGGTGATCTCCGAGAGGAGGCCGACCCGGTCGAGTCCCTCGATCTCGACGACCGTGAACTTGTTCGACAGCGCGTTCGAGATCGTCACCGTCGGCGCGATGACGAAGGGCCGCGGTTTGCGCCGCGCCTTCGCCTTGGTCGCGATGACGTCCGGCAGGCGCTTGCGGCCGGCGAGCACGTCCTCGATCATCCGGCCGATGAAGCCGGCGCGACGCAACTCGTCCGCGTCGTCGGGGAATTCGCGGTTGACCATGATCGTGTCGAGCGCGCGCCCGTCCGATGTCGTGAAGATCTGCGCGTCGGCGATGTTGGCGCCGGCCGCGGCGCAGGCGCCGGTGATGATCGTCAGGAGCCGGGGGTGATCCGGCGCCAGCACCGTGATCTCGGTGATCGCATGGAAGGAATGCGTGCGCACCATCGTCGCGAGCGTCTTGCCCGCCGCATCGGCCTCGCGGATGAAGGCGGCATGGCGCAACTGGTCCTCGAGCGCCACGGAGAGCAGGTAGGCCTCGTAGTGGAGGCCGAGATAGGCCTCGCGCTCGGCTTCGCCCCAGGCGGCCAGGCCTTTACGCAGGCTGTCGCGCGCCTCCTCCGCGCGCTTACGGCGCGACACGGCGGAGAAGCCGCCGGAGAGGAGCAGCTCGGTCTCGAAATAGAGCGTCCGCAGGAGCTGGCCCTTCCAGCCGTTCCAGACGCCGGGCCCAACGGCGCGGATGTCGCAGCAGGTCAGCACCAGCAGCATCCGCAGTCGATCGAGCGACTGCACGCGCTCGGCGAAATCCTCGATCGTCTTGCGGTCGTTCAGGTCGCGTGACTGCGCCGTCATCGACATCAGGAGGTGCTCTTCGATCAGGGCGGCGACCAGCTCCGTCTGCTTCGGCGTCAGCCCGAGGCGCGGGCAGAGCTTGCGGGCGACACGGGCGCCGGCGACCGAATGGTCCTCCGGCCGGCCCTTGGCGACGTCGTGCAGCAGGACCGCGACGTAGAGCGCGTCGCGATCATCGACCTCGGCCATGACGCGTGCGGCGAGCGGATGGACGGCCTCCTCGAGACCGCGCTCGATGCGCGACAGGATGTCGACGGTCCGGATCAGGTGCTCGTCGACCGTGTAGTGATGATACATGTTGAACTGCATCATCGAGACGATCTTGCCGAAGTCGGGGATGAAGCGGCCGAGGACGCCCGCCTCGTTCATGCGCCTGAGGATCAGCGCCGGGTCGCGGCGCGAGGTCAGGATCGACAGGAAGAGGCGGTTCGCCTCCTCGTTCTCGCGCAGCTCCGCGTTGACGAGCTTCAGCGAGCGGGTGACGCCCTTCAGCGCGTCCGGGTGGAATTCCAGGCCGTGGATGTCGGCCATGTGGAAGAGGCGGATGATGTTGACCGGGTCCTTGCGGAACGCATCCGGCGAGGCGATCGTGATGCGGCCGCGGTCTTCGAGGAAATCGAGGGTGCCGGGAATCTTGCGCACGCGGTTGGCGAAGCGGCCGATGACGCCGGTCAACCCCGGCGCGGCCTTCGCCTGCTGCTCTTCAAGCGCGGCGCAGAAGATGCGCGTCAGGTCGCCGACGTCCTTGGCGACGAGGAAATAGTGCTTCATGAAGCGCTCGACGGCCGAAAGGCCGGGATGGTCCTGATAGCCGAGGCTTTCGGCGATCTCGCGCTGGATGTCGAAGGAGAGCCGCTCCTCGGCCTTGCCGCTCTGGAAGTGCATCTGGCAGCGCACCGCCCAGAGGAAATCCTCCGCCTTCACCAGAAGCGCCAGCTCGCGCTTCGAGAGCACGCCGAGGCGAACGAGCTCCTGCGCGTTGCGGATGCGGTAGAAGTACTTGGCGATCCAGAAGAGCGTGTTGAGGTCGCGAAGCCCGCCCTTGCCCTCCTTGACGTTCGGCTCCACCAGATAGCGCGTGTCGCCCGCCTTACGGTGGCGCTCGTCGCGCTCGGCGAGCTTGGCGGCGACGAATTCAGGCCCGGTATTGCGCACCACGTCGCTGTCGAAACGCTCCGCGAGCTCTGCAAAGAGCGCCTCCTCGCCGCAGATGAAGCGTGCTTCCAGGATCGCCGTACGGATCGTCATGTCGGCGCGCGCCTGGCGGATCGATTCGTCGATGCTGCGCGTCGCATGGCCGACCTTCTGGCCCATGTCCCAGAGCATGTAGAGCATCCACTCGCAGACCTGCTCGGTCCACGGCGTCGCCTTGTAGGGAAGCAGGAAGAGGAGGTCGATGTCCGAGCCGGGCGCCAGCGTGCCGCGGCCGTAGCCGCCGACGGCGGCGACCGCGATGCGCTCCGCCTTGGAGCGGATTTCGGCGGCATAGACGTGCCGGCTCGCATAGCGGAAGATCGCCGCGACGAGGACGTCCTCCAGATACGAGATGCGGGCGGCGCAGGGCCAGCCGTTGCCGTCCGCATCGAGGCGCTTGCGGGCGCGGGCGCGGCCTTCGGCATTCGTCGTCTTCAGGAGCTGCAGCACGGCCTGACGGGCGGCCGGCGTCGCCCCGCCCTTTTCCAGGGCGATCGCGTCGAGGGCGGCATCGAGCGCGCCGGCATCGACCACGTCTGCGGCCTCGGGTGCGGTCCTTGCCGTCATGACCTGTCGCTCATCCTCTCAGCGCGTCCTGCCCGTCGTATAGCGCGTTTCGCCGGGCCTGTCCTTGAAGCCCCGTCGCCTCACGGATCGAGCCGCTCGAGGAACCACTGGGTGAGCCGCGTCCAGACCTCGTCCTTCTCGGCATGGTCCTCAACGCCGTGCTCGAGGTTCGGGTTGTCGTTGACCTCGATGACGAAGACGCCGTCCTCGGTCTCCTTCAGATCGACGCCGTAGAAGCCGTCGCCGATGCAGCGCGCGGCGCGCAGTCCGGTATCGAGGACGAGCGGCGGCGCCTCGCCGAGCTCGAAGGCCTTGAAGCCGCCTTCGAGCGGCTTGCCGCCGGTGTCGTGCTTGATGATCTGCCAATGGCTCTTGGCCATCAGGTACTGGACGGCGAAGAGCGGCTTGCCGCCGAGCACGCCGACGCGCCAGTCATAGGCCGTCGGCATGAACTTCTGGGCGATCAGCAGGTCCGAATCCTCCAGCCACGCCGTCGCCAGCCCCTTCAGCTCGGCGAAATCGGCGACCTTGCTGACGCCGCGCGAGAAGGAGGAATCCGGGATCTTCAGCACCATCGGGAAGCCGAGCCGGTCGGCCGCCTTCTGGAGGTCCTCCTCGCCGGCGATCATGACGGTGGCGGGAACGGCGATGCCGTTCTTGTCCATCAGCTCGTTCAGATAGACCTTGTTCGTACAGCGGATCATCGACACCGGGTCGTCGATGACGGGCATGCCTTCCTGCTGGGCGCGGCGGGCGAAGCGGTAGGTGTGATCGGAGATCGACGTCGTCTCGCGGATGAAGAGCGCGTCGTAGTTGGCGAGCCTCGCGAGGTCCTTCTTGGTGATCGGCTCGACCTCGACGCCGAGGCGCGCGGCGACCCGCGCCCAGTGCTTGAGGCTTGCGATCGACGACGGCGGGAGCGTTTCCTGCGGGTCGACCAGCGTGGCGAAGGAATAGCGCGCCGGCGTCTTTCCCTTCGGGTCGCGCCACTGGCGGCCGGTGTAGCGCGCCATGCAGCCGAAGAACGATTCCTTCTCCTCGTCGGAAAGCTTCGTATGGGACTGCAGCGCGATGCGGCTGATCGTCAGCCATTCGCCGCGCTTGACGAAGACCTCGAGGATCGGCGCGCGGAACCAGTCGAAGAGGAGGCGGCTGAAGCGCTCCAGCTTGTGGTCGCCGTTCATGCCGAAGAAGATGCGGAGCCGCCCCGGCGCCTCCTCGCGATCGCCGTGGAAGGCCTTGTTCAGCGCGTCCTCGAGCTCCGGCAGGGCGTTCTCGTAGAGCTTGCGGGCGGAAAGGTCGATGATCGTCTCGACGGAGGGGATGACGCGTTGGCCGCGCGCCGCGGCGAGCAGCGAGGCATAGTAGCCGCGGCTCTGATAGGCATAGGAGCGGGACAGGTTGATGATGTTCGGGCGCGTGCCGCGGAAGAGCTCGGGGCGGGAGAGGTAGTCGCGCGTCACCAGCACCTTGTGCTGCGTCGCCGCGTGGTCGAAGGACGCGAGGTTGCTCGCAAGGATCACCCAGTCAGACATCGGGCCCTTTTCCTTGAAGGACGACGGCGGCGCGCAAGCCGTTGCGGCCGAAACGTGAGATGCGGTCGAAGACGGCGTAGGGGACCGGCAGGTTCGCGGCATCGGCCACCGTCCCCCCCACCTCGTCCTCGACCCAGGGATCGTGCACCACGATATGGCGACCGTCGTCGCCATGCGCCAGCACCCAGTGCGGCACCTTCTTGCCGAACATCAGGTAGCCGCTGACCAGCACCGCCACAACCTTGCCCTCGCGAATCGCCTCACGGATATCGCCGAGGGTGAAGGCGGAAATATGCTGCTCGATCGCGAGCTCCTTCGCGCGCTTGCGGAAATCCATCTGCGCCAGTTCCATCACCACGCGCTTTTCCGGATTGCGCACCGTGTCGAGGAACAGGAGCTCCGATTCGGAGCAGTAGATGACCGGCTTCAGGCCGTGCTCGTGCGCCACGACGGCGAGCCCGTAGGGCTCGCAGCCGCCGGGACCGGCAAGCATGAAGATCGTCGTCGCCTCCCGCCACAGGCGGATCTCCCAGATCGGGTCGAGGAAATCGCGCGAGACGAAGCGGCCGAGCGCCATGACGAGGCAGCACGAGCCGCAGGTGAAGTCCGTCGTCTGCTCGAAGAAGGGCGTGTCGGAAACCGGCTGCTCGTCACCGGCGCGCATCAGCTTCTCGAAGCGCAGCGCCGCCATCCCGTCCTCGTAGTAGGCGGCGATGCGTCCGATCTGTCGGTAGCCCGTCTTGCGGTAGAGCGCGATCGCCGGTTCGTTGTCCTCCCGCACCTCGAGGCGCAGCATGATCCGGTCATGGCTGCGCGCCGCCTCCTCCGCCGCCTCGAGGAGCTTCCGCCCGATGCCGGCCCCGGCACGGCCGGAAGCGACGGCGATCGAGTAGAGCCGCGCCATGCCGGTGCCGGCGCGAAACAGGATCATCGCATAGCCGGCGACCCCGTCATCATCCTCGGCGACGAGCGTCGCGGCGGTCGGGCGGGCGATCAGCGAACGGAACGACCGCCGCGAGATCCGATCGGTCGGAAAGACCGCCGTCTCGATGGCGAAGAGAGCGTCGATGTCGTCGGGAGTGGCAGGGCGGATCCGCAGGGCGGACATGGAAGGGAACCGGCAATGACAGGCCGCGCCCATCGCGACCGTAGCGCCCGAGCAAGGGCCAAGGGACAATGGATGATTCCGGGGCGGATGTCACGCGGTCTTAGCCGTCCGGCTTCACCGCCCCCTTCAGCGCATAGAGCACCTCCAGCGCCTCCTTCGGCGTCATCTCGTCGGGGTTGAGGCTGGTCAGCATTTCCTCCGCCGCCGAGGTGCGCTTCTGCGCGGGCGCTTCCGGGCGGCGTGTGGCGGAGAACAACGGCAGGTCGTCGACGAGGGTGTGGGCGGGGCTCTTGCGGTCGCCTTCCTCCAGTTGCGCGAGGACGGCTTTGGCGCGGGCGACGACGCTGTCGGGGAGGCCGGCGAGGCGGGCGACCTGGATGCCGTAGGAGCGGTCCGCGGCCCCCGGACCGACCTCGTGCAGGAAGATCACCTCGCCTTCCCATTCCTTCACCCGCATCGTCGTGTTGACGAGGCGCGTCAGCTTCTCCGACAGCGCCGTCAGCTCGTGGAAGTGGGTGGCGAACAGGCCGCGGCAGCGGTTGACCTCGTGGAGATGCTCGACCGATGCCCAGGCGATCGACAGGCCGTCGAAGGTCGCCGTGCCCCGGCCGATCTCGTCGAGGATGACGAGCGAGCGGGCGCTCGCCTGGGTGAGGATCGCCGCCGTCTCGACCATCTCGACCATGAAGGTCGAGCGGCCACGGGCGAGGTCGTCGGAGGCGCCGACGCGCGAGAACAGCCGGTCGACGACGCCGATGCGGGCGCTGCCCGCCGGCACAAAGGAACCCATCTGCGCCATGACCGCGATGAGCGCGTTCTGGCGCAGGAAGGTCGACTTGCCGCCCATGTTGGGGCCGGTCAAGAGCCAGATCGCGCCGCCCCTGCCGTCGCCGCGCGGCGAGAGGGCGCAGTCGTTGGCGACGAAGGGCTGGGCCGCCTGCCGGCGGAGCGCCTGCTCGACGACCGGATGGCGGCCGGCGACGATCTCGAAGGCCGTCGTCTCGTCGACGGTCGGGCGGCAGTAGCCCTCGCCTTCCGCGAGCACGGCGAGGCCCGTCGAGACGTCGATGACGGCAAGCGCACGGGCCGCCGCCTTGATCGCCTCGGCCTCGGCCACGACGGCCGTCGTGAGGGCGTCGAAGATCTCGAGCTCGATCGACAGCGCCCGGTCGGCGGCGTTGGCGATCTTCGTCTCGAGTTCGGCGAGCTCGGTCGTCGTGAAGCGCATGGCGCTCGCCATGGTCTGGCGGTGGATGAAGCGCGCCTTTGCCTCGCCGCCTTCCGTCAGCGCGGCGGCGTTGCCGGCCGTCACCTCGATGAAATAGCCGAGCACGTTGTTGTGCTTGATCTTCAGCGAGCGGACACCGGTCTCCTCGGCATAGCGAATCTGCAAGCCGGCGATCACCCGGCGCGACTGGTCGCGCAGGCCCCGCATCTCGTCGAGCTCGCCGTGATGGCCGGGGCGGACGAAATTGCCGTCGCGCTTCAAAAGCGGCAGGTCGTCGCCGAGTGCCGCATCGAGCAGCGCGGCAAGGCTTTCGGGCAGCGCGGCGATCGCGGCGCAGGCGGCGGCAAGCTCCTCCGGCAGGTCGGCAGCTTCGAGGATTTTCGAGAGGGCGCGGCCGGCGGCAAGGCCTTCGCGAAGCGCGCCGAGATCGCGTGGTCCGCCGCGGTTCAGCGCCAGCCGCGACAGGGCGCGGGGCATATCCGGAACGCTCTTCAGGCAGTCGCGCAGGCGCTCCGTCAGGTCTGAGGCGGCGAGCAGCGCCGCGACCGAATCGAGCCTTTCGGAAATCGCCTTGGGGTCGGTCAGCGGCGACATCAGCCGCTCGGCGAGAAGCCGGGCGCCGCCGCCGGTCGCCGTCCGGTCGATCGCCTTGAGCAGGCTTCCCTGGCGCTCGCCGGAGAGGGTGCGCAGGAGCTCCAGGTTGGCCCGCGTCGCCGGATCGATGAAGAGCGTCGAGCCGGTGGCCTCGCGCTCCGGCTTCCCGAGCGGCGGCCGCTCGGAAAGCTGCGTCTTCTCCACATAGGCGACCGCGGCGGCGGCCGCCGCAAGCTCGGCACGCGAGAAGGTGCCGAAGCCGTCGAGGGTGGCGACGCCGAAGAAGCGGGTGATGCGGTTTTCCGCCGTGGCGCTGTCGAAGAGGACCGCCGGCTGCGGCACGGCGGTACGGCCGAGCATGTCGAAAACGGGCCTCAGGTCCGGATCGTGGAAGACGGGCTCCGCGACGATCAGCTCGCGCGGGTCGATGCGCAGGATGTCGGCGAGGAGCCGGCCCGCCGTCGTCTCGGCGATGCGGAAGGTGCCGGTCGAGATGTCGAGCCAGGCAAGCGCGAAGCCCGCCTCGCCGCCGCCCTTGACGCGGGCGAGCGCCATCAGGTGGTTGGCGTCCGACGGCGAGAGCAGCTTCTCCTCCGTCAGCGTCCCCGGCGTGACGAGGCGGACGACGTCGCGGCGCACGACCGATTTCGAGCCGCGCTTCTTCGCCTCGGCCGGGTCCTCCACCTGCTCGCAGACGGCGACGCGGAAGCCGAGCGCGATCAGCTTCTGCAGGTAGTCGTCGGCGGCGTGGACCGGGACGCCGCACATCGGGATGTCCTCGCCGAGATGCTGGCCGCGCTTCGTCAGGGTGATGCCGAGGGCGCGCGAGGCTTCGGCCGCATCGTCGAAGAACAGCTCGTAGAAGTCGCCCATCCGGTAGAAGAGCAGCGAATCCGGGTTCGCCGCCTTGATCTCGATATACTGCTCCATCATCGGCGACGCCGAAGCGCGGCTTTCAGGGCTGACGAGAGCGGCAGGGCTCAGCACCCGATCCCTGAAGGGCGCGCGAATGGGGGACTGGTCGGTCACGGTCTCGGCAGCGATCGCGTCTGCGGGTTCAACGATTTCACCCGGCATTCCGGAGGATGGGGCTGGTCAGGCTTTACGAAGCACCCTAACGGTGCTTGCCTGCTGAAGACAACATCACGAGGCGCCGGCCAACGGACCGCCCACAGAAGGTTGAGGAAACATCGATGGACAAGAAGCTGACGCGCCCGGGATCGTCGGTGACGGCACAGGAAGCGCTCGACTTCCACGCGGAAGGACGGCCCGGCAAGCTGGAGATCGCGCCGACAAAGCCGATGGCGACGCAACGCGACCTGTCGCTCGCCTATTCGCCGGGCGTCGCCGTGCCGGTCAAGGCCATCGCCGAGGATCCGTCGCGCGCCTTCGACTATACGACGCGCGGCAACATGGTCGCCGTCATCTCCAACGGCACGGCGATCCTCGGCCTCGGCAACCTCGGCGCGCTCGCCTCGAAGCCGGTGATGGAAGGCAAGGCCGTCCTCTTCAAGCGTTTCGCCGACGTCGATTCGATCGATCTCGAGGTCTCGACCGAGGACGTCGACGAGTTCGTCAACTGCGTGCGTTTCCTCGGGCCCTCCTTCGGCGGCATCAACCTCGAGGACATCAAGGCGCCGGACTGCTTCGTCATCGAGGAGCGGCTGCGCGAGCTGATGGATATCCCGGTCTTCCACGACGACCAGCACGGCACCGCGATCATCGCGACGGCCGGCCTCATCAACGCGCTGCACCTGACCGGCCGCGACCTGAAGACGACGAAGCTCGTCTGCAACGGCGCCGGCGCCGCGGCGATCGCCTGCATCGACCTCATCAAGGCGATGGGTTTTGCGGCGGAGAACGTCATCCTCTGCGACACCAAGGGCGTCATCCACGAGGGCCGCACCGAGGGCATGAACCAGTGGAAGTCGGCGCATGCGGTGAAGACCGACGCCCGCACGCTCGCCGACGCGCTGAAAGGCGCCGACGTCTTCTTCGGCCTCTCCGTCAAGGGCGCGCTGACGGAAGACATGGTTCGCTCGATGGCCGAGAACCCGGTCATCTTCGCCATGGCCAATCCCGATCCGGAGATCACGCCGGAGGAGGTCGCGGCGATCCGCGACGACGCGATCATGGCGACCGGCCGGTCGGACTATCCGAACCAGGTCAACAACGTCCTCGGCTTCCCCTATATCTTCCGCGGCGCGCTCGACGTCCGGGCGACGGCGATCAACGACGCGATGAAGATCGCGGCGGCGGAAGCGCTGGCGGCGCTCGCCCGCGAGGACGTGCCGGACGACGTGGCGGCGGCCTACCAGGGCAACCGGCCGCGCTTCGGGCCGAAATACATCATCCCCGTGCCGTTCGATCCGCGGCTGATCTCGGCGATCCCGGTCGCCGTCGCCAAGGCGGCGATGGAGTCCGGTGTCGCCGGTCGGCCGATCGTCAATCTCGAGGCTTACGGCGCCGAGCTTTCGGCGCGGCGCGACCCGATCGCCTCGACGCTGCAGCGCATCTACGAGCGGGTGCGGCGCCATCCGCGCCGCGTCGTCTTCGCCGAGGGCGAGGAGGAACAGGTGATGCGCGCGGCGGTCGCCTATGCCAACCAGCGGCTCGGCACGGCGATCCTGCTCGGGCGCGACGACCAGATGCGCGAGACGGCGCGGCTCGCCGGCATCGACCTCGACCGGCCCGGTATCGAACTCGTCAATGCCCGCGTCTCGCGGCGCGTCGGCGCCTATGTCGACCATCTCTACGCACGGCTGCAGCGCAAGGGCTACCTGCTGCGTGACTGCCAGCGGCTGGTCAACACCGACCGCAACCATTTCGCCGCCTGCATGGTGGCGCTCGGCGACGCCGACGCGATGGTGACGGGCACGACGCGCAACTATGCGAGCGCGCTCACCGACGTGCGCCGCTGCATCGACGCCAAGCCGGGCCACCTCGTCATCGGCGTGTCGCTGGCGCTGTCGCGCGGCCGCACCGTGCTCGTCGCAGACACCGCGGTCATCGACATGCCGAACGCGGAGGAACTCGCCGACATCGCCGAGGAGGCGGCCGCCATGGCGCGGCGCATGGGCTATGAGCCGCGCGTCGCGATGCTCGCCTATTCGACCTTCGGCCATCCGACGGGCGAGCGCTCCGAGCGGGTGCGCGAGGCGGTTCGAATCCTCGACAAGCGGCGCGTCGACTTCGAGTATGATGGCGAGATGGGCGCCGACGTCGCGCTCAACCGGCGGCTCATGGAGCAGTATCCGTTCTGCCGGCTGTCCGGACCGGCGAACGTGCTCGTCATGCCGGCCTTCCACTCCGCCTCGATCTCGACGAAGATGCTGCAGGAGCTCGGCGGCTCGACCGTCATCGGGCCGCTCCTCGTCGGGCTCGACAAGTCGGTGCAGATCGCCTCGATGGGCGCCAAGGATTCCGACATCGTCAACATGGCGGCGATCGCCGCCTACAACACGAGCACCTGACTCCTCCCCGGGAGGCCAACAGCCTTCCTTTCGCCGCATTGGGAACAATATCGCCGGCTCGCGCATTGCCGGCGTATCATGGCGAACAAGAAGACACTCTTCCTCCTCTGCTCGACGCTCTGCGCCGGGCTTGTCGCGGCATTCCTGGCGCTGGCGCTCGTCTCGGGCCCTGCGGTCAGCCGGGAGATGACGGCATCCGCCGCCGAGGCCACCCCGGCCGCCGCCTGCAGGACGGCGACGTGGCCCTATATCCCGGCCGAATGCCTGACGCGCGTCGTCGACGGACGCGCCGATCCGGCGGCCCCGATCGGCGCCTTCACCTATGCGCGGCCCGTCGGAGCGCGCTGAACCTCCCCGGCGGGGTCAGGCGAAGCGGCCGGCGTCGGCGCCGTAGTAGTTCAGGTAGCGGTGGTTGATGCTCGCAATCGGCAGGACGATCATCACGTCCGTCGTCCGGAAGGCATGGTCGACGAAGGCCCCGTCGCCCACCCGCGCGCCCAGCCGAAGATAACCCTTGACGAGGGGCGGGAGCGCGGCGAGCGCCCGCCGTGGATCGACCGCCTCGGCAGGCATCAGGTCCATGGTCCGGTGGAGCCCCGGCAAGGCAGAGACCGCCCATTCGCCCGTCGCCTTCGCATTGTGATGCAGGAAGGAGAGCGCAAGGGCATGCGCTTCGGGCCGCACGCCGGCGAAGGAGGCGCAGCCGAACATCGCGTCGACCCGGTGGATGAGCGCATAGGCCCAGTTGCCCTGCCAGAGCAACTCGAGCGTGCGCCGCGTGCGGTAGCGCGGCAGGACGCACGAACGGCCGAGCTCCATGAACAGCTTGTCCGGATGACGTGCCATCAGCGCCTCGACGTCGAATTCCGAGGCCGAATAGAAGCCGCCGTGCCGCTGCGCCACGTCGCCCCTCAGAAGGCGATAGGTGCCGACGATCTGGTCCTCGGCGTCACCGTCGATCTCGGTGTCGAGCACGAGCAGATGGTCGCAGATCAGGTCGAAGGCGTCGGCGTCCATGCGCTGCCGGTGGTTCTCCGGCGAGATGGTGGCGCCCATCTCCTCGCAGAAGACGCGATAGCGGATCGCCTGCGCGGCGCGAACCTCGGCCGGGCTCCGTGCCAGTCGCGTTTCCAGGGTACCGATGCGGCCGAGAGGCCGGGACCAGGAGGCTGCGCCGTGGAGCGCACTGTCCCGCGTGGTCTCGTCTTCCGCGCCGCGCTCGCGAAGCTGGCCACTCATCGAAATGTTCAATCCCCTCTTGCGGCAGGCGCTATCAACCACACCCGTGCGACGCCATCGTGACAGGCTTCGGTGGTCTCTGGCAACCTCTGCACGGAAAATGCCGCGCAGCGCAAGCGGCTCAATCGTCGCGCGCGGCGGCAATCGATTCAACGAAATCAATCAGCTGGTCCGGATCGACCGGCTTCTCCAGGTAGGCATCGGCACCGACGGAAATCGAATCGCAGCGCGCCACCGCGCCGCCCACGGCGCGCAGGAACAAGATCGCAACGGCCGCCAGGCCCTTCCTATCATCCCCGGCGCGAATCGCCTTGACGGCG
>JBQCEN010000250.1:0-6830 GCA_051960215.1 Pararhizobium sp.
CATTCGCTGGATCGCGCACCGGAACGCGGCCGGGCGCGATCATGCCGATGGACCCAGCCGTATCGGCGACGACCATCGACTGCATGGGCGTCTCGAAGGAGGCCATGCCGTTCTCGAAATCGGCG
This sequence comes from Pararhizobium sp., assembly GCA_051960215.1. GTDB lineage: Bacteria > Pseudomonadota > Alphaproteobacteria > Rhizobiales > Rhizobiaceae > Pararhizobium_B. Next base: position 126 of record JBQCEN010000250.1, read on the forward strand.
ACCGTGCGAATCGTCCACATGTCGAAACCGGCCATCGCCGTCGTGTCGTCATGGGCAAGCGCCGTCCATGAGAGCGCGGCCACCTCGTCGGGCGCGAGGAGTTCGCCGAGCCGGCCATAGGAGGCAGGCAGCACCGGACCGTGGCGCGTCCAGCGCCGTGTGAAGGTAACGTCCTTCCCGCCGCGCACATGGATCGTCTCGGCCTTCTCGCCGAAATGCGCCCAGCCGCCCGGCGTGCGGTATTCGCCCGGCCGCTTCGGATCGGTCTTCTCGACGAAGATGTCCTGGACGTCCGAGCCGGTATTGGTGAAGCCCCAGGCGAAGGTGCTGCCGTGGCCGAGCAGGACGAAGGGCGTGCCCGGCAGCGTGACGCCCGTCAGGTTGCGCGGCGTGCCGAACTCCTTCTCGACACGGAGATCGGCGAGATACCAGATCGACGGCGCGGTCAGCCCCAGATGCGGGTCGTTGGCAAGGATCGGCTTGCCGCTTGCCGTCCGGCTACCCGACACCACCCAGTTGTTCGAGGCACCGGTCCCCGGCGCCCAGGGCAGCTTCGCCAGCGCCGTCTCGATCAGCTGGCCGGTCGTGGCTCCAACGAGGGGGCCTGACGGCAGGTCGAGCAGCGCCACCAGGTCCGGCAGAGCCGGTGGGTGATCGACGGCGAGCGGCGGCATCAGGTCATCGATCTCGGCCGACGTCAGGCCGGCGCGGGCGAAGGCCAGGCGGTTGAGCTCGTCGGCGGCGTTTTCGGCCAGGCTGACCGACATCATCTTGATCGTCACCAGCGTGTCGACGGCCGTCCACGGCTCGGGCATGTGGCGGAAGAAGACGAATTCCGGCGGCAGCTTCGCGCCGAACGGTCGGGCCGGCATCGCGAGGAAGGCGTTGACGCCGCGGGCATAGGCGTCGAGCGCCGACCGGGCCGCCGGGCTCAGGACCTTCAGCGAATCGCGCGCTGCGCCATAGAGGTCCATCGTCCTCAGCCAGACATCGGTCGGGATCGTCACCTTACCGAAGATTTCCGAAAGGCGGCCCTGCCCCGCCATCCGGTTCAACTCCATCTGCCAGAGGCGATCCTGCGCCTGCGCAAAGCCGAGGCCGGCATAGACGTCGGCACGCGTCGCGCCGTCGATGTGGGGAACGCCATAACTGTCGCGGGTGATGGTGACGTCGGCCGACAAGCCCGGCACACGCGCCTCGCCGGAATTGGCCGGCAGCGAACGCGACATCCAGAAGAGCGCCGCGGCACCGGCCACGAGCACGACCGGCACCGCGACCAAAATACCTGCGGCGAAGCCTTTGAGGAGCCGGCGCATTGTTCTATCACCTCCCGAACACGTCGAGATTAGTGGCAGAAGGACAAGCGGAATGGCAACTGTCGCCTTCATCGGACTGGGCGTCATGGGGTATCCCATGGCGGGGCACCTGAAGACCAAGGGCGGTCACGACCTCAGGGTCTACAACCGCACGGCTTCGAAGGCGGAGAACTGGGTGAAGCGGTTCGGCGGCCATGCGGCGGCGACCCCGGCGGAAGCGGCCGACGGCGCGGACTTCGTCTTCTCCTGCGTCGGCAATGACAACGACCTGCGCTCGGTCACGCTCGGCGAGGACGGCGCCTTCTCGGGGCTGAAACCGGGCGCGATCTTCATCGACAACACGACCGCCTCGGCCGCGATCGCCCGCGAGCTCGATGCGGCGGCGCGCGAGAAGGGCTGCGGCTTCCTCGATGCGCCCGTTTCCGGCGGCCAGGCGGGCGCGGAGAACGGCGTGCTGACGGTCATGGTCGGCGGTGAGCAGGCGACCTTCGAGAAGGCACGGCCGGTGATCGAGGCCTATGCCCGGATGATCGGGCTGATGGGACCGGCGGGCGCCGGACAGCTGACGAAGATGGTCAACCAGATCTGCATCGCCGGCCTGGTCCAGGGCCTCTCCGAAGGCATCCATTTCGGCAAGAAGGCCGGGCTCGACATCGAGAAGGTGATCTCGGTCATCTCCAAGGGTGCTGCCGGATCCTGGCAGATGGAGAACCGCTGGAAGACCATGGATGCCGGCGAATACGACCATGGCTTCGCAGTCGACTGGATGCGCAAGGACCTGTCGATCGTCGTCGACGAGGCGCGGCGCAACGGGGCACAGGTGCCGGTCGCCGCGCTGGTCGACCAGTTCTACGCCGAAATCCAGGCCATGGGCGGCCGGCGCTGGGACACGTCCTCGCTTCTCGCCCGGCTGGAGCGGTAGAATTCCGCCAGCGCCTCAGATCATGCGGTCGTCCGGAGCAGTGCCGGGCTCGAGGTCATCGAAGAGGGTGCGCTCCGACCCGGTCCGTTCGGCCTCCAGGCGCGCGAGGTAGCTCCGCGCCATGATCTCGCGAAGCTGGCGGACGGTCGCCGAGACGGCCGTCCCGTCGCGCGAGACCTGGTAGATCTCGTCGTCGATCACCTTGAGGATGCGCCAGAGGCTGCGGGTCGCGATTCGCGGGTCGCCGGCCAGCCGGTGCACGAGTTCGTCGAATGTCCTCGTCATGACGAAGGCTCCTTGTTGCCCCTCGTCCGTCGCGCAGCGGCCGATGGCCCCCACCGGCCGCCACCATCTTAAGGCGGTAGGTGCTCGCGCGGAAGCGATCCGCGAGCCTGTGTCCCCTTTTCCTGAAATGCAGGAGCGCCATGAAGCCGATCTCCGTTCGGGCGCGAACCCTTGGAACGGCCACGGCTCAACGCATCGACTGAAGCAGCTTGCAGAAACGCGCCATATCGTAGCTGACGCCGCCCTCAGCTCCGGAGAGGGTGTCCGCGCAGGTCCGGCGGACTTGCATCCGCTGACTGTCGGGCATGTCGTTGAAGGCATCGAGCACTGCCTGCGGCGACGACGGGCCGGCGTTGACGGGGCCGTCGGCGGCGCCCATGCCGCCCATGCCGCCGCCCGTTCCGCCGGTGCCGTCTGTACCGCCGCCGATCGAGACGCCCCCACCGACGCCGATCCCGTTGCCACCGCCGATGGAGGCTCCGAGCCCTGCGTCGACGCCGTCCGATCCGCCGATCGAGGCACCGACACCGGCACCCACGCCGTTACCACCGCCGATGGAAGCGCCTGCACCGGCGTCGACGCCGCCTGATCCGCCGATCGAGGCACCGGCCCCCGCACCAATGCCGCTGCCACCGCCGACGGAGGCGCCGACTCCGGCCCCAACCCCACTCGGACCGCCGAGGGACGTGCCCGCACCGGCGCCCACGCCGCCCGATCCACCGACCGAGGCACCGACGCCAGCACCCACACCCTGGCCTCCGCCGCCGCCGATCGAGGCTCCGGCGCTGACGCCGCCAACCGAGGCCCCCACGCTGGCGGCCATCGCCGGCGTCAGCATGAGCGAGAAGGCGGAAGCGGCTCCGATGAGCCGCAACATATGTTTGCTCGTCATGATTCGTCTCCTATCAGAGCGTGAACTTCACACCGGCGAAAACGCCATGCGTGCATGATCGGTTTCGCAAGTTCGCAGGAACAGGCGGCGTCGTGAACGCAGTCTTACCGCCTGGAGTCGGCCTCCAAGACAGCGGTCGGAACCGGACTTCATGCTTTGAAGCCGGGCTTTGTCTGGAGTTTTCGACCGATCGGCCAGCCCGCTCGCCCCGCGCGGCCGCCGGCTTCGCCGTGCCGAAATGAAACGTTGCCCACGCGCGAACAGGACGGGCCGGACGCGAGCGGACGCGACAGGAACAAGTGGCGTCCCCGGCGGCGGGCGGTTTAAAAGAGGTCGCGGAACGGTGGAATCGGCGCGATGAACTGGGACGACGTACGGATCTTTCTTGCGGTCGCTCGGACGGGGCAGATTCTCGCGGCGGCGCGGCGCCTCGGGCTCAACCACGCGACGGTCTCCCGCCGGTTGACGGCGCTCGAGAAGAACATCCGGACGCGTCTCGTGATCCGCCGCACGACCGGCTGCGAGCTGAGCGAAGCCGGCGCGGCGTTCCTGCGGAGCGCGGAGCGCATGGAGACGGAGCTTCTCGGCGCGCACTCGAGCCTCGGCATGGTGGACGGCACGATCTCGGGGACCGTGAGGATCGGCGCGCCGGACGGCTTCGGCGTCTCCTATCTGGCGCCGCGTCTCGGCGCACTATCGGACCGTCATCCGGAGCTCACGCTGCAACTGGTTCCGGTTCCGCGCTCCTTCTCTCTGTCGCAGCGGGAGGCGGACATCGCGATCACCGTCGAACCGCCCGTCGAGGGGCGGCTGATCTGCCGCCGTCTCGTGGACTATACGCTCGGCCTCTATGCCTCGCGCGACTATCTCCGGTCGCATCCGGCGCCAACGGATTTCGCCGCGCTGGAGGACCATCGCCTCGTCGGCTACGTCGACGACCTTGTCTTCTCGCCGTCGCTGCACTTCGCGGCCGAACTGGAGCATCACTGGAATGCGACGATCGCGATCTCCAGTGCCACCGGGCAGACGGAGGCGGTGCGCTCGGGGGCCGGCATCGGCATCCTGCACGACTACATCGCCCGGCCGGATCCGTTGCTCGTGCCGGTGATGCCCGAGAAGAAGATCCGTCGCACCTACTGGTCCGTCATCCATGAGAGCGCGCGCGACCTGGCGCGTATCCGCACCGTTTCCGATTACCTGAAGGAGATCGTCGCGCGGGACAATGCCATCTTCATCTGAGGCACCCACATGGTCCCTATGCGTTCACGAAGCGTGACGTTGCGGCAGAAAACGGCGGGCTTCTACCGCTTCGGCGTCCATGGAGCCGGTGCCGTTTCACCGTGTCACCCATGCCGGGGGCGCATCGCCCGCCGCCGGTCACGCGGCGCAGGAATCGTCGGGGCGAAAGGTGGGGCTCGTCTTGCACATGCGGAACGTACCGCGGCCGGCGGCCTTCGCGGCATAGAGGGCGGCATCGGCGCGCGTGAAGAGCGCGTCGGCGCCTCCGGCACCCGCGAAAGCGATGCCCACCGAGGCGCCGAAAACGAGCCCGCGGCCGTGATGCTCGACCGGCTTCGCCAGCGCCTCGACGATCCGCCGCGCCATGCCGGCGACGACTGCGCGATCGTGGCCCTTCGCAACGAGCACGGCGAATTCGTCGCCGCCGATCCGGGCGACGAGCGCCGCTTCCGGGCAGGCAAGGCGAAGCCGCACGGCCGCCGCCTTGAGGCAGACGTCGCCGACGGCATGGCCGCAACTGTCGTTGATCGCCTTGAAGCCGTCGAGGTCGACAAGGAGCAGCGCGCCGAGGGTTCCCTCCCCGTCGTTCCCCTCGCTCAACGCGGCGATGAGCGCCTGGAACTGGCTGCGGTTCGCGAGCCCGGTCATCGGGTCGAAATCCGCGAGGTAGCGCGTCCGGTCGAGGAGGATCTTCTCTTCGGTGATGTCCTGCTTCATGCCGAAGATGCCGATCGGCCGATCGCCCTCGCAGTCGACGGTCGCGGTGATCCGGATCCAGCGCCGGTTGCCGCGCGCCGTTATGATCTCAGCGTCCATGCCGAAGCCCGCGCACTCGGCGATCGCGCGGCTTCGGCGTTCGTGCAGTTCCTCCGCCGAATGCCGCGTGTACATCCGCACCGTCGCGGTTCGGTCGAGCGCCGATCCGCGCGGCAGTTCGAAGATGTCGTAGACGACGTCGGTCCAGCGCAGCTTCTCGTCCGGCAGGCTGCATTCCCAGACGCCGATGCTCGCCGCCACGGAAGAACGGTCGAAGATCTTCTTGCTGTGGGCGAGTGCGGCCGCCTGCTCGCGGATGATCGCCGCCTGGGCGTCGAGCTGTGCCTGAAGGCGGGCGATGACGGCAGCCGTCCCCTCTCCGGCGAGGATGGCCCCGCTCCTTCCCGACAATAGCCCCTCCCGCATTCTCGGCCCCCGGAACCACGATCCACGTGGCGCAGCCAGCCTAGGGCGAAACGATTAAGGCTTCGTATCGGCGGCCCGGGTGGCTGTTGATCCCGAGCCGCAGGAGATGTCGCGTTTCGAACTTGCATCGCCACCCAATCATGCAACAACGGCACGCGGCGAGATCGAAACCTGGGGAAGGACGGCAGATGAAAAACCACGCACGGGCGGTCGTGATCGGAGGCGGTGTGGTCGGTTGCTCGGTCCTCTACCACCTCGCCCGCGCCGGCTGGACGGACGTCATGCTGATCGAGCGATCCGAACTCACCTCCGGCTCGTCCTGGCATGCCGCGGGCGGCTTCCATACGCTGAACGGCGATCCGAACGTCGCCAAGCTGCAGGCCTATACGGTCCAGCTCTACAGCGAGCTCGAGAAGCTCTCCGGCCAGTCCTGCTCGCTGCACCTGACGGGCGGCGTGATGATGGCCGACACGCCCGAGCGGATGGACTTCCTGCGGCTCGCCCATGCCAAGGGCCGCTACCTCGGCATGGAGACGGAGTTGATCACGCCGTCGGAAGCCAAGGCGATGTTCCCCTTCATGGACGAGACGCACTTCGTCGGCGCGCTGTGGGATCCCGTGGAAGGCCATCTCGATCCCTCCGGCACGACCCATGCCTATGCCAAGGCGGCGCGCGTTCTCGGCGCCGAAATCGTGCTCCGCAACCGCGTCGTCGAACTGACGCAGGAGCCGGACGGAACGTGGAACGTCGTGACCGAACAGGGCACGGTGACGGCCGAGCACGTCGTCAATGCCGGCGGGCTCTGGGCACGCGAGGTCGGCCGGATGGTCGGTCTCGAACTGCCGGTGCTCGCCATGGAGCACATGTAC
>JBQCEN010000251.1:0-5008 GCA_051960215.1 Pararhizobium sp.
GGGTTACCCGCCGCGCCTTCCCGCCCCCCCCTGTCTTTGTGGGAGTGGCGGGCCGGGCCACCCCCGCCACGGAGAGGGGGAGCTTCCTCCCGTCATGGAGCTGTCTTGTCCGTTCAAGTTCCTAAGTCCGGGAGAGGCCGCTCCCTTCTCCGCCTTGCTGCGCAAGGCACCTTTCCCCACTTCGCGGGGCGAGGAAACTGCGGCGGTCTATAGCCCCGACGGAACGATCTCGCAGGCGAGCCTGCGGGTGGCGAGGCCGCGGGCGATGGCTTCGAGCGGCTGGCCCGGGCGAGCGACGGCGACCGCCTGCCTCTTCGTGATCAGCAGGCCGTAGCGCAGCGGCCGCGACGGCTCGCGCAGGCGGGCGAGGAACGAGACACGCCCGCCGCGCGCCGGTGACAGGCGGGCTGCGATCTCGGCCGTTCCGATATGGCCGCCGATCCGCTCGATCCAGCCGCCGACCGGCCGCGCGCCCGCCTCCAACAGGAGCAGCCAGTCGGCGCGTGCCATGGCGACCGCCTCTCGTGCGCCGGTCTTTGCGACGACGCGGCAGCCGGCGGCCTCGGCGACGAGGCGGGTGCCGTCGCCGGCGCCGCGGTCGATGACGACGACCTCACGGATCAGCCCTTCGATAGCGCCGGGGACGAGCGCCGCCAAGGATCGAGCGAGGGCCTCCTCGTCGTTCTGGCCGGCTTCGATCAGGACAGAGATCATGCTTCTCCCCTACCGTGGCGCGGCGCCGTTGACCAGCCGCTTGGCCACTCCATATGTTCTTGTTATGTTCTATTCTCCATGATAGGAACGAAATCCTCATCGGGAGCGAACCATCCGGAGCCACGGGGATGAATGACCTCAGCCATGTCCGCCACACCGCCCTCGCGCCGGCCAATCGGGCCGATCTCGCCGATGCGCTGATGGCCGAGAGCGGGCTGCGGGTCGAGGAGGACCGCCGGCGCGGGCGCGGCGCCGGGATCAATCCCTCGGGGCGTTACGAAGCCCTGTCGCGCCACGTCTTCGACGACGGCTGGGACACGCTCGAAGACCTGCCGCCCTTCAAAACAGAGGTGCAGATCGAGAAGCCACGCGCGATCATCACGCGCAACTCCTCGCCGGACATCTCCTTCGACCGTTCGATCAACCCTTATCGGGGCTGCGAGCACGGCTGCATCTACTGCTTCGCGCGGCCGACGCACGCCTATATGGGCCTCTCCGCCGGCCTCGACTTCGAGTCCCGGCTCTTCGCCAAGCCGGACGCGCCGCGCCTGCTCGCGCGCGAGCTTTCGAAGCCGGGCTACAAGCCGCGGACGATCGCGATCGGCACGAACACCGATCCGTATCAGCCGGTCGAGCGGGAGTGGCGGATCATGCGCCAGGTCCTCGAGGTGCTCGCGGCGGCGAACCATCCGGTCGGCATCGTCACGAAGTCGGCGCTCGTCATGCGCGACATCGACATCCTCGCGCCGATGGCCGAGAAGGGGCTCGCCCGCGTCGCGCTGTCCATCACGTCGCTCGACAGGAAGCTTGCGCGCGCCATGGAACCGCGCGCAGCGACGCCGCCGCGGAGGCTCGAAGCGGTCCGGGCGCTGGCCGAGGCGGGCATCCCGACATCCGTGATGGTCGCCCCGATCGTCCCCGGCCTCAACGACCACGAAATCGAACGCATCCTCGATTCGGCTCATGCGGCAGGGGCACGATCGGCGGGTTACGTCCTCCTGCGGCTGCCGCTCGAGGTCTCGCCGCTCTTTCGCGACTGGTTGCTCAGGAACTATCCCGACCGCTATCGGCACGTCATGTCGCTCGTCCGCTCGATGCGCGGCGGCAAGGACTACGACGCCGAGTTCGGCAAGCGCATGCGGGGTGCTGGCCCCTACGCGTGGCAACTCGGCCGGCGTTTCGATCTCGCCGCGAAGCGCCTCGGTCTCAATCTCGAGCGACGGTCCCTGCGGACAGACCTCTTCGTGCCGCCGGAAGGCGGCGGCGTCCAACTCTCCCTCATCTGAGGCAGCGCCGCCTTTCCTGTGCATGGGACGGGAAGATACCGGCGGCGGCTCTTGCGGTCGCTTCCCACAGCGTGCAAGCGTGGCCGCGACATGGCTCGATCGAAGACCAATGCTGCTGCGCTGCCACTCGAGGAGCCGGACGACGTGCCGGACTTCGCCTTCGAGCTCCGTGCCCGTTCGGCCGGCCTCTGGCCAGTCGCCGGGATCGACGAGGTGGGACGCGGGCCGCTTGCCGGCCCCGTGGTCGCCGCCGCCGTCGTCCTCGATCCGGACCGCATCCCAGCGGGGCTCGACGATTCGAAGAAGCTGACGGCGCAAGAGCGGGATCAGCTCTTCGAGGCGATCATGGCCTGCGCGCATGTCGCGATCGCCTCGTCGTCGGCCCGCCGGATCGACACGACCGACATCCGCAAGGCGAGCCTCGACGCCATGCGCCGAGCGCTGGCCGGGCTTCCGGTGACGGCCGGCCATGCACTCATCGACGGACGCGACGTTCCTGACGGCCTCGGCTGTTCGGCGGAAGCGATCATCCGGGGCGACGGCCGCAGCTTCTCGATCGCCGCAGCATCCATCGTCGCCAAGGTGACGCGCGACCGGATGATGAGCCGCGCCGACTCCGTCTTCCCCGGCTATGGCTTCGCCCGGCACGTCGGCTATGCGACGGTGGTGCATCGCGAAGCGATCGCGCTTGCCGGCCCCTGCCGCCTGCACAGGATGTCGTTCCGGCCGCTGCGCGAGCCGACGACCGAGACCATGGAAGAAGAGGCCGAGATTCTCGCGCTCGAAGACTGAGCGCCGCGAGAAGTTCGCAGCTACGGCAGCCTGAGCAGCACCGGCAGGATATGCGTGTCCTGCAGGTGCTCGACGAGTTCCAGGAGCGGCACCGAGACGAAGAAGACGAGGCCGTCGAAGAAGGTCCGGTAGACGTTCCGTGTCGTTACGGAGAGGACGGGATCGTCGCGGAACAGGCGGAAGTTCGGGAAGAAGCGCGGGACCGTCGAGAGATAGGACTGATAGTCGTCGCCGAGAACGCCGCTGAGATAGGTCTCCTCGGCCGCGATCACGAGGTAGAAGATCGCCGCGCAGGCGATCGTGAAGACCGCCGCGATCGCGATGCTGCCGCTCTGGCTCCCGGCACCCGCGGCGGCGATCGTGGAGAAGACGTAGAGGGGGTTGCGGGTCACGGAATAGGGCCCGAGCGTGATCAGCGTCTTCGACTTCCGCGAGCCGATGTAGAGAACGCACCACATCCGGCCGAGGATGCCGGCTGCGATGAGCACGACACCCACCGCCTCGATATAGCCATGCACGCCGCTTTCCGCCCAGGTCGAATGGACGAAGCCCACCGCGACGAAGGCGAGGACGAGGACGGCCGCGATGCTGATGCGGCGCGTGCGGTGATAGAGGCTCAGTTTCATTGTCACGTCCGATGCGGGCGATAGCCCGGAAAACGAAGATGCCGGGGAGCGTCCCCCGGCATCGTCTCATTCAAGATCGCCTGTGCGCCTGCTTCAGTTCAGCCTTTTGAGCTCGCCGACGGACGCATTGAAGAGCGAAGCGACGGCGGCCGCATCGGCCTTCTCCGAAAGAAGCTTCTGCGCCGCGGCAACCGCAAGGTCGACCGCCGAAGCACGAACCTCGTTGGTGGCATCCTGCTCCGCCTGGCGGATCTTCTGCTCGGCCATGGCCGTGCGGCGGGCGACGTATTCCTCCGTCTTCTGCTTGGCTTCCGCCAGGAAGAGCGCGGCGTCGCGTTCCGCCGCCTTCAGGATGTTCGCGGCTTCCGCCTCGGCTTCCCGGCGGCGGCGCTGGTAGTCGGCCAGGAGCTGCTCCGCCTCCTCACGCAGGCGCTTCGCCTCGTCGAGTTCCTTGCGGATGTCGTCGGCGCGCTTGTCGAGCGACTTGCCCATCATTCCGGGAACGCGCAGGTAGACGGCGATCGCCGCGAAGATGATCAGCGAGACGAGGGCCCAGAACGTATTCGTCATCATGGTCGCTACCTCGTTTCGACGGCGTGGACGGCCGATGCCGCCTCTTCACGGCTCACGGAGCGGCCGATCAGCTGTTCGACGATCGCCGCCGCGGTGCCCTCGGCGATATTGCCGATCTCCCCGAGCGCACGGGCCTTGATCCGCGCGATGTCGGCTTCCGCCGTCTCGGTCTTCTCGGCAATGCCCGCTTCCACCTGCTTACGCTCGGCTTCGGCTTCGGCACGCGCGTTGTCGTGCGCCTTCTGGGCGATCGCGTGCGCCTTGTTGCGGGCCTCGGCGAGCTCCTGCTCGTAGGCTGCGATCGCCGCGTCGGACTCACCCTTCAGGCGCGCCGCCTCGTCGAGGTCGTTGGCGATCCGCTGGCGGCGCGTCTCCAGGATGCCGCCGATACGGGGCACCACCGCCCGCTTCATGAAGATGTAGAAGAGGATGAAGGTGATCGCCAACCACAGGAGCTGCGAGGCGAACAGCTCGGAATTGAACGGCGGGAAATGGCCATGGCCCTCTCCGCCGGAGGTCGCGGCGCGCGTCTCCGTCTGCGTTGCGGCAGTCGGATTGGTCTGGGCGTAGGCCGCTGTCACGAACATTGTCTATCTCCAACTGTCGCGGGCTGCGCCGCCCTTCAAGGCGGCGCAGGTCGTATCTGCCGCGCGTCCGACGATCAGACGGCGAAGAGGAGCAGAAGCGCGATCAGCAGCGAGAAGATGCCGAGCGCTTCCGTGATAGCGAAGCCGAAGATCAGGCGGCCGAACTGGCCGTCGGACGCCGAGGGGTTGCGCAGGGCGCCGGCGAGGTAGTTGCCGAAGATCTGGCCGAGGCCGATCGCTGCGCCGCCCATGCCGAGGCAGGCGATACCGGCACCGATGTACTTTGCTGCTTCCGCGTCCATATCATACTCCTTCGAAAATCGGATTGCGGCTTTGGGACGACAGCCGGACGGGCTGCCAGCGAATGCGTTCCTAGTGGGACGGATGCAGGGCGTCGTTGAGGTAGAGACAGGTCAGAACCGCAAAGACA
>JBQCEN010000252.1:0-23738 GCA_051960215.1 Pararhizobium sp.
TTGCCGGCGAGTTGGGCGTTGTCGACTTTCTCCCCTTTATGGGAGGTCAGCGAAAACGGGCCCCCGACCCGGGCCGTCCCTGTGGTTGCCTGCTCTGTTACAGACTGTGTTCCCGGCAGCCATCCGCTGAAGGCGATCAGGATTCCCGCCACAACAGCGACCGCCGCCCATGTGGCGATCCGGAAAAACTTGACGCCGCTCACCTCAGCCTCCGTGTCCCGAATGATCCGCCGGCGCTTCCTCGGCTGCCCTTCGCTGGACGACGAACTCCACATCGACCGAACCCGCCTTCTCGAACACGAGCGTGGCCGGGAACCGCTCACCGTCCTTCAGCTGCCGGTCCGGTCCGATGAACATGACGTGCAGCTTGTCGGCCTGGAAGTCGACGGTGGCGCCAGGCTCGATGGCGAGGTTCTCGACCGGGCGCATGCTCGCGACGCCGTTTTCGATAATGGAACGGTGGATTTCCGCCCTCTCCGCCACTGGCGAGGAGATCGCGGTGAGACGGTCGGTTTCCGGGCCCGTGTTGTTCAGCGTCATGTAGCCGCTGGCAACGGGCGCCGACGGCGGCGTGGGCCGCGACCAGGGGTGCCCGATCTAGATCGTGCCGGCCGTGAAGTCATGGGCCGCCGCGGGGGAGACAAAGGCGATAAACGCGGCAAGCGCCGCTGCAGTTTTCGTAAACAAGACTGATTCCTTCTGTTATTTCGAGGGGCGATAGGCGAGCAGGCGGAGCGCGTTCGCTGTCACCAGCACGGTCGCTCCGGTATCGGCCAAAATTGCCATCCAGAGCGTCGTCACTCCGAACAGCGTGGTGGCCAGGAATACCGCCTTCAGGCCGAGAGCCAGGGCGATGTTCTGCCAGATGTTTCCAAGCGTCGCCTGCGACAAAGAGACGAGATCGGCTACCCCTTCCACCCGGTCCCGCAGCAATGCGGCGTCGGCGGTCTCGAGGGCTACATCCGTCCCGCCGCCCATGGCTATCCCGACGGACGCGGTGGCGAGCGCGGGAGCGTCGTTGATGCCGTCGCCGACCATGGCGACGAGCCCCGCTTCCTTGAGCCTGCCAATCTCGGTAAGCTTCTCGTCGGGTAGGAGTTCGCCGCGCGCCTTGAGACCGAGTTGCCTAGCGATCGCGTTCGCGGTCCGCTGGTTGTCGCCGGACAGCATCAGGACGTTCACGCCGCCTTTCTTCAGCCGCCGCACGCCTTCAGCAGCGTCGCCGCGCGGTTCGTCCCTGAGAGCGATCAGGCCTTCGATCTCCTTGCCTGCCAGCAGGACGACAACCGTCTTCCCTTCGCCCTCCAGCGCCTCGATCCGCTCGCGAACGGCGCTCGTCAATTCTGCTTGCTCCGCCGCGTGACGCGGCGACCCTACGGATGCGAAGCCGGACTTGAGGCGGGCAGTGACGGCCTTGCCCGGCAAGGCGATCCCGCCGCCGAAGGTCGCCGGAAGCTCCAGTGCGCGCTCGTTCGCGGCCGCCACAATAGCCACACCCAGCGGATGGCTGACGTTCCTCTCGACGGCCGCCGCCTTGGCGAGTACGTCGGTCTCGGAGCCCACGACGGCGATGACGTCCGTTACCTTCGGATGGCCCCTCGTCAGCGTGCCGGTCTTGTCGAACGCCACAGTTGAGACCTTGCCGAGCGTCTCCAGCGCCGCGCCGCCCTTGATGAGCAGGCCCTGCCGCGAGCCGGCGGCGAGACCGGACGCGATCGCGGCCGGGGTGGAGATGACCAGCGCGCAGGGGCAGGCGATCAGCAGCGTGGCGAGGCCGCGGTAGACCCACGTCATCCAGTCGCCGCCGAAGGCGAGCGGCGGGACGACCATGATCAGTGCCGCGACCGCCATCGCGCCCGGCGTATACCAGCGCGAGAAGCGGTCGATCATGCGCGCAGTCGGAGCCTTCGACTCTTGCGCCTCCTCGACCATATGGATGATGCGCGCGATCGTGTTGTCTGCCGCGGCGTGGGTGATCTTGACGCGCAACTCGCCGTTTGCGTTGATCGACCCGGCGTATACCTTCGCTCCGGGCTCCTTCAGGACTGGTACCGACTCTCCCGTTACAGGAGCCTCGTTCACCTCGGACGATCCGTCCTCGACGATGCCGTCGGAAGGAATCCTATCCCCGGGACGGACCACGACGCGGTCGTCGACAGCGAGCTCCTCGACTGACACGGCTTCGGTCGAGCCCGAAGCGGTCACTCTCAGCGCAGTGCGCGGCATGAGGTCGATCAGCGCCTCAATGCCCGCGCGCGCCCGTCCCGCCGCGACGGTCTCCAGAAGTTCGCCGACGGCGAACAGGAAGATGACGACCGCGGCTTCCTCCGCCTCGCCGATGGCGACGGCGCCGAGCGCAGCCACCGACATCAGCGTCTCGATCGTAAATGGCGAGCCTTGCAGCGCGCCCGCAATGGCGCGGCGGGCGAAAGGAATAATGCTGACCAGGGCGGCAGCGGAGAAGAGCCACGCATCCCATTCGGGGAGAGCCCGCGCGGCCAAGACGGCAGCCGCGAACAGCGCTCCAGTCGCGAAAACCAGACGCGCCTTCGTTCCGCGCCACCACGGCTCCTTAGCCCGCTTCCGAGGCAAGGCGCGCTTCACGTCCGGAGCCGAGCCGACGGGCTGATAGCCGAGCGAACGGACCTTGTCCTCAATCGTGCGCTGCGAGGTTCTGTCCTCGTCGACCTTCAGCGCGAGGGTGCCCGCCTGGTAGCTGACGTTGATATCGCTGACGCCGGGCAGCCGCTGCATGGCGGTCTCGATCTTGAGCGCGCAGGCGGCGCAGTCCATGCCTTCGATCTGGAACTTCAGCTGGTTTGCGGCAGCCATTTTCGTCACCTCGACTTTTCTGACGTGACGCATTAGCTAGGGTCTGTAGTCACTACAGGGTCAAGCGATGAATGCGCGTATCATGACGATCGGCCACTTGGCTCGCGAAACTGGCACGAAGGTCGAGACTGTCCGCTTCTACGAGAAGTCCGGCCTGCTGCCGAAGCCAACCCGGACAGAAGGCAATTACCGCTCCTACGATCAAGCGCACCTCAACCGCTTGAGCTTCATCCGCCGGGCGCGCGACCTCGGCTTCTCGCTGGACCAGATCCGGGCGCTGCTCGCGCTCTCGGACGACCGGGATCGTTCCTGTGCCGCCGTCGACGAGATCGCCAAGGAGCACCGCGCGGAGGTCGAGCGGAAGATCGCCGACCTCGAATCGCTCAAGCGGGAACTCGACCGCATGATCGATCAGTGCGGCTGCGGCGTCGTCGCGGACTGCCGGATCATCGAGTCGCTTTCGCCCGGGTAGAACCCGCAACGCATCTCGCAGCCGCATTCTCGCCCCCATGTTCGCGACTGTTGCGAATCCCTCGGGGACGTCGGCAAGCACCTGAGCGGGACAGCCATGTCCTTGGCTCTGGGCATATCGCTTGCTGCAGCGAGCAGCGCCTATGGTCCGCATCTGGAGAGGGAAAAGCACATGAGGCTGTGCCTGAGGGCAGAGAAGGTTAGACGGCAGTCCCGTCCCCTCCGCCACTTCAGTCCCTGAATGGGCACTGAGTTTACGCCAGTTTTTCCGGTGAGCGCCTGAAGCAGCCGGGTCTTCGATCCCATGATCCGAACCTCGCCGTCCGCCACCTCGACGCGCTGGGCGAGCGCGCGGAGGTGGTCGCGGCGATAGCCGCCGCCTTCAAGGCGGATACGCTGGCGCGCGGTCTTGGCGAAGGTGCGGACCATCTGCGTGGTGATGGCCTTGGCCCCGGAATTGTCGAGCATGGCTTGGGCGCGCTCGGCGTCGGCCTTCGCCTGATCGCGAATGGCCTTGAGGCCGTCGATACGGTCCTTGAGCGCCGGATCGTCGATGTCGGCCACGCCCGCCTCGATGGCGTCATAGAGGCGTTTCAGCCGCAGTTCCGATTCGGCAGCGCGCTTGTTCAGTTCGGCGATATGTTCGCGGCGGCGTTCGGATTGCTCCTGCCTGCGGTCGAGCACGCTGTCGAGGATGGTTTCCAGCCGCTTGGGCTGGAGAAGCTGGTCTTCCAGATGGCTGGCGACAAGATCGTCCAGCTTGTCCATCGGCACGGCCATGCCCTCGCAGGCGGTCGGCCCCTGCCGCGCCTTCATGGAGCAGGCGTAATAGCGATAGCGCCCGCCCTTGCCGGTGCGGATGGTCATGGCTCCGCCGCACCTGGCGCAATGGATCAGGCCGGTGAGCATGGTCGGGCCACTGATGACGGCGGATGGCACGACCTTGGGGTTGCGGGCCTTCAAGAGCGCCTGCACGGTGTCGAAGGTCTCTTTGTCGATAATCGGCGGCATCGGAACCGTCACGATCTCGCTGACGGGCTTCAGTTCCTTGGACTTGCTGCGCTTGTTGAACTCATGCTCGCCCATATAGGTGCGGCGGGTCAGGATGCGGTGAACCTGCCCGATGCCCCAGCGCCCGCCGTCGCGGGTGAAGATGCGGCGGCTGTTGAGATAGGAGACGATATTCTTGACGCCCATCTGGCCGGTGGTGCCGTCGCCTTCCAGGGCAAGGCGTGCCCGCCTCAATCATGCGCTGGAACTCGGGGCGGCGGTCGTTGGTGGCCGATGCGCCCGGCTCCACATAGGTTTCGACAAGCTGGTAGCCGCGTGATGTGCAATAGGCTTCGCCCTGCCGCTTCTGATCGGGGATGGAAACATCGTGCTCGGCCTGCCGCGCGGTCGAGACGCGCAGGTAGAGGGCGGCGCATTGAGGGATTGTGGAAGCGGTCATGCCCGGTCTCCTTTGACGGTCGTTCCGGGCAGTCCTTGTCCGGTAAGGGAAAGCGTCAGCACGATGCTGTCGCAAAGCAGCGTGGGGACGAGCTTGCGCCCGTTACGCTGCACCTTGACGATGCCGTAGCGCGCCAGACTATGCAGGGTGCGGGACAGGTTCGGCTTGGCGCGGCCTGTCAGTTCGACCAACTCGTCCAGAGATTCGGGTGCGCGTTCCGCGATTAGGCGCAACATCATGCGGTTATCCGCCGTGAGCAGGCGCGCGAAGGATTCCGTAGATGGGAACCAGGCGGTGGGAGCGCCCGGCATATCCTCCCGGCTATCGCCAGCGTCACCGATTCTGGCATTCAGGACGGTCATGGTTTGTCCTCGCATTACACGAGAACAATATTATCATCAAGAGATAATTATGCAAGAACAAAGCGATCTCGTCGCCCTCAGCCGCCGGGGCCGAACAGTTCATCGAACAGGTCGCCGAACCATTGCTCGAACACCTCGATCTCAGCCTCTGTGACCGGAACGGGGTGCGGCCAGTCGTCGGTGATGTTCCATGTGGACAGGTCGTGTTTGGGCGGTCGGCCCATGGGAACATGGTATCCCAGCAGCGCCTCAAGCTGTTCCGACGCCGTGGGCGGCCTGACGCGCCGGGAACGGGAATGCGCGCCGCGATTAGACGCCATCGAGGCCACGCCCGCTTCCCGGTCGCCACTTCACGGGGTCGGCGACCCATCGGTCGATGTCAGATTCTCGCCAGCCCGCGCCGTTGACGCTGATCTTGATCTGGTGCGGGAACGTGCCCTCGGCGATCTTGCGGTAGATGGTGGACCGCGACAGGCCGGTGCGGTCGCGGACGGTGTCCATGCGGATGATACGGTCTGGCTGGCGCATGGCCGGGCTGCCTCCTGCTGACTGTTTCGTGGGATTGCCAGGACAGGCAAAGGCAAGGATTTGTTGTTGTGCAATAGGGATTAGCCATCGTAGGGCTGTGGCGTAGAGGGGGCGGTAAATAGGACGGTTTACAGCCCGAGACCCCGGCCCCGGCCAAGCCCGAAGGTGAGGGTGAGGTCGCGGCCGATGCCCATCCCCGAATCGAATGAGATGCCGAGTTCGCGTTTGCGGTTGGCGAGCAGGGATTCCATCTGTGGGTCGCGTTCGAGGATCTGCGCCATGTTCCCCATCTCCGCCCGAGCCGCCCTGTGACCGGCATAGTCGCCCGCCGCATAGCGTTGGTCGCTGGCCCGGTGGAGATTCTGCCAGCGTTCCACGAAGCGGTCGGCTCGCAGGCTGGGATCGGTGCGCAACTCGGTTTCCAGTTGCAGGGCGCGGATCGCGCGGCGGGCGTCGCCGGACGCTGCCTCCGCCGCAAGCTCCGGGTTCTTCTTGTAGGCCGCTTCGGCGTCATGCGAGCCGTGGGGGCGCACCTCCTCGAACCGCTGTCGCGCCTCGTGCAACTCCCTGACCTGGTCGGGGCTGGCCTTGCCGCCCTGCTCCTGCGCCGCGAAGATCGCATCGACGGCGCGGGCATGACCGACGAGCGCCCGGCCACGTGCGCGGCGCAACGCCGCCTCCGGGTCTTCCTCCACCTTCCTTTCCGGCCCCTGTCCGCCCTCGGCGGGCAGGCGCAACCCGTCGAACATGCCGCGCACCTTCTCGGGAACCTGCTTGGCGATCTCGACAACACGTTCAACGCGCTCGCGGAAGGTGATGCCGCGCCGCTCGGCATAGTCGCGGGCGGGTTCGTAATCGTTTGCCATGTCCTTGGCGCGGTCGCGCGACAGGGTGTTGATGAGCTTGTCACGGCTGGTGAAGTCGTCGCGGCCGTAATGCAGGTCCATGCCGTCGCGGTGACGGGATAGCGCGACATAGCTGCCGTGGCGGTCCATGCCGGGTGTCGCCAGAACGTGCGTGCGGTTCACGGTCATGCCCTGCGCCTTGTGGATAGTGGCGGCATAGCCGTGGTCGATCTTGTTGTAGTCCTTCAGGTCGAACGCGACGCTCCGCCCGTCGTCGGCGCGGACGGTCATAGATTGCGGATTGACCTGTTCGACGGTCCCGAGCGTGCCGTTCTTCACGCCAAGGCTACGCTCGTTTTGCAGGAACATGATGCGGTCGCCGGGGGCGAAATTCCGCGCGCCGCGTTCGGTGGCGACATGCACATCGTCGCCAAGGTTTCCGGCTTCGCGCATCTTCTGCCGCGCTGCCTCGTTGAGTTCCCGCACTTCCGCATTGGCGCTCATAGGCATGAATCGTATCGCCCGTCCGGCCATTGGCGAGATCGCGGGTGGCGTCGCGCTGCCAGTCTTCCCGCTGGCGTCTGACTTCGCTGATCTCGACGCCGCCGTGGCGTTCGTGGATCGACCGGAACGCCGCGCCGGCCTCTATTGCTTGTAGCTGCTGTGGATCGCCGACCAGCACGACCTTCGCGCCAGCGTCGGCGGCATGGGACAGCACACGCTCCAACTGCCGCGTGCCGACCATGCCCGCCTCGTCGATGACAAGCACATCGCGGCTGGTGAGCATGTCGCGGCCCTGCGACCAGGCATGCTCCAAGCTGGCGATGGTGCGCGACGCAATGCCGGAGCCGTGTTCCAATCCCTCGGCGGCGATGCCGGACAAGACGACGCCGCGAACCTCATAACCCGCCGCTTCCCAAGCCTCGAGGGCCACGCCGAGCATGGCGCTCTTGCCCGTCCCGGCATAGCCGACCACGGCGCTCAAATCCCGGCCATCGGCCACATGCCGGAAGGCGTCGGCCTGCTCGCCGGAAAGGGTGAGGCCACGATCCGCCGCGCGTCAGCGCCCGATCCTGATCCTGCTCGCCGACAAGGTGGCGCTCCCGTTCCGCCATCATCGCGGCGGCGCGATGCAGGCGCTGTTCGGCCTCGATCATCTCGCGGCTGGTGAACCGATCCTGCCCGGCGTCGTCCTTGCCGAGTTCGACAAGATCGGGCGCGCTCCGCATCGCACCTACCACCGCGTTGAACTGGTCGATGCCGTCGCTGTGCCGGTGCGCGAACATCGCCATGTCGCGCTGGGTGAAGGTCGATTGCTGCTGTGTGATCGCGTTTAGCGCGGAAGATGGATCGGCGACGATCCGCGCGCCGTTCTCGCGGGCGATGCGCCGGTGATCCTCGGCGCGGTCGGCCTCATGCCCGGCAGCCTCGATGCGTTGCGCGGGCGCGCCGATCTTGGTCTGCGGCTCAAGGCCGATGCCTTGGGCCTCAAGGCTGCGATGGTCGATCCGCGCGTCGATGTCGAGTTCGGCCAGCCGCTCGTTGACGTGATCGGCCCAGCGTTCGCGCCAATGCTCGACAAGCTCGGTGGGGTTCCAGTCCCGCACCTTCTGGCCGAAGCCGTTCTCGTCCACCGACCGCATGGTCAGCATGACGTGGGCGTGGGGCTTGGGCTGGCCTCCTCGGCCATGTCCCAATGCAGATTGAGGTCGGCGATCATGCCGCGATCCACGAACTCTGAATGCACGAAGGCGCGGGCCAGTTCGACGCCTTGGCGCTCCGTCATCTCGCGGGGAATGGCGAACTCGATCTCGCGGGCAAGCTGCGCGTCCTTCCGCTTCTCGAACGCCTCGACATCGTTCCAGAGCTTTTCGCGGTCGGACCATTCCTCCGGCGCATTCTCCGGCAGCATGACCTCGGAATGGACGACGCCGCGCTTGGCGGAAAAGTCCTGATCGCGGCCCAGCCGGTCGTCGCGCAGCCGCGAAGCCGAACGGTAGGCGGCGGCGACCGCGCTGCGGCCGACTTTGCGGCCGATGACCTGGGCTGAGAAATGGTAGATCGCCATAACGATCTAGCCATCTACTACTGCGAAGCGCACGTCGGAACGACGTATAAGCGCGCCCTCGAAATGAATTTCTCGGGACGGTTCGCGCCGTTCCACGCCGTCCCGGTAACCTTACAGCATTTCCGCACCCACGAAACTATCATCGCTCCATCGACTGCTTGTGGAGACAACGATGCGAAAGCCACGAGACTTTGACGCGGAACTGAAGGCGCTGGAGGACAAGGCCAAGGACCTGAAGAACCGCAAGGTGCAACAACTTGGCGAACTGGTGATCTCGACCAGGGCCGACACGCTCACCGCCGACGAACTGGCGGGTGCGCTGATCGTGCTGGCCGAAACCAAGGACGCCGGAAAGAGGGAGGCTTGGGCGAAACGTGGGGCCGCGTTCTTTC
This sequence comes from Pararhizobium sp., assembly GCA_051960215.1. GTDB lineage: Bacteria > Pseudomonadota > Alphaproteobacteria > Rhizobiales > Rhizobiaceae > Pararhizobium_B. Next base: position 8,949 of record JBQCEN010000252.1, read on the forward strand.
AGGGCCGGGCGCGGCGATCTGCGCCATCGTCTGACCGCGACAACAGCGGCGCTCAACCGCAACCGGACAGCGCGCAACAGGCACCAAGTACAACAGGCGCGGCATGATATGCGGACCTGGCAGGTGGAGCGCCGCAAACGCACGCGGCATCTGATCGAACTCGGCGGTCTCGTCGTCAAGGCGGACATATCGCAGTGCCGCCCGCCATCGTGCGGCTTGCGGATTTCCCGATTGCCTAAAAGAGCTATTTCGCCCTAACTGACCGAAGGCGGAATCGGCGAGATTTAGGCCATGAAGACCATGTCGGCGCGCGAGGCGAAGAACAGCTTCGGGATGATGATTGACGTTGCGCGTGCGGGTCCGGTGCTCGTCGAAAAGCATGGGCGCGGCGTCGTGGTCGTACTCGCGGTCGAGGAATATGAGCGGTTGAAGGCGATTGAAGCGGGGCAAATGAGCGAGCAGGCGAACAAGGATGGACCGAACGGGGGTGTCCGGTCGTGAGCAACGTCAAGGAAATCGAACGCGCCGATCTGCACAAGACGATCTGGCGTATCGCCAACGATTTACGCGGTAGCGTCGATGGCTGGGATTTCAAAAGCTACGTGCTCGGCATGTTGTTCTACCGCTTCATCTCGGAGAACCTGACCGCCTATCTGAACCTGCAAGAGCGCAGCGCGGGCGATAAGGGCTTCGATTACGCCACGCTTCCCGATGCCGACGCCGAGCAGGGCCGCGCCGAAACGGTCAAGGAGAAGGGCTTCTATATCCTGCCCTCGCACCTGTTCGCCAATGTCCGTCAGCGGGCGCGGCACGACGCCAATCTCAACGAAACCCTGTCGCGCGTGTTCAAGGATGTCGAAGGTTCCGCCATCGGCGCGGACAGCGAGGACGACTTCAAAGGCCTGTTCGACGATCTCGATGTCAACAGCAGCAAACTCGGACCGACCGTCGCCCGGCGCAACGAAAAGCTGGTCAAGCTGCTCGACGCCATCGGCGATTTGCCGCTCAACAGCGGGTCGGGCAGTTTCTCCGCCAACACCATCGACCTGTTCGGCGACGCCTACGAATATTTGATGCAGATGTACGCCTCGACCGCCGGCAAATCCGGCGGCGAGTTTTACACCCCGCAGGAGGTCTCCGAACTGCTGGCCCGCATAGCGGTCAGCGGCAAGACCGAGGTGAACAAGGTTTACGATCCGGCCTGCGGGTCGGGGTCGCTGTTGCTAAAATTCGCCAAGGTGCTGGGGCCGGACAAGGTCCGGCAGGGCTTCTATGGGCAGGAAGTCAACCTGACGACCTACAATCTGTGCCGCATCAACATGTTCCTGCACGATGTGAACTACGAGAAGTTCGACATCGCACATGGCGACACGCTGACCGATCCGGCGCATTGGGACGACGAGCCCTTCGAGGCCATCGTCTCCAACCCGCCCTATTCGATCAAATGGGCGGGCGACGCCAATCCGCTGCTGATCAACGATCCGCGCTTCGCGCCCGCCGGGGTGCTCGCGCCCAAGAGCAAGGCGGACCTCGCCTTCACCATGCACATCCTAAGTTGGCTGGCGACCAGCGGCACGGCGGCCATCGTCGAGTTTCCCGGTGTGCTCTATCGCGGCGGTGCGGAGCAGAAAATCCGCCAGTATCTCATCGACAACAACTATGTGGATGCGGTCATCCAGCTTCCGCCGGACCTGTTCTTCGGCACGACCATCGCCACCTGCATCATCGTGCTGAAAAAGTCGAAGCGCGACAACGCCACCCTGTTCATCGACGCCAGCGCCGAGTTCACGCGCACCGGCAATAAGAACAAGCTGACCGGAGAAAACCAGCGGAAGATTCTGGACGCCTTCACCGGCCGAACCGACATCGCGCATTTCGCGCGGCTGGTCGAGAACGGCGACATCGCCGCCAACGGCTACAACATCGCCGTGTCCTCCTATGTCGAGCAGGCGGAGACCGGCGAAACGGTGGACATCCGGGCGCTCAATACCGAGATCGCCCGCATCGTCGCGCGGCAAGCCGAATTACGCGTGGCCATCGACGCCATCATCGCCGATCTGGAGGGCGAAGCCCCGGAAGAGGATGAGGCATGATCGCCGAGGCGCCGGCCAGAAAAATCATCATCATCGCTGGTCCCAACGGCGCCGGGAAAACGACGTTCGCCCGCTCGTTCCTGCCTGCCGAGGCTCAGCTTCCGCGCTTCATCAATGCTGACCTGATCGCCGCCGGACTGGCCCCCTTCGCACCGGAAACGGCCGCGCTCAGGGCCGGACGCCTGATGCTGGAAGAGATCGAGCAGTGCGTCCGGCGCGGTGAAAGCTTCGCCTTCGAGACCACACTATCCGGCCTGGCCTATCTGCGCCATATCGCAGGATGGCGGGCGCAAGGCTATCGGATCAGTCTGTTCTTTCTGACCCTGCCCAATGCGGAAACCGCCATCGCTCGCGTGGCGGAGCGGGTGCGCCAGGGCGGGCACGATATCCCCGAACCTGTCATCCGGCGGCGCTTCGCGGCCGGGTGGCGTAATTTTGAACACGCCTACCGGGCCGCCGTGGATGACTGGGCGGTGTACGACAACACGGGTTCAATGCCCGCCTTGCTAGAATGGGGAGAAAATCCATGAAGCCGCAGGAGCTTTCAAAGGCGCGGAACCCCGATCTGCGCGCATCGCTGGCCGCCATGCTGCGCGCGGCGGAATTGGCGCGCCAGACCGCGCTGCAAACCGGCACGGCCATCGTGGTGGTGCGGGACGGCAAGCCCGTGAGGATCATGGCGGAGGAATTGCGCAAGGAGCAGCGGGCATGAGCCGGATTGGGAGCCTCATCGCTGAACTTTGCCCGGAAGGCGTAGAATACAAAGCCATTGGCGATTTTGGCGCACTGGTGCGTGGCAACGGTATGCCGAAGTCCGACTTTACGGAAACCGGAGTCGGCTGTATCCACTACGGCCAGATTTATACCTATTATGGCGTTTGGGCCGCCGAGACGATTTCGTTCGTGCCGGCGGAAAAAGCGGAAAAGCTGGCCAAGGTCGATCCGGGCGACCTGATCATCACCAATACCAGCGAGAACATCGAAGACGTGTGCAAGGCCGTCGCCTGGACCGGGGACACGCAGATTGTCACCGGAGGCCACGCCACGGTTCTGAAGCACGGTCAGAACCCGAAATATCTATCCTACTATTTGCAGACGCCGAGCTTTTTCAGCGAGAAGAAGAAACTCGCAACCGGAACGAAGGTGATCGACGTTTCGGCGAAGAGTCTGGCAAGGATCAAAATCCCCGTGCCGTCGCTCGAAATCCAACAGGAAATCGTTGATATACTTGATAAATTCGCGGAGCTTACCGCGGAGCTTACCGCGGAGCTTACCGCGCGCCGACAGCAATACAAGCACTATCGTGACCTCTTGCTAACATTCGACGAACACACGGATAGCGCAAGCAAGCAAGCAAGCAAGCAAGCAAGCAAGCAAGCAAGCAAGCAAGCAAGCAAGCAAGCAAGCAAGCAAGCAACGAGGATAACGACCTTGGGTGAAATTGGCAAGTTCACGCGCGGTCGCCGCTTCACGAAGAAAGATTATACTTCCGATGGGGTGGCCTGCATCCATTATGGCGACATCTACACGCAGTATGGCACGTCGGCGAAGGAGGCGGTTTCGCATGTGCGGCCCGAACTCGCCGATTCGCTCCGCTTCGCCAAGACAGGTGACATCGTGATCGCCGCCGTTGGCGAGACGGTCGAGGACGTCGGCAAGGCTGTCGCTTGGCTAGGTCAGGAGGATGTTGCAGTCCATGACGACTGCTTCACCTTTCACCATGATCAGAACCCGAAATTCGTCGCCTACTGCTTCCAGACCCCAACCTTCAACGCCGAGAAGAACAGGTTCGTTGCTCGGGCCAAAGTGAAGCGGCTGTCGGGTGAGAGCCTTGCCAAGCTGAAAATCCCTGTTCCTCCGCTGGAGGAACAGGCCCGAATCGTCGGTATCCTCGACAAGTTCGATGCTCTGGTGAACGATCTGTCCTCCGGCCTTCCCGCCGAGATCAAGGCCCGCCGTCAGCAGTATGAGCATTACCGCGACCGCCTGCTCATGTTCCGGGAGGCCGCGTGAGCGAAGACCTCAGAGCTTTCCGCTATGAGCCGATTGCGCTTTCTAACGAAAGCACCGTCGTCGCGGAGTATATCCCTGACGATGGCCTGCGCGAAGAAGGCTATCAATCCGAGGCGGCGCTTGAACACGATCTTGTCCAGCGGCTCCAGGCCCAGGCCTATGAATATCTGCCGCTGACCAGCGAAACCGGACTGATCGCCAACCTGCGCCATCAGGTGGAGCGGCTCAACAAGGTGTCCCTGTCGGACGCCGAGTGGGAACGGTTCTTTTCCACCTGCATCGCCGGGGCCAATGACGGCATCGTCGAAAAGACCGCGCGGATTCAGGAAGACCATGTGCAGGTTCTGAAGCGCGACGACGGCACGACCAAGAACATCTACCTGATCGACAAGGCCAATATCCACAACAACGCGCTACAGGTCATCAACCAGTACGAAGTGACCGGCACGCGGGCCAACCGCTACGACGTGACCGTGCTGGTCAATGGCCTGCCGATGGTCCACATCGAGTTGAAACGCCGGGGCGTGGACATTCGCGAGGCGTTCAACCAGATCGACCGTTACCAGCGCGATAGTTTCTGGGCCGGTTCCGGCCTGTTCGACTATGTGCAACTGTTCGTCATCAGCAACGGCGCGCTGACCAAATATTACAGCAACACCGTGCGCGAAGGCCACCTGTCCGAGCAGTCTCCGGCCAAGCGCGGCCGCAAGAAGACCTCCAACAGCTTCTCCTTCACCTCCTGGTGGGCCGATGCGACGAACCGGCCGATCACCGACCTTTGCGATTTCACCAAGACCTTCTTCGCCAAGCACACGCTGTTGAACATCCTGACCCGCTATTGCGTGTTCGACGTGGACCGCAAGCTGCTGGTGATGCGGCCCTATCAAATTGTCGCGGCGGAACGCATCCTGCAACGCATCGCCACGGCCACCAATCATCGGCAATTGGGCACACCGGCGGCGGGCGGCTATATCTGGCACACCACGGGCAGCGGCAAGACGCTGACCAGCTTCAAGGCCGCGCAACTGGCCCGCGCCCTGCCGGACATCGACAAGGTGCTGTTCGTCGTGGATCGCAAGGATCTGGATTACCAGACCATGCGCGAGTATGAGCGTTTCGAGAAAGGCGCGGCCAATTCAAACGCCTCGACGGCGGTGCTGCAACGGCAGCTCGAAGACCCGAACGCGCGTATCATCATCACCACGATCCAGAAGCTGAGCCGCTTCGTCGCCCGGAACCGCAAGCATCCGGTCTATGACGCCCATGTCGTGGTGATCTTCGACGAGTGCCATCGCAGTCAGTTCGGCGATATGCACACGGAGATCATCCGCACCTTCACCCGTTACCACCTGTTCGGCTTCACGGGCACGCCGATCTTCGCCGACAACGCGAGCACGGGCGCGAATCCACGTCTGCGCACTACCGAACAGGCTTTCGGCGACGAGCTGCACACCTACACCATCGTCGATGCCATCAACGACAGGAACGTGCTGCCGTTCCGCATCGACTATATCAACACCATCAAGGCCGGGTCGGCGATTAACGACAAGCAGGTGTCGGCCATCGACACTGAACGGGCGCTGCTCGCGCCGGAGCGCATCGCCCAGATCGTAGCCTATATCCGCGAACATTTCGACCAGAAGACCCGGGGCGGCAGCGGCTATCTGCATGGCGGCAAGAGGCTCAACGGCTTCAATTCGCTGTTCGCCACCGCGTCCATCGACGCCGCGAAGCGCTACTACACCGAGTTCGCCAACCAGCAGAAGGGCATCCCGCCCGCGCAGCGGCTGAAGATCGGCCTGATCTACAGCTTCGCCGCCAACAAGAAGGAAACGGACGGCCTGCTCGGCGAGGAGGAGTTCGACACCTAAGGGCTGGATCAGGGATCGCGCGATTTCCTCGACGCCGCTATCCGCGACTACAATGCCCTGTTCAGCACCAGCTACGACACATCCGCCGACAAATTCCAGAACTACTACAAGGATTTGTCGCAGCGCCTGAAGAACCGCGAGCTTGACCTGGTAATCGTGGTCAACATGTTCCTGACCGGCTTCGACGCCACGACGTTGAACACACTATGGGTGGACAAGAACCTGCACGCCCACAGCCTGATCCAGGCTTATTCGCGCACCAACCGCATCCTCAATTCCGTCAAGACCTACGGCAATGTCGTCTCCTTCCGCGATCTGGAGCAGGCGACCAACGATGCGCTGGCGCTGTTCGGCAACAAGGAGGCCAAGGGCATCGTCCTGCTCAAACCCTATACCGAATATTATGCGGAGTATCAGAAGAAAGTCGCCGAACTGGTGGCGCTCTTCCCGCTCGGGACACCGATCATCGGCGAGGCGGCGCAGAAGGCGTTCATCAAGCTGTTCGGTTCGATCCTGCGGCTGAAAAACATCCTTGTGGCCTTCGACGATTTCGCGGGCAACGAAATCCTCAGCGACCGCGAGTTTCAGGATTACCAGAGCCTCTACCTGAACCTGTATGCCGAATTCCGCAGCGTGTCCGAGGCGGAGAAGGAAACGATCAACGACGACGTGGTGTTCGAGATCGAGTTGATCAAGCAGGTCGAGATCAACGTCGATTACGTCCTGATGCTGGTGGAGCGGTATATCCAGGTCAAGGGCACCGGCAAGGACAAGGAAATCCGCGCGACCATCGAGCGCGCGATCAATTCCAGCCCATCCCTGCGCAATAAGAAAGACCTCATCGAGCAGTTCGTCGATTCTGTCTCCACCACGGCCAAGGTGGACGCGGAATGGCTTGCCTTCGTCGCCAGGAAGAAGGTCGAGGAACTTGACCGGATCATCGCCGACGAGAACCTCAATGCCGATGAGGCAAAGGCGTTCGTAGACAACGCCTTCCGTGACGGCGCGATTCCGACGACGGGCACGGCGATCACGAAGATCATGCCGCCAGTGTCGCGCTTCTCGAAGAACAACGGTCATTCGGCGAAGAAGCAGGCCGTGCTGGATAAGCTCGCGGCGTTCTTCGAGCACTATTTCGGGCTGGCATAGGTGGGACGATGAACGAGCCCGATCGCGCCGTCCTGATACCGGACTACCAGAGCCTGATGTTGCCGGTGCTGCGTGCCGCCGATCATGGCGAGGTGCGGATCGGCGATGTCATCGAGCGGCTGGCGGGCATTCTCGGTCTGGGAGAAGCCGCTCTCGGCGCGTTGCTGCCGTCAGGCCGCCAGACCGTCTTCGCCAACCGCGTGCATTGGGCAAAGACCTATCTCGCCAAGGCCGGGCTGGTTGAAACGACGCGACGCGGCCATTTCCGCCTGACCCCGCGTGGCGCGGACGTACTGCAAGCCGCGCCTGAGCGCATCGACAACCGTTTTCTTGGCCGGTTCGAGGAATTTCGCACATTCACCAACCGGACGAACCAGCCCGAGGCAGAGGCGGTCATTTCGGTTGATGCCGAGTCCAATCAGGCGACGCCCGATGAAGTCATGCGCGCGGCCCATCGCCAGATAGAGGCTGGGCTGGCCGAAGAGCTATTGGACCGCGTGCGCGCAGCGCCACCGGATTTCTTCGAGCGCCTGGTCGTCGGCCTGCTGCTCGCCATGGGTTATGGAGGATCGGCCGCAGATGCCGGTCGGGCGCTCGGTCGCAGCGGCGATGATGGAGTGGATGGCGTTATCGATCAGGACGCGCTGGGGCTGGATCGCGTCTATATTCAGGCCAAGCGCTGCGCCGTGAACAATAGCGTCGGTCCCGGCGCGATCCGCGATTTTTTCGGCAGCCTGGACCGTCACAAAGCGGCCAAGGGCCTCTTCGTCACCACTTCGACCTTTACCGGCAGTGCCCGCGAGACCGCCGAACATCTGAGCAAGCGAATCGTGCTCATCGACGGCGAGCAATTGGCTCGCCTGATGATCCGGCACCATGTCGGGTGCCGCGCCGAGGAGGTTTTGCACATCAAAAGGATCGACGAGGACTTCTTCGAATAGGGAGAGGCTTGCGGGTTGGCTTCTATGATCGCGGCGTATCTGCCAGGATGCCCAGCATCTGCTCGACCCATTCCTCGTCTTGGGATCGCAGCAGCACGGCCGCCAGCAGTTGGACCATGCGCGGCACTTCGGCGGCATCCGGGTAATCAGGTAGCAGGAACGAGATGTTGCCGGACGCATCGACGACGAGCGCCGACGCCTCCGACGGCAGCACGCTACCGTGATCGCTTGAAATGTCGGTCATTTTGTTCACCAGTAATATTTGTGCGGGCGGCTGTTTCCGAGGTCCCAGATGAGGGCGTGGGGATCGGCACCGCGACATACGCGCTTGAGGCCCTTCGCGTCGCGCCGACGACGTGGCCGATTGTGGAACAGGATGTTCCAGTGCGTGGGCGTTCCGTTCGGGAAAGCGCCGACGCTGTGGCTCTTCGTACGAGCTTTCTTTCGTTTGTAGTGCATGACAGTCTCCGGGGTTTTCAGGGCACGCGAAAAAGCGCGCCGACCCGGAGGTCCGCGAACAGGAGGCAGAAATGCGGAGCGATAAAAAGTGTCGTCTGCGATCCTGATGGCAGATCAGGGCAGACGGGGGAAGTCTGGCTTGCTGAGGGCAAGCCCTGCGAACATCATAGGGCTATAGCGAAACGTAGTGCTCATCGCTATCGGTCGCGGCCCGCCATTAGCTCATATGCAAGCCCGCACGTCTTGGCAGCTTCAGCCGCCGTCCGGTGCCTCATTCCACGTTGCGGTGGCGGGCTTCCATGGCTTCCGCGGAAATGCCGAGCCGGTGGCGCAGGCGGATTGCGATCTGGTCGAAGAGGATCAGGAGCGCCTGCTCGAAGAGGTTGCCCATCGGCTGTTCGGACGGCACGACATCGGCCTTGCCCTTGTAGACGGCGGCCGGCAGCCAGACGAGGATACCGGCCTTGCGTGCCGTCGCGCCGGTCGGGTCGCCGGTGACGACGGCGGTCGTCGCGCCGTGGGCGGTCGCCTGGTCGAAGACATAGTCGATGTGGCCGATCGCGCCGCTGCCGGAGGTCGCGATCAGGAGATCGCCGGCATTGATGCCGGGCGTCGTGTCGTCCCAGATCCAGTGCGCCGTCTTGCCGAGATGCGCCAGCCGCATGGCGAAGGCGCGCGTGGCGAGCCCTTCCCTCCCTGCACCGACCAGGAATATCCGCGGCGCGGCCGCAACCGCCTCCACGAACGCATCGATGGCAGCCGCGTCGAGTCGCTCCGCCACGGCTGCAAGTTCCTGGACCGCGCGGGCGAACCCGTTCCTGACGTCATTCATCGCCGCTTCCGCCACCACATGCCTCTCCTGTCTGTCCATCGCTTCCACCACCCGGCCCCGGCCCCGGCTCCGACGAAAGGAGCCCGACGAGAGCATCGATCAGCGGCCGCTGCCCCTCTATCAGCTTATGACGCGCGGCGGCGACATCGAACCATCCGGCGCGGTCTACTTCCGGAAAAGTCTGCCGCCGACCACTCCTCGGCGGCCACTCCATGACGAACGTATTGCCCGAAACGGCCGCCGGGTCGAGATCGCCTTCGACGGCAAAGGCATCGACGAACTTGCCCGCCTTCTGCCGGATACGGCCGATCGGCCGGAGAAGGCCGTCGACCTGAACGCCCGTCTCCTCGGCGAATTCCCTCCGCGCCGCCGCCTCCGATGCTTCGCCGGGCGCGACCTCGCCCTTCGGAATGGACCAGGCGCCGTCATCCCTGCGCCGCCAGTACGGCCCGCCGGGGTGGACGAGGAGGACCTCAAGACGGTCGCTCGACCACCTGAACATCAGGACCCCTGCGCTTACGACCGGCATGACGGCCGTTCCTCCCACGCCTTGTGCCATTTTTGAAGTTTCGCAAAGGCCGGGAAACCAAGCGAGCAAAATCTGTGGTTGCCCGCGCATGGGAGGGCCTTACTGTCGGCGCAACGAAGGATCGGAGCCTGCATGATCGGGATCATGGACCGCTTTCGCCGCCCGGTTCCGCCGCGCGAGACCCGCGCCCGGCTGACTGCCGACGCGAAAGGCCGCCCGCTCTACGTCATCGGCGATGTCCACGGCTGCCTCGACGAGCTCCTGGCCCTGGAGCGGAAGATTCGGGCCGATGCCAGGGACCTGCCGGGCCCCAAGCTCGTCGTGATGGTCGGCGACTACGTCGACCGCGGTCCATCTTCCTCCCGACTGCTCGATCACCTCCGAGAGCCCTTCCCCGACGCCTTCGAGCGCGTCTGCCTTGCCGGCAACCACGAAGTCGCCTTCCTCGACTATCTCGACGGAAGGCTCGACCTCGAAGGCTGGCTCGGATTCGGCGCCGAAGCGACGCTTCGATCCTATGGGCTGGCGATTGCCGGGCTTGCCGCCAACGATTCGGAGGAACGCTGCCGCGATGCGGTCCGGAAGGCCGTGCCGGAGGCGCATGTTTCTTTCCTCCGGCGGCTGCCGGTGCTTCTCGACCTCGGCGCGGTGCTCTGCGTCCATGCCGGGCTTCGGCCTGGAGTGCCGCTCGATCGGCATTCGGACGATGATCTGGTCTGGGTGCGCCCGACCGGAGAGCCGGTCGAGACGCCGCAATGGGTGATCCACGGCCACACGCCGGTGCCGGCCGTCCAGCGCTACGGCCGGGCGATCAACATCGACACCGGCGCCTTCTATTCCGGGCGGCTCTCCTGCATTCGCATCTGGCAGGAGAGGATCAGGGTCTTCTCGAACGTCGACTGAGCCTTGAGGCGGCAGGCGCGGGACGGAACGGCCTTCGCCTTTTTACCGTCCCGTTACCCCGGCGTTAACCACTTGCAGAACACAACTAGAACAGATAGTGTCCGTTCTGGATTTGTTTCGCCGCCACGGGGGAGCCGCCGCGATGCTTACGCGCAAGCAGCACGAACTTCTTCTCTTCATTCACGAGCGGATGAAGGAGACCGGCATTCCGCCTTCTTTCGACGAGATGAAGGACGCGCTCGACCTCGCGTCGAAGTCGGGCATCCACCGGCTGATCACGGCGCTTGAGGAGCGCGGCTTCATCCGGCGGCTGCCGAATCGTGCGCGGGCGCTCGAGGTGATCAAGCTGCCGGAGCCGCTCGCGGCGGCAGGACAGGCCCGGCGCGGCTTCTCGCCGAGCGTCATCGAGGGAAGCCTCGGCAAGCCGGCCGCCGCTGCGCTGCGCCCCGCACCTGTTGCGGAAGAGCGCGGCGAGACCGCAAGCATCCCGGTGATGGGACGCATCGCCGCCGGCGTGTCGATCTCGGCGATCCAGAACAACACGCACAACATCACCATTCCCGCCGACATGCTCGGGGGCGGCGAACATTATGCGCTCGAGGTCAAGGGCGATTCCATGATCGAAGCCGGCATCTTCGACGGCGATACGGTCATCATCCGCAACGCCAGCACGGCCAGTCCCGGCGACATCATCGTAGCGCTCGTCGACGACGAGGAGGCGACGCTGAAGCGCTTTCGCCGCAAGGGAGCCTCGGTGGCGCTCGAGGCCGCCAATCCGGCCTACGAGACGCGGATATTCGGGCCGGATCGCGTGAAGATCCAGGGCAAGCTCGTCGGCCTCATCCGCCGCTATCACTGAACGAAGCATCCTCGACGCTCGTGAAGTCGAAACGGCGCGTGTGCCAGTCGTAATAGCGGTGGATCGTCCAGGGGCGGATCACGCCCCCGAGCGAGGAGACGATACGCAGTTTCGGACGCCTTCTGGGCGCTGGCGGAGGCGATGGGAATGGCGGCTCCCGGGACGCCGTGTCCGGCGGTGCAGCGGAGAGGGTCGCCGCGCCGGCGTCCGCTGGTGCCGCTGCGGCGGCCGGTTCGGGTCCTGTCCCCGGCGCATCGGGGTCGGCTGCATCCTGGGGCGCGGGTGCGGACACGGCGGCGTCACCGGGTTTCGCGATGCTTTCGGCGGCATCGGCGATGGCGGCGGATCGCCGGCGCATGTCGGATGGCGGCTCGACGAAGATTTCCAGCGAGCCGGTGCGGTTCAGCGTGCGGGCCGTGAAGAGACGGGCGCCGGAACGGCAGGCCGTCATCCTGACTCGGGCGCGGGTGACGACAATATCGGCGAGGTCGCAAGCCAGGCCGAGATAGGCCGCGTCGTAGACGGTGACCAGCGTGGCACCGCGGACGCGCGTCCCGCACCACCCCTTCGTGACGCAGGCGAAGCGGTCCGACGGGAGCGACGCAAGAGCCGCCGCCATCTGCTTCCGGTCGGCCGGCGACAGCGGCGGCGCCCTGCCCTTCCCGTGATGTTTCCCTGTCTTCCTGCCGTTCCTGCCGATGACGATCGGTTTGACGACCGGCGGCATCGCCAGGGCGTTTTGCCACTGGTCGAAGACGAAGGACGGCGGCCGCGAGGAATCAGGTGCGAGGCCACCTCGTGCAACGACCGCGGCCAGCCGCCCATCTTCCGAAACAAGGATGTCGGGCCGGGGATGCGGAGCAGCCGCCATCGCCAGGCCGGCAAGCGCGACGGGAACGCCGACGATCCGCAGCGAGGAGCGCATCAGGACAAGAAGGACGAGGCCGCTTCCCATGACGAAGGCCGCGGCGGTCGCGATCTGCCCGGTGTCGAGGATCCCGCCAAGGGCCGAGACCCGATAGGCTGCGGCGATGACGCCATCGAGCCCGAGGCCCATGACCTGCAGCGGCCATGCTTCAAGGCCATAGGGCATTGCGAAGACCGCCAGCAGGCCCATCGGCATGACGAGGAAATCGATCAGCGGCATGGCAAGCAGGTTGCCGAGAAAGCCGAGCGTCGTGATGCGATGGAAATGATAGGCGGAGAAGAGGTCGGTGGCCGAACCGGCGACGAGCGATGTGAAGATGATGCCGCTTGCGAACAGCAGGAAAGTCACGACACGACCGTGGGCTTCCTGCTTCGGCCGACGGGCGCGCCAGCGGCTGAGCACGCCGTAGGCGGCGATGAGCGCAGCCGTCGCCGCGAAAGACATCTGGAAGCTGGGGCCGACGGCGGAAGCGGGATCGAGGGCAATGACGACGAGGGCAGCCAGCGCGATGTTGCGCATCGTCAGCGCAGCGCGATCGAGGATGACCGCAAGCATGACGATCGCGAACATGATCCACGCACGCTCCGCCGGCACGGATGCGCCGGAGATGACGAGATAGGCGAACGACGTCGCAAGCGCGCCGGCTGCCGCGATCTTCTTGACGGCCAAGCCCTGCACCAGTCGCGGGAAGAGGCTGAGGAGCAGCCGCAGGACGTAGAAGAACGTCCCCGCGACGAGCGTCATGTGCAGGCCCGAGATCGACAGGATGTGCGCGAGACCGGCGTTCCGCAGAGCGTCCACCGTCGCGTCCGGTATGCCGCCGCGATCGCCGACGATGAGGGCGGCGGCAAGCGCGCCGGTTTCGCCGGGAAGGACGCGCCGGATGCGTGCCGAGATGGCCTCGCGCACGGCTCCGACATCAAGGAATGCCGCGTTCTCGTCCGCCTTGGCCTTCAGTGACGGCACGCGCTCCGGCGGGCCATAGAAGAAGCCGATGGCGCCGACGCCGCTGAAGAAGGAGTTGAAGGCGAAGTCGTAACCGCCCGGCAGGGCGGGGCCGGAGGGCGGCGACAGTCGGGCAAGCCCGGTGATCGTCGCGCCGAGCGGGATCGGCTGGTGCCTGCTGCGCGCGAGGAGGCGAACCCGGTTTGGCGGCCTGCGGATCGCCGGGCGCGCCGTCGCGGTCACGCGGATCGTATAGCGCCAGTCGCCCTTGTCGTCTTCTTCGCGTGCCTCGACCGTGCCCGTCAGATGCGTGACGACCTCGCCGTCGATGATGGTGGTGGCGGTGCGGGCGATCTCGGCCTTGGCGCAAAGCATGCCTGCCGAGAATGCGGCGGCAAGGAGCAGCGGCGTAGACCATATCGAGCCCCGCCGGTGCGCGCCGAGGGCAAGCAGCCCGAAGAGCGCGAACGGCGCGAGCATGGCGGAGAGCGCGATGTCGAGCGGACGCCCGAGCGCGAAGGCGCCGCCGAGACCCATGAACACCGGCAGCCAGACGAAGACCTGGCCGTGGGCTGCTTCCTCGCCGACCGCGCCCCGGAACCAGCCCCCGATCCGCACGCCCGCCCGCGCTGCAGCCGTGGCGAAGGCACGATCGCGACGCCGATCCTGCGCGTGCGCGGGCGAAAGGAGGAGATGTCGAAGGTCGACGCGCGGCCTTCCGGGCTTCCCGACCGGATCGGCCTCCTCGCCCGGACGTGCCCGCGTCTCCTGTTCCTGCCGCCCCTCGCGCATGCCCCCCGCCCTTCCGGAAAGAGCCTAGCGCGAGACCGCCGGCGACCGCCAGTCAGCTGCACCCTCTTCGACCAAGTATCGACGCCGGAAAGCGGCCGCAGCATGCCGCGTCCCGTCCCGGGTCGCTTCTCCTTGTGCAGCGCAGCGGCGACGCTCGGCGTGTGAAACCCTTGGTTTCATATGAGGAGTTGACTTTCATAAGCCAGCTTCCAATTTCCACTGGCGCGTCCTTTTGCGCCGCAGTACACCGGAGGGCAAGCTTGGCAGCTTCTGCGAAATCGGATAGCAAACCACATCTCCTAACTGCGGCGCCGGCCCTCCCGGAGCCGCATAACAAAAGACGGGAAGGGTCTCATCATGACGGACAAGAACGCAAAGCTCATCGCTGACGGCAAGGAAGTCGAGCTCCCGGTGCGTTCGGGATCCATCGGCCCCCACGTCTACGACATCGGCAAGCTCTACCGCGAAACCGGCGC
>JBQCEN010000253.1:0-8693 GCA_051960215.1 Pararhizobium sp.
CGCCTGGCCGATCGCCTTCACCGTCTCGCCGCCCTTGCCGAGCACGATCTTCTTCTGGCTGTCGCGCTCCACGTAGATGACCTGCTCGATGCGGACGCTGCCGTCCTTGCGCTCTTCCCAGCGCTCGGTCTCCACGTGCGAGGCGTAGGGCAGTTCCTGGTGCAGGCGCAGATAGAGCTTCTCACGTGTGATCTCGGCGGCGAGCTGGCGCATCGGCAGGTCGGAGATCTGGTCCTCGGGATAGTACCACGGCCCCTCGGGCAGGCTCTCCGCCAGCCAGGAAAGCACGTCGTCGCAACCGGAGCCGTTGAGCGCCGAGATCATGAAAGTCCGGTCGAAAGCCGCCGCCGCGTTCGCCTCAGCCGTCAGTTCCAGCAGGCTCTCGCGCCGGACCTGGTCGACCTTGTTGAGGAGCAGCACCTTCGGCCGCGCGACCTCGGCGAGCCCCTTCAGGATGTCGGCGGCATCGCCCTTCAGGCCGCGCTCGGCGTCGACGAGGAAGAGGATGACGTCCGCGTCGTGCGCCCCGCCCCAGGCGGTCGTCACCATCGCCCGGTCGAGCCGCCGGCGCGGCTTGAAGATGCCGGGTGTGTCGACGAATACGATCTGCGTGCGGTCGCGGATGACGATGCCGCGGACGATGGCGCGCGTCGTTTGCACCTTGTGGCTGACGATCGACACCTTGGCGCCGACGAAGCGGTTGACGAGCGTCGACTTGCCGGCGTTCGGCGCCCCGATGAGGGCGACGAAGCCGGACCGCGTTGCGCTGCCGGCGCCGGCAGCGTCCGTCTCGCTTGCAGGCCGTTCCGTCGGCTCGTTCACATTCCGCTCCCTTCGATGCCGTTGCCGTGGGACGCGCTCGCCTGCCAGACGCCCTGGCGCTGGAGCAGGCGGGCGGCCGCTTCCTGCTCCGCGGCGCGCTTGGAGCGACTGATGCCGGTCTCCGGCTCAAGGCCCTCGACCTCGACGACCACGGTGAACTGCGGCTCATGGTCCGGACCGGACCGTTCCGCCACGCGATAGAGCGGCGTCACGCCGAACCTCGCGTGCGACCACTCCTGAAGCTCGGTCTTGGCGTCGCGGCGGGCTGTCGCCGCGCTCGCCGCGCGCTCCTCCCAGTGGGCGAGGATGAAGCGGCGCGCCGTCTCGAGCCCGCTGTCGAGATAGATCGCGCCGATCAGCGACTCGACGACGTCGGCGCGTACGTTCGCCATGCGCCGCCCGGTCACCTTCTTGATGTCGGCGCCGGTGCGGATGAATTCGTGCAGGCCGAGGTCGTCGGCAACCTGCGCGCAGGTCTCGGCGCTGACGAGCTGGTTCAGGCGCACGGAGAGCTCTCCCTCCGTCGCCGTGCGGAAACGCGTGAAAAGCAGCTCGGCGATGCAAAGGCCGAGCACGCGGTCACCGAGGAATTCGAGCCGCTCATAGTTTCCGCTGTCCGCATTGCGCGCGCTCGAATGGGTGAGCGCCCGGTCGAGCCGCGCCTTGTCCTTGAAGGTGACGCCGATCAGCTCCTCGAAGCGGGCGCGCTCCTCCGGGCGAAGCGCCTTCACCTTGCTCATCGCTGTGCGGACTTGAACAGCCTGTCGAAACGCAGATCGCTTGGCCACTTCCAGAATTCCAGGGGAGAGACATCGTCCCGGATCGAGAAGAAAATGATATTCGCGCGGCCCACGAAGTTTTCAAGCGGGACATAGCCGACGTCGAAGCGGCTATCGAGCGAGTTGTCGCGGTTGTCGCCCATCATGAAATAGTGGCCGGGCGGAACGTCGAAGACCTTCGTGTTGTCGCCCGGCGAGTTCGGCGTCAGGTCCAGCGTGTCGTAGCTGACGCCGTTCGGCAGCGTCTCGCGATAGACAGGGACGTCCTCGCCTGTATCGTAGCGCCCCTTCGGATGGAAGGTGCCGTCGGGCGTGCGGGGCACGGCCTTGTCGTTGATGTAGAGCACGCCGTCGCGCACCTGGATGTGGTCGCCCGGAAGGCCGATCACGCGCTTGACGTAATCGACGCTCGGGTTGCTCGGCAGACGGAAGACGGCGACGTCGCCGCGCTTCGGCTTTCCTTCCCAGATCCGCCCGTCGAACAGGTCGAACGAGAACGGAAACGAATATTTCGAATAGCCGTAGGCGTATTTCGAGACGAACATGTAGTCGCCGACGAGCAGCGTCGGCATCATCGATCCCGATGGAATGCTGAACGGCTGGAGCAGGAACGTGCGGATCACGAGAGCGAGGATCAGGGCCTGGATGATGACCTTGATGTTTTCGCCGAGGGCGCTTTCCCTCTTCCTTGTCTTCTCGGACACGCTCATCGATTCCTCTTTCCGGGCGGGCGGACGCCCCTCTCTACAGACTTCACCGGGTGGCGGCAACAAAGACGCTGGGTCAGGCGGGCTCGGCGCGAATGGCCTCGATGATGACGAAGGCCTGGGCCAGCGGGAACTCGTCCGTGATCGTCACGTGGATCGCCGCGTCCAGGCCATCCGGCACGATTTCCTTGAGACGCTTTGCCGCGCCGCCCGTCAGCCGCATCGTCGGCTTTCCGCCCGGCAGGTTGACGACGCCCATGTCGCGCCAGAAGACGCCCTGCGCAAGGCCGGTGCCGAGCGCCTTCGAGCAGGCCTCCTTGGCGGCGAAGCGCTTGGCGTAGGAGGCGGCGCGCTCCTTGCGCCGGTCCGACTTCGCGCGTTCGATCTCGGTGAAGCAGCGCCGCGTGAAGCGCTCGCCGTAACGCTCGAGCGTGCGCTCGATGCGGCGGATGTCGATGAGGTCGCTGCCGATGCCGATGATCATGGCGCCGTTTTCATCCTTGCCGACGGCAAGTCAAGGCTGTCTTCGGAAAGAGCCGCGCGCGTTCAGATCGTCTGGTGACCGGAATAGGACCGCTCCGTGCGCGCCCTCGCCCGTTCCGCCATGCGTATCCGGCGACGCTCGCGGAAGACGGTCACGCCCCAATACGTGATGCCGTAGAAGATCAGCCCGGCGCCAAGGCCGAGGATGGTGCCGCCGACCGCCATCGGCTCGAGGATCGGCTTCCAGAGCTCGATGAAATGGAAGTGGCGGAACATCTTCGCGAAGTTGATGTGTCTCCCGTCCATCGCCCCGCGGTTGACGATGAAGGTGCCGAGTTCATAGCTGCCGGCCCAGATGAACGGGAAGGTCAGCGGATTGCCGACGCCCGTCCCGACGACCGCCGCGACGAGGTTGCCGGCAAGCAGATAGGCGAGCACGACGGCCATGATGAAATGAAAGCCGAGAAACGGCGAGAAGGACGCGAAGACGCCCGCCGCAACGCCTGCGGCAATGGCATGCGGAGACGCCGTCAATCGAAGGACGCGCTTGGCGAAATACTGGATGGAGCGCGAGAAGGAACGCCGGGGCCAAAGATAGGTCCTGATGCGCTCTCCGATTGTCGCTGGCTTCCGGCGTCTGAACAACATGGCGTTCTCAATATGGTGCTGCGGGCAAGGGGATGACAAGCTTCGCGCCCTCCCCGCGCCCCTTTCAGTCGATGTCGGGTCGATGTGCCGCGGCGGAAAGACGATCGTGTGACCACGGCCTTCCCGAAGTACATCTGCCTTTCTGCGGCTGCCGTCTCAAATCCTCACCGCATTACTCGTAAAGCCGGGCCGCCGTCGAGACGCAAGCAAGATCCTTCAACTGCAGGAGGAGCAGGTTCAGGTGCTTGAGGTCCCAGACCTCGAGGTCGAACAGCATCTCGGTGAAGTCCGGCGCGCGGCGGACCATGCTCAGGTTGGCGATATTCGTGTCGTTGGCGGCGATGGCCTGCGCGACGTCGGCAAGCGCGCCGGGCTCGTTGATCGCGTTGACGGCGATGCGGGCCGGGAAACGGCGCTTGTTCTCGACGTCGAGGTCCCAGCGCACGTCGATCCAGCGCTCCGGCTCGTCGTCGAAGCGGGTCAAAAGCGGCGACTGGATCGGATGGATCGTGATGCCGTGACCGGGCTCCATGATGCCGACGATGCGGTCGCCCGGCACGGCGCCCGCCGGAGCGAAGTGCACGACGGAGTTGCCGCCGACGCCGCGGATCGGGAGCGCTTCGGGGCCGACCTTGTCGGCCTTCTTGCGCTTCGTGCCGTTCTTGTTGCCCTTGGAGCGGGTCGGCAGGCGGAAGATCATGCCCGCGGCGCTGCGCAGGTTGAACCAGCCTTCGTCGTGGGCCGGCTTGATCTTCTGCGGGCGCTCTTCCTGATGGTCCGGATAGATCGCCTTCAGGACGTCGAGGGATGCGAGCTCGCCGCGGCCGACGGCCGCCACGGCGTCGTCGACCTCCTTGTGGCCGAGACGGTGCAGCACCGGCTTCAGGAGTTCCCGGCTGAACGATTTGCCGGAGCGCTCGAAAGTCCTTTCGAGGATGCGGAAGCCGAGGCCGGAATATTGCTTGCGCACGGCCGCCCGCGTCGCCCGCCGGATCGCCGCCCGCGCCTTCCCGGTCACGACGATCTCCTCCCAGGCGGGCGGCGGGACCTGCACGCCCGAACGGATGATCTCGACCTCGTCGCCGTTCCCGAGGCGGGTCACGAGCGGCATGATGCGGCCGTTGATCTTGGCGCCGACGCAGGTATCGCCGACCTCGGTATGGACGGCATAGGCGAAGTCGATCGGCGTCGCGCCGCGCGGCAGCGCGATCAGCCGGCCCTTCGGCGTGAAGCAGAAGACCTGGTCCTGGAAGAGTTCGAGCTTCGTGTGCTCGAGGAACTCCTCCGGATTGTCGGCGTCGGCCAGGGACTCGATGGTCCGCCTCAGCCAGGAATAGGCATTGGAGTCACGCGCCGCCGGATCGCCGGCGACGCCGCCGTCCTTGTAGAGCGCGTGGGCGGCGACGCCGTATTCGGCGACATCGTGCATCCAGGCGGTGCGGATCTGGAGCTCGACGCGCTGGCGTGACGGGCCGATGATCGTCGTGTGGATCGAGCGGTAGTCGTTCTGCTTCGGCGTCGAGATATAGTCCTTGAAGCGGCCCGGCACGACGGACCAGCGGGTATGGACGATGCCGAGCGCGCGGTAGCAGGCGTCGACGTTCTCCACGATGATCCGGAAACCGTAGACGTCGGAAAGCTGCTCGAAGGAGAGCGACTTCGACTGCATCTTGCGGAAGACCGAATAGGCCTTCTTCTGCCGACCCTTGACCGTCGCCTTCAGCCCCTTCTCGGCAAACAGCGCGCCGAGTTCGTCCTCGATCTTGCGGATGAGGCCGGCATTCTTCGCCGAAAGCTCCTCGAGGCGCTTCGTGACCGTGTCGTAGGCTTCGGGATTGATGTGGCGGAAGGCGAGCTGCTCGAGCTCGTCGCGCATGTCCTGCATGCCCATGCGGCCGGCGAGCGGCGCGTAGATGTCCATCGTCTCTTCGGCGATACGGGCGCGCTTTTCCGGCGGCACGAAATCCAGCGTGCGCATGTTGTGCAGCCGGTCGGCAAGCTTGACGAGGAGGACGCGCACGTCGTCCGAGATCGCGAGCAGGAGCTTGCGCAGGTTTTCCGCCTGCTTCGCCCGCTTGGTGACGAGGTCGAGCTTCTTCAGCTTCGTCAGGCCCTCGACGAGGGCGCCGATGTCCTCTCCGAACAGCGCATCGATCTCGCCGCGCGTCGCGGTCGTATCCTCGATCGTGTCGTGCAGGAGGGCGACGGCGATGGTCGACTCGTCGAGGCGCATGTCGGTGAGGATCGCCGCGACCTCGAGAGGATGCGAAATGTAAGGATCGCCGCTGGCGCGTTTCTGCTGACCATGCTTCTGCATGGCGTAGACATAGGCCTTGTTGAGCAGGGCCTCGTTGACGTCCGGCTTGTATTTCTGCACGCGCTCGACGAGCTCGTACTGGCGCATCATCTGGCGCGCTCTCCGTCATTCCCGGCCTTCGCCGTCGGCCTCCTCCGGATGCCGATCGAAGCCCGACACTTCGTCCGAATTTGGTCTAAGCGGAAAAGATGAACAAAAGCGCGCCGGCCCCTTCCCGGCCGACGCGCTTTCGGATCGATCGATCATGGCCTGGGGCCGCCTGTGCGGCCCGGCAAGGCTTAGTAGTCGTCGCTCTTCTCCGGCGGCACGAGGCCCTCGATGCCCGCAAGCAGCTCTTCTTCCGACATACGGTCGAAAGCGACCGCCTCCGGCTGGTCGTCGTCGGCGCCACCCTCGGCGTCGGCGACCGGCACGCCGGATTCGTCGGGCGCGACGAGCGTCGAAGCATCGGGCTCGGGTTCATCGATCTCGACGTTCTTCTGCAGCGAATGGATCAGGTCTTCCTTCAGGTCGCCGGGAGACAGCGTCTCGTCGGCGATCTCGCGCAGCGCGACGACGGGGTTCTTGTCGTTGTCGCGGTCGACGGTGATCGCGGCGCCCTGCGAAATCAGCCGGGCGCGGTGGCTCGCCAGCAGGACGAGTTCGAAACGATTGTCTACCTTGTCAATGCAATCTTCGACTGTGACACGGGCCATGGCCTGTCCTCTTGCGTTCGCGGAATTCGGGATTGGCCTCTCGTTACCGGTTTGCAGGAAGAACTGCAAATTTTTTCTGCTTCACCGGCGTACGCAACAGCAAGGCGGAGGCTTCGCCCTTCCGCATGATCTCCTGCCGCGATTCAGCCCCTTGACGGCGATGGAACCTGAACGGCAAATTAACGGTTATTCAATACCGGTGCACAAATTATTTCGGAATGTCGGACAGACGTGACAGAGTGTGCCGCCCGCGCCTATATCGCGGCTGTGGTTCCACTTAGGCCTGTTTTAAGGACATAGTTGATGTTTGATCCCCGCGAAAAAATTGCGCTCTTCATAGACGGGGCAAACCTGTATGCCGCCTCGAAGAGCCTCGGCTTCGACATCGACTACCGGAAGCTTTTAAAGTCCTTCCAGAAGAGAGGCTATCTGCTTCGCGCCTATTACTATACGGCGCTCGTCGAAGATCAGGAATACTCCTCCATCCGCCCTCTCATCGACTGGCTCGACTACAACGGCTACAAGGTCGTCACGAAACCGGCGAAGGAGTTCACCGACTCCACCGGCCGGCGCAAGATCAAGGGCAACATGGACATGGAACTCGCCGTCGATGCCATGGAGCAGGCGGAGACGGTGGACCACCTCGTCATCTTCTCCGGCGACGGCGATTTCACGACGCTCGTCGAGGCGCTGCAGCGGCGCGGCCGCAAGGTCTCTGTCGTCTCGACGCTGACGACGCAGCCGCCGATGATCGCCGACGACCTGCGGCGCCAGGCGGATCACTTCATCGACCTCGTGAGCCTCAGGGCCGAGGTCGGGCGCGAGATTTCCGACCGGCCGGTGCGCAAGCAGCCGGCCGCCGCCTCAGGCGACGATTGCGACGAATAGATCCTCGCTCCTCATGCCGTCATTGCCTTCGCTCGAATGCCGCGAACCGGACCGCGACTGTCCGCTCTGCCCCCGCCTCCACGCCTTCGTCGCCGAGCAGCGGATCGCCCACCCGGAGTGGCACAACGCGCCGGTTGCGACCTGGTATCCCGCGGAGGGGCTGGAGGCGGTGCGCCTGCTCGTCGTCGGACTGGCGCCCGGCCTTCGGGGCGCCAACAGGACGGGACGGCCCTTCACCGGCGACTATGCCGGCGACCTCCTTTACAGGACGCTCGACCGCTACGGCTTCTCGCGCGGCACTTTCGCTGCGCGGCCGGACGATGGGCTGACGCTCGTCGACGCGGCGGTGACGAATGCGGTGCGCTGCGTGCCGCCGATGAACAAGCCGATCGGCGCGGAGATCGCGACCTGCCGCCGCTTCCTCGCCGCGACGCTCGCCGGCATGCCGCGCCTCAAGGCGCTCCTGACGCTCGGCAAGATCGCCCACGAGACGACGGTGCGCGCGCTCGGCGCCCGCGTCGCCGCCCACGCCTTCACCCATGGCGGGCGCACCGAAATCCACGGTCTGTCGCTCTTCTCCAGCTACCACTGCTCGCGCTACAACACCAACACCGGCCGCTTGACCGAAGCCATGTTCGACAGCGTCTTCAGGGAAATCAGGACGTTTCTTGACGAAGAAGACGAAGCCGCCTCGGAAGGAAGATAACCGCTCCCTAGCCGTGCTCCTTGAGCAGCCGCGCCTTCTGGCGGTTCCAGTCCCGCTCCTTGGAGGCTTCGCGCTTGTCGTGGAGCTTCTTGCCACGCGCGAGCGCGATCTCCAGCTTCGCCCGGCCGCGGTCGTTGAAATAGATGCGGAGGGGCACGATCGACATGCCATCCTTCTGCACGGCGCCGGCGAGGCGATTGACCTCGCGCTTGTTGAGCAGCAGCTTCCGGCGGCGGCG
Source organism: Pararhizobium sp. (assembly GCA_051960215.1). Taxonomy (GTDB): domain Bacteria; phylum Pseudomonadota; class Alphaproteobacteria; order Rhizobiales; family Rhizobiaceae; genus Pararhizobium_B. The sequence continues at coordinate 8,284 of JBQCEN010000253.1, forward strand.
GGTCTCGTGGTTGAAGCGGTTCGCCTGCAGATATTCCGGCAGATAGGAGTTGATCAGCCAGATTTCGCCGCCTTCGTCCGTCGCGTAGGACTCGGCGATGTTCGCCTTACCCTCGCGCAGCGACTTGACCTCCGTACCCGTCAGCACGAGGCCGGCCTCGATCGTATCGACGATCTCGTAGTTGAAACGGGCCTTGCGGTTCTCGGCGACGACCTTGTGCGCCGGGCCGGCTTTCTTCTTTGGTGCCACTCTTCATTCTCCTGACCTCCCCCCTTGCGGGGGAGATGTCACCGAAGGTGACAGAGGGGGTGCTGCCTTTCAGCCTTCGCCAGCGTCGCGGACAGAGGAGAGGCTTTCGCTCCCCTCTGTCGGCTGCGCCGACATCTCCCCGCAAGGAGGGAGATCGAAGG
>JBQCEN010000254.1:0-18708 GCA_051960215.1 Pararhizobium sp.
CGGCCGCGCCAGGAGGCGCCTTTGGCTGTCGATGGCATCGGCATGTTCATCGGGGTTCCTCTCAGGCGGCTTCGAGCAGGCGGTCCTTGCTGATCGTCTCGCTGGCGAACTCGCGCACGATCCGCCCTTTCTTCATCACCAGGATGCGGTCGGCGAGCGACAGCACGGTCTCCGGCTCGGCTGAGACGACGACGATCGCCAGCCCCTCGGCGCTGAGCGTCCGCACGATCTTGACGACGTCGTCCTTGGCGCCGACGTCCATGCCGCGCGTCGGCTCGCTGAGCACCAGGACGCGCGGGCGATAGGTCAGCCACTTCGCCAGCGCCACCTTCTGCTGGTTGCCGCCCGAGAGGCTCGCGAGCAGCGTCGTCACGCTCGCCGGCCGGATATTCAGCGCCTGCGCCTGCTCGCGCGCCATCGCCCGCTCGGCGCCGGGCCTCAGCCAGAGCCGCGAGATGCGGCCGAGCGTGCTGATCGACACGTTCTTGAAGACCGGCTCCTGGTAGAAGAGCATCGACCGCCGGCTTTCCGGCACGAAGGCGACACCGGCGCGCCGCGCAGCCGCGGTGTTCTTCAGGCGCAGGTCGCGGCCATCGATCGAAAGCGTGCCCGAACCCGGCCGGAGCTTTCCGAAGAGCGTGCGGGCGAACTCGATCTGGCCACAGCCCATGAAGCCGTAGATGCCGAGCACCTCGCCGGCCCGCACCTCGACCGAGACGTCGCTGAAGGCGCGGCCGAATCCGAGGCCGCGCGTGGCGAGCACGACCGGAGCGGCGGGCTTGCTGTCGAGGGCGATCGCGCCGGTATAGCTCTCCTCGAGGTCCTCGTGGCCGCGGCCGATCATCTGTTCGATGACCCAGCTCTTGTCGACGCTGCCGGCGCTTTCGGTGACGACGCGCCGGCCGTTGCGGAAAACGGTGACGGTGTCGGAAATCGACAGGATGTCGTCGAGGAAATGCGAGATGAAGATGATGGAACGGCCGCTGGCGCGCACGTTCCGCAGCACCGCGAAGAGGCGCTGCACCTCCGGTGGCGACAGCGCCGAGGTCGGCTCGTCGAGGATGACGATGCGCGCGCCGGAGAACAGGACGCGCGCCAGCTCGATCAGTTGCTGCAGCCCGATCGGCAGCAAGCCCATCGTCGCGCCGGGATCGACGTCGAGGCCGAGGCTCTGGAGCTGCGAGCGCGCGCCGTCCTGCATCGCCTTCCAGTCGACGAAGCCGCCCTTCGTCGGCTGCTTGCCGAGATAGACGTTTTCGGCGACGGTGAGATCCGGGACGATGCTGAGCTCCTGGTGCACCATGCCGATGCCGGCGGCGAGCGCGTCGCGGGCGGAGCGGAAGCGCACCGGCTCGCCCTCGATCAGCATGCGGCCCTCATATTCCGTGTGCACGCCTGCGATGATCTTCATCAGCGTCGACTTGCCGGCGCCGTTCTCGCCGACGAGCCCGTGCACCTCGCCGGCGCGAAGCACGAAATCGACGTCGCGCAGCGCCGTGACGCCGCCGAACGACTTGGAGATGCCTTCCATGCGCAGGCGCGCCAGCCGTGATGCGCCTTCTTCGGTCTCGTTTGTCATGCCCCCTACGATCCGTTGCGTGGAACGGGGGGGACGCCGGCGGCGCCCCCGCCACGGAGCGGGATCAGATCAGGAAGTGGTCTTCCATCCACAGCATGCCGGCTGCGTTCGCCTTGGTGACGACCGGGCCGTCGGTGACCACGTTCTTCGGAATGCCGCCCTCACCGGTCTTCTCACCGGCGGTCACGGCCGCGACGCCGGCGACGATGGCGCCGCCATGGATGCGGCAGGACGGGTTGCGCACCGTCGCGTGCATCCGCCCGTCGGCGACGGCGGCAAGCGCCGGCGGCATGGCATCGCAGCCGCCGATCTTGATGCCGGTGCGGTTGTGCGCCTTCATCACGTTGTAGGCGGCGAGCGCCATGTCGTCGTTGTGGAAATAGGCGGCATCGATCTGCGGGTATTTCGTCAGGTAGGTCTCCCACAGCCGCGCGACCTTGGAGACGTCCCAGTCGGCCGGCTGGGTGTCGAGCACCTCGATGTCGGGGTGCTGCTTGATGACCGATTGGAAGCCGCGCGTGCGTCCCTGCGCGCCGGTATGGCCGAGGGCGCCTTGCGTCATGATGATCTTGCCCTTGCCGCCGATCGCGCTGACGAGGGCCTGGGTCACCGAAGCGCCCATGAACTCGTTATCAGGAGCGAGGAAAGCGTGGATGTCGATCTGATCGAGCGGGGCGATCAGCGTGTCCATGTCGATGACGGGGATCCCGGCGTCGATCATCTTCTTGACGGGCTGCGTCAGCGTGCCGATGCCGAAGGCCTGGATCGCGACGAAGTCCCATTTCTGGGACGCCATGTTGTCGATCGCCGCGCGCTGCTTGACGGCGTCGAGCTGGCCGTCGAACCACGTCACCTCGACGTTGAACAGCTTGCCCCAGTATTCCGCGGCCTGCTTGCCCTGGGCGCACCAGGTCGCCTGCAGGCCGGCATTCGAGAACGCCGCCTTCAGCGGCTTCTCGGAACGTCCGGCGGCCGCCTCCGCCGCCATGGCCGGGCTGAGCCCCATGCCACCCAACAATGCTGCTGCTCCCCCAAGCGACGCTCCAGCAAGAAAATCGCGACGGCTCGGGCCTTTGGAACCTGCCATGACTACCTCCCTCAAACACCTGTCTCCCAACAGGGCGACGAAGTATGACAGGCGATCTGCGGCGCGACAATACGTCACGTGACGCGGCTGGAGACGACAGTTCGTTCGATGGCGGCAGCCGGAAGAAGAGGTCGAGGCCCGCGACGGAGCGTGAGGGACGCCGCGGGCTCGATCGACGATCAGCGCTTCGGCGCGAGAGGCGCGAGCCCCTCCGCCGATGCCGCGACGGTGCCGCGCTCGGTGATCAGTCCGGTCACGAGGCGCGCCGGCGTCACGTCGAAGGCCGGGTTTCCCGCGGGCGTCCCCTCGGGCGAGATGCGGACGCGCGTCACGGTGCCGTCGGCGGCCTTGCCCCAGACCTGCGAGACCTCGTCGTCGCCGCGTTCCTCGATCGGGATCTGCCCGATCCCGTCGGTCACGCTCCAGTCGATCGTCGGCGAGGGGAGCGCGACGTAGAAGGGGACGTTGTTGTCGGCCGCCGCCAGCGCCTTCAGATAGGTGCCGATCTTGTTGCAGACGTCGCCGGCCGCCGTCGTGCGGTCCGTGCCGACGAGGACCATGTCGACCTTGCCGCGCTGCATGAGATGACCGCCGGCATTGTCGACGATCAGCGTGTGCGGCACGCCATGCCCCACCATCTCCCAGGCCGTCAGAGAGGCGCCCTGGTTGCGCGGCCGCGGTTCATCGACATAGACGTGCAGCGGAATGCCTTCGTCGGCGGCAAGGAAGATCGGTGCGGTCGCGGTGCCGTAGTCGACCGTGGCGAGCCATCCGGCATTGCAGTGCGTCAGGATGTTCACAGGCTCGCCCGGCTGCTTCCGCGCGGCGATGTCGCGGATGATCTCGAGGCCGTTCGCGCCGATCGCCTTGTTGATCCCGACGTCCTCGCGGGCGAGGCTTGCAGCCTTTTCGTAAGCCGCCTTCGCCCGCGCATTGGGTGGCAGCGCCCGCAGGTGCGCGCGCATCGCGTCGAGCGCCCACCTGAGGTTGATCGCCGTCGGGCGCGTCGCGTGCAAAGTCTCCCAGGCGTCGTCCAACGCATCATCGGAGGGATTCTCGGCCATGCGGCAGGCGACGCCGTAGGCGGCCGTCACGCCGATGAGCGGTGCGCCGCGCACCCACATGTCGCGGATCGCGGTGGCGAAATCACCGAGCGTGCGCAGCGTCGCCACGCGGAACGCGTGCGGCAGCCACCGCTGATCGATGATGTCGACGGAGCGGCCGTCCTCGTTCAGCCAGATGGTCGTGTAGTGCCGGCCTTCGACGTTCACGCGCGTTTCTCCCCGATCAGGTTGCGTGCCGTTGCGTGGACCGCGTCGAGGCCCGCCAGGCGACACCGGTTGACGACGAGGTGGCGGCCGAATTCGAGCGCCGGCCGCTCGCAGGCGGCCCGCAGCGCCTCGTCGCCGATGGCCTCGAAATCGGCGTTGTGCGCCAGGCCGAGGATGCGGCGATGGATTTCGACGCCGGCAAAGCCGAGCATGTCCCGCCAGATGTCGTGCAGGAGATGATCGAGCGCTTGGCGGGCGCCGAGCGGATCGCCCTGATCCTCGTAGAGCGCCTTCGGATAGAGGATGCCGCGCCGCGACGTCCAGAGGCGCGAGAACTCCGCCGTGAAGGTCCGCCAGATTTCGCCGACCGTGTCCAGAAGGTAGGCCCGCATCGCGTCGCGCGGGCCGTCGTCCTCATGGCCTGCCTGCGAGAAGTAGGACATCCAGAAATTTGCGAGCAGCATGCCGATATCGAAGGCCATCGGTCCGTAGACGGCGAACTCGGGATCGATGACGCGTGTGTCCTCCGCCGTCACCATGACGGAGCCGGTGTGCAGATCGCCGTGCAGGAGCGTCTGGGCCGAGGCGCTGAAGAGATATTTGAGATGCTGCGCCTCGACCTTGAGGTCGCGGTCGGCGCGCAGCGTCGCGACGGTCTCGCGCAGGCACGGCGTGTGGCGGTTCATCGGCGCGTCGAAATAGGGGTCCGTGAAGACGAGGTTCTCCGTGATGTCGCAAAGCTCGATATTGCCGGCGAAGAGAGCCATGTCCTTCTTCTTCGCCGGCGCATCCATTCCCAGGTCTGACCCGAGGAAGAGCGTCCTCGCCACGAAAAGCCCGAGGTCGCGTCCCACTTTCGGCAGGCGCTGCCCTTCGATATAGGCGCGGCGCAGGACGATGTGCGGGTGCAGATATTCCATGACGATCAGCGCCTGCGCCTCGTCGAAGTGGAAGATTTCCGGCACCATTCCCGGATCGCGTTCGGCCTGCCGGGAGAGGGCGTGATACTCGAAGAAGGCGCGCTTGAGCGGCAAGGGCCAGCTGTCGCCCACGAGCCGGACATAGGGAAGCGCCTGCTTGACGACGACCCCGCCGCGCGGCCCCTCGACGATGAAGACGAGATTGAGGTTCCCGTCGCCGACCTCTCTGATCTTCCACTGTGCGGAATCGCCGCCGATCTTTTCCCGCAGCCCGTCGACCTGCTCCAGTCGCATGGAAAGGCTCGTCACACTCAAGGCTTCGAAGTCGGCCGCGCGTCCCATGGATCTCCCCCTCCGCCATCCGCCGTCAAACCGCGAGGCGGGCGTTGGGGAAAATCTGTCAAATGACGACAGAACTGACAATCCCACCGCCATCGGGACAGGTGAGGCCAAGCCGGGCCACGATCACAACGAAAGCGCCGCCGCTTCGCAAGCGGCGGCGCCTTCTCATGACGACCGATCTCCTGTCGGAAACCGGCGGCGGGGCGGCTGACGCGTCAGAAGCCGCTGACGCTTTCGAGGGACTTGCCGTGCGTCTCCGGGCCGAACCGCACCGCGAGGCTCATCACCACGTACATCGCGGCGATCATCGTGAACATGGCGGTCACGCCGCCGGTCTCGAAGAGGTAGCCGGCGAGCAGCGGGAAGATCGAGGCGGAGAGGAAGCCGACGGTGACGGCGCATCCCGTGCCGAAGCCGCGCACGCGGGTCGGATAGAGCTCCGGCGCCCACATCCAGGCGGTCGTGTTCAACAGGATAAACATGACCTGCAGGAAGCCGCCGAAGAACAGGATCGTGCCGAACTGCTCGGAATAGCCGAAGGCGAGCGCGACGAAGATCGCGAGCACCGAGCCGAAGCCGAGGACGATGCGACGCTTGACGCGGTAGCCGAAGAAGCTCGCCAGCACCGCCCCGAGCAGACCGCCGATGTTGATGATCGTCGTGTAGAGCAGCGAGGACTGAACGTCGTAGCCGCGCGAGACGAGCACCGTCGGCATGAAGACGAGGATCGTGAGCTGCGCGCCGAAGGTCATCGCGATCGTCGTCCAGACGATCATCGTGCGCCGGAACAGATCGCCCTGGAAGATCGAGGAGAAGGGAACGCGTTCGGTGACGAGGCGCTGCGAGGCGGCATCGGTGATGAATTCCCGCACCACCATGTCGCGGGGCTTGCGCAGGCGGTTCAGCGAAAGCCGGGTGAGGACGGAGTTCGCTTCCGTGATGCGGCCCTGCGCGAGAAGGTAGCGCGGCGATTCGGGCAGGAAGATCCGGTAGATGAAGATCGTCAGCGCCGGGATCGCCATGATCCCGAGGACCCAGCGCCAGGCGACTTCCGGCCCGCCGAAGAAATTCTCGAACGGTCCGAGCATGAGGGTGACGATCGCCGGCGCGATGAGCAGGCCGAAGCCGCCGGCGGCGACGTTGACGACGCCGAGTGCGGCGCCGCGCACCCGCGTCGGCATCACCTCGGAGACCAGCGTCAGCGCGGTGCTCAACTCGCCGCCGAGGCCGACGCCGCAGATGAAGCGGGCGACGAGCAGGATCTTGATGTTGCCCGAGACGCCGGCGAGCAGCGACCCGAGCGTGAAGAGCAGCAGGTTGTAGGTATAGGTGAACTTGCGGCCGAACCGGTCGTTCGTGTAGCCGGCGAGCACCGAGCCGATCGCCATGCCGAAGAAGGTCAGCGTCGAAAGAAGGCCGAGCTGGAACGGGCTCGTTCCCCAGAACTGCGCGAGCCGCGGCGCGATGAGGCCGATATTGGCCTGCGTCATCGCGTCGAGCAGCGCGCCGAAGGAGACGAGCAGCAGGAGCCAGATGTGGGCGCCCCTGACGCGCATCGTGTCGAGGGCGTGCGTCAGCTGCGTTTCCAGCGCTTGCCCGCTGGTCGTCGAGATGTTTGAAACGTGTTGCATGCTTTCCTCCCAGTGGATCAGGATGCCGAAGCCTCTGCAGCGCTGCGGTTGCGGCCAACCGGGCGCTGCGGCTCCACGAGTTCCGATTTCAGCCGCGGCAGATGCGTGCCGCTGCGCTTTTCGATCAGCGCGCCGTCGTCGACGACGACCTCGCCCCTGAGGATGACCGTCGTCGGCCAGCCCTGGACTTCGAGCCCCTCGTAGGGGCTGTAGTCGCAGGCGTCGCGAAGGTCCTCGTGCCGGATGACCCGCTTCTCGTCCGGGTCCCAGATGGCGATGTCGGCGTCCGATCCGATGGCGATGACGCCCTTGCGCGGATAGAGCCCGTAGGTTCGGGCGTGGTTGGTGGCCGCCAGCGCCACGAAGCGCGGAAGGTCGATCCGCCCCTTCATGACGCCCTCGGAGAAGAGGATCGGCAGGCGCGTCGCGATGCCGGGGATGCCGTTCGGGATGTGGCGGAAGCTGGTCTTGCCGCGCGCATTCAGCTTGCCTGCGTCGTCCTGGAACCGGAACGGGCAGTGGTCGGAGGAGTAGATCTCGAAGATGCCGCGCTCGAGCCCCTCCCAGCAGGCCTCCTGCGAGGCCTTGTCGCGCGGCGGCGGCGAGCAGACGTATTTCGCGCCCTCCCAGTTCGCGCGGTCGAGGTCGTCGGCCGTCAGCATCAGGTATTGCGGACAGGTCTCGCCGACGACCTTCCGGCCGCGCTCGCGGGCGCGCTTGATCTCCTCCATCGCCTCGCGGTTCGAGACGTGGACGATGACGATCGGCACGTCCACCACCTCGGCAAGCGACAGCGCCCGGTGCGCCGCCTCGCGCTCGACGACCGTCGGCCGCGTCGTCGCATGGGCCTTCGGCGCGACGTTGCCTTCGGCCTCGTGCCGGCCGATGAGATAGCGGATCGCATCCTCGTTCTCGCAATGGACCATGACGAGGGCGCCGGTCCGGCGCGCCGCATCCATCGTCGCGAGGATCTCGTCGTCGCGCAGCCGCAGGTCCTCATAGGTCATGAAGATCTTGAAGGAGGTGTAGCCGTCCTCGACGACCGACGGCAGTTCCTGCCCGAGGAGATGGGGCGTCACTTCCGAGACGATCAGGTGGAAGCTGACGTCCGTATGGCAGCGCCCTTCGGCAAGCGCGTGATACTCCTTCAGCGCCTCGCGCAGGCCCTGGCCCTTCCGCTGCAGGCAGAAGGGCATGACCGTCGTGTTGCCGCCGACGAGGGCTGATCGCGTGCCGCTTTCGAAGTCGTCGCACATCTCGATGCCGGGCGGCTGCGGCTGCGACAGGTGCACATGGCTGTCGATGCCGCCCGGCAGGACGTATTTGCCGCTCGCATCGATGACGCGGGCCGCTTCGTTCATCGTTCCGCCGATCTGGGCGATGCGGCCGTCCCTGATGCCGATATCGGCGACGAAGACGTCGGATGCGGTCGCGATCGTTCCGTTCCGGACAACGAGATCGAACATCGAGGAAGGCCCTGTTCTTCGAAAGCTTGGCGTCAGGCGCGGACGCCGGCGGGTTGACTGTCTGGAAGGGTGACTTTGAACGGCTCGACCCGGACGAACTCGCAATCCGCCGCGGTGCCGGCCTTGTTGACCGCCATCCCGAAGCGGCCCGGCTTGCCGACGGTGCGGATTGGAACGTGCCAGACGCCGGCCGCGTACTGCAGGACGGCGTCGCCCGGAACGATGAAGGCGCGCAGGTCGGAAAGGTCCGGAACATCCGCCTTCGTGGGCGGCGAGACGACGACGAGATAGGCGCTCGCATCCATCGGAATGAAGGCCTGCACGGAAGCCGGATGGCGCTCCATTTCCGACACATCGAGGCTGCCCCAAACGGCCGCCGCCGCTACGACCTCGATGGAGAGCCGGGCGTCCGCACGCGGGTTGCCGCTCAGCACCGCCGCACCCGGACCGCCGAGGAGCGTGCAGAGCCCGCGCGCCGCTTCCGCGCTGATCGGCGAGGCGGCGACCTCACGCGGCATCGCGTTCGTTCCGCTCGCCGCGCTTGAGCCAGGCCCGGGCGATCTCCTCGCGCGTCGCGAACCAGATGCCGCTCTTCGCGCGCGCATAGTCGAAGAAGCGCGACAGCGAGCGGATCCGGCCGGGCCGGCCGATCATCCGCGGGTGGAGGCCGATCGACATCATCCGCAAGCCGCCTTCGGACTCGGCGAGGAGGACGTCGAGGCTCTCGCACAGATAGCGGTAGAAGTCGTCGGCGTTGATGAAGCCCGGCGCGATCCAGAACCTGAGGTCGTTGACGTCGCAGGTATAGGGAAGGACGAGGTGCTCGCGCCCCCCGACGGCGACGGTATAGGGGACGTCGTCGTTATAGGCGTCGCTGTCGTAGAGGAACTGGCCGCTCTCGACGAGGAGCTCACGCGTATGGACGCTCGGCCCGTAGCGGCAGTACCAGCCGACGGGGCGCTTGCCGCAGGTCTTCTCGAAGGAATCGAGGGCGAGCCGGATGTGCTCGCGCTCCTCCTCGCGCGTCAGTCGGAAGACCTCTTCCCAGCGATAGCCGTGGCTGCAGACCTCATGGCCGGCGCGCACGACCTCCCGGGCGACCTCCGGGTTCTTCTCGAAGGCAACGGCGCAGGCGAAGAAGGTCGCCTTGATGCCGGCCTCGCCGAGCGCGTCGAGGACCCGCCAGACGCCGACGCGCGAGCCGTATTCGTACATCGATTCCATGGCGAGGTTGCGGATCGAGGCGGGGAACGGATAGGCGCCCCATTCGGTCATCGGCTCCTGGTCGCCGTCGCCCATGGCGAAGGACCGCTCCGAGCCTTCCTCGTAGTTGACCACGACGTTGACTGCGAGCTTTGCGCCGTTCGGCCAGGTCCCTTCCGGCCGGCTCCGCCCGTAGCCGACGCAGTCCCGCTTCTCATCCGTCATCTGTCATTCGCCTGCAAGATTGTCTGTAAAAGTGCGTGCAATCGTAGAAGGGAGAATCCGCCTTGGCAAGGGGGGTCGGTGAGAAAGCGTCGGTCCACGACCCGTCGCTGATCGGTACACGGAGGCGGCCTGCCTGCCGCCCCGCCTGTGGCAGCCGGCACGCAGGGCGCGAGCTCGATGGGGAAGCCCGGCGGCCGCGCCAGGCGCTGCGGTCACTGCATCTGTGCGTAGATGTCGGTTTCCCGCTCCCGATCCTCCGAGAGGTCGAGGCTCGCGATGATATGGTCGAAATGATGGGCCATGAGCGACACAGCCGTCTCCGCGTCCTTGCTCTCGATCGCCTGGACGATCTGCTCGTGCTCGCCGGTGAGGCAGAGCACCTTGCTTTCGACCTCGTAGATCGACTGGATCAGGACGCAGCGGCGCACCAGGCCGACGAGCGTCTTCTCCAGGATCGGGTTCTTCGTCGTCCGGGCGAGCAGGTCGTGGAACTCCCCGGCGATGCGGTTGGCATCGCGCCGGCCCGTATCGAAGACCTCCTGCTCCCGCCGGATCTGGTCGCGCAGAGCGGCGATCTCCGTTGCCGTCGCCCGCTCGCAGGCAAGGCGGGCCGCCGCATATTCGAGGTGCCGCCGCGTCTCGAACACGTCGTGCGCCTCCTCCACGGTCGGCCGGCAGAGGAAGGCGCCCTTGTTCAGCTCGAACGTCACGATCTCTTCGTCGCGCAGCCGCTCGAGCACCCGGCGGACCCGGGAGCGCGGCACGGCGTGGACTTCCGCAAGTTTCGCTTCGTTCAGGCGCTGTCCCGGACGAAGGAACTTGTCCATGATCAATTCGAGAATGCGTTCGTATATGATGTCTTCCTTCGGGGACTTCCCCCTCCGGTGACCGCTGACCTCATCCATCAATCTGCCACTTGCCATCTGAATCCGCGAGCTGAGGGGATACCGCGTCGGGATCGCGTTCTCAATACTGGCAGCGCAACCGCAGGCCGCCGTGCCGCGGGATCAGGTCCAGCGTCATGATGTGGAACATCGCCGATGTGCGGTCCGATGGCCTCCGCATCAACGCCGCAACTGATAGAGATAGGCGGCGATGGCGCGGGCGTCGGCTTCGCTGATGCCGGTGCTCGGCATCGCGCCGTGGGGAACGAAGCGGCGGGCGTCGCGGACGAAGGCGACGAGGCTGTCGGGCGTATTGGGAAGCGTGCCGGCGATGAACTTCTGCTGGCCGAGGTCGACGAGGGCCGGACCCGTGCGGCCGTTCGCTCCGGGAACGCCGGGGATGACGTGACAGCCGGCGCAGCCGTTTTCCACCATCAGCCGCGGCGCCCGTGCCGGATCGCCGCCCGTCAGGCCGAGCAGCCATTCCTGGCGCTCGGAGGCCGTGCCCGCCCTGAGGACCAGGGCCGCAACGACGGCGGCGGCGAGGCACAGGACGACGGCGCCGCTGAGGACCGCAAGGCCTCCCGGCCGCAGGCTGCCGCGTTCGTCGAAGGCTTCGCCGGAGGCGGAAAGCCGCAGGCGTTGCGGCAGGAGGGCGAGCGCCAGCGTCGCGACGAGCGCGAGCGTCGCGAGGAGCAGGACCTTAGCTCGGCCGGAGGACATCGAAGCGCTCCTTGCCGCGGCTGCTCGACGCGATCCACGCACCGGCCAGCGCGATGGCCGCGCCGGCATAGATCAGGCTGGCCGGGATCCACATGACGAGGCCGGCGAGTTGCTGGTCCTCCATCGCCGTCAGCCCCCAGGCGGCCGCGCCGATACCCTGTCCCGGGAACCAGACGTGCGGCGAAAGGACGAGGAGCAGGCCGAGCAGGCCGGTGTGGCCGGCCGTCGCGAAGAGGTGGCCGATCGCCGGCCCGAAGCTCCGGCGGCTCGCGCGGCTGAAGAACAGCGTCCACCAGAAGAGAAGGGCGGAGAAGAGGAAGCAGAAGTGCTGCAGCCAGTGGACCGGCTCGCTTGCGAGCGCCGCCTTGAAGAGCGGCGGCGCATGCCAGAGCCAGATGGCGAGCCCGTGCAGCAGCGTCGCCACCACGGGCGTCGTCAGCCCATGCCAGAGCGCCCGGAACCAGCGGGCCTTCGGCCAGGCGCCGATCTCGCGGCGGGCCGCGGCCGGCAGGCTCCAGAGCATCGGCGCGAGCGGCCGCGACACGGCGAGAAGCGGCGCCGCGACGGCCATGATCAGCTCGTGCTCGATCATGTGCGCGGTGAAGACCCGCTCACTCGCCTCGTGCAGCGGCGAGACGAGGGCGGCGGCGAGCACCAGCCAGCCCGCGGAAAAGCAGGCGACCTGATCGAAGCGCGCGCCGCGGCCCGCGCCGGCGCGCCGCCACAGCCGCGCGACGCCGATCCCGTAGAGGCCGGCCGTCAGGAGGAGGGGAGCGGTGACGGAGAGATCGGCGGTCCAGCCGAAGAGAACGGTGCCGCAGAAGCTGCCGGCGGGGCCGGGGGCGCTGGAGGCGAGGAGGCTCATAGCTCGCACCCGCCGAAGATCAGCCCGGCGACGAGCTGCAGCGCCATGGCGAGCGCGAAGAGCAGCGCCATCCCGAGCGAGGTGCCGGCGAGGAAGCGGCGCGTGCGCGCCGTGAGCGGCGGCGCGACGCCATGGCTCGCGGTCCTGTAGGCGCGCCACGAAAGGCCGGCGCCGGCAAGCGCGACCGCGATGGCGCCGGCCGAGACCAGCGGCGCCGGCCGGGCATGCGCCAGGCACTGCCAATGGGTGATCGAATAGTTGAGCTCGAAGGAGATCGCCCAGGCCGCGGGTCCGGCCGCAAAGCCCGCCCATGCAATGCCGTCACGGATCGTCTGCGCCATCACACGACCCTCGGGAACCAGTAGAGCACCAGGTAGATCACCACCCACGAGGCGACGACGAAGTCCCAGTAGAAGGCGTTGTCGCAGACGTCGCTGAAGCGCTTCCCGGACTTCGCGTGTCGGGTGAACATCCGGCCGGCGAGCACGATCGTGTCGCCGGCGTCGGTGATGAGGTGCACCGTGTGCAGCCCGAGCAGGAACCAGACGATCGAGCCATAGGCGTTCTCGTCCCAGGAGATCCGGAGCGCCGGGAACTCCCAGATGCGCACGACCAAGGGCACGATCGCCGCGACGGTCATGACGACCATTCCGATCCGCACCTTGAAGAGGTCCTGCTGCCGGGCCCAGTGCTCGGCAAGATGGTTCGGCACGAGGCTGACGATGAGGATGGCAAGCACGAGCGTCCCGGGCAGGAGATCGGGCGGCGGCGCGGACAGCGGCCAGCCATGCGCCAGGTAGGCGAGGTAGAAATAGCTGCCGATGGTGAGCGCGAAGCCCGTGCCCTCGAGCGCGACGAAGGCGAGCGTGCCCCACCACATCGGGCTCCCCGAGCCGAAGTCGTAGGTCGGCAGGTGCGAGACGTCGGCGACGACGCGATACCGCGTGCTCATTCCTCGTCCTCCGGTTCGCCCTTCGGCCAGAACCAGCCGATGAAGCCGATTCCACAGGGGATGGCGCCCCAGACGACCGCCCAGGGCGTGAAGATCGACCCCAGGAAAGTGAGCCCGACGGCGATCGCCGACAGGAACGGCCAGATGGAGTTCTCGGCCGACGGCTCGCGGATCTGCGGGATCGCGTCGGCCGTCGTGCCGGCGATCACCTCGCGCGCATCGACCCTGAGGCCCTCGACGACCGGCAGCGTCTCCGGCTCCGCCCAGAGCGGCTCGCGGTGCGTGACGACAGGCATGCGGAGGAAGTTGTAGGGCGCCGGCGGCGAGGCCGTCGCCCATTCGAGCGTGCCGGCGCCCCAGGGGTTGTCGCCGGCGACGCGGCCGCTCCTGAGGCTCACCGCGACGTTGACGAAAAGCAGCGCGAAACCGGCGAAGAGCACGATCGCCGACAGGCTGACGAAGAGGTTGGTGCCGCCCCAGGGGCTTTCGAGCGGATAGGTGTAGACCCGGCGCGGCATGCCCTCGAGCCCGAGGATGTGCATCGGGAAGAAGGTCGCGTTGAAGCCGAGGAAGACGAGCCAGAAGTTCCACCGGCCGAGTCGCTCGCCGAGCATCCGGCCGGTGATCTTCGGGAACCAGTAGTAGACGGCGCCGATCAGCGGAAAGACCGCGCCGCCGACGAGCACGTAGTGGAAATGCGCGACGACGAAGTACGTGTCGTGCACCTGCAGGTCGAGCGGCACGGAAGCGACCATGACGCCGGTCAGGCCGCCGATGACGAAGGTGAAGATGAAGCCGAGGACGAAGAGGAACGGCGTCGCGAACACCGGCCGCCCACCCCAGATCGTCGCGATCCAGCAGAAGATCTGAACGCCGCTCGGGATCGCGATCATCATCGAGGACGCCGTGAAGAAGCTCGCGCCGAGCTGCGGCAGCCCCGTCGCGAACATGTGGTGGACCCAGAGCCCGAAGGAGAGGAAGCCGATCGAGATCAGCGACAGCACGATCGCCAGGTAGCCGAAGACCGGCCGCCGCGTGAAGGCGGGCAGGACGCCGGAGACGAAGCCCGTCCCGGGAATGAAGATGATGTAGACCTCGGGGTGCCCGAAGAACCAGAAGAGGTGCTGCCACAGCAGCGGATCGCCGCCTTCCGCCGGGTTGAAGAAATGCGTGCCCACCAGCCGGTCGAGGATCAGCATGGTGCTCGACACCATGACGGCGGGCATCGCGAAGAGGATGAGGAAGGCCGTGACGAGCACCGCCCAGACATAGAGCGGGATGCGGTCGAGCGTCATGCCCGGCGCCCGCTGCTTGAAGACCGTCACGATGATCTCGACGGCGACGGCGAGCGCGGAGACCTCGGTGAAGGTGACCATCTGCGCCCAGAAGTCGGAGCGCTTGCCGACGCCGTATTCCGGGCCGGCGAGCGGCACGTAGGAGAACCAGCCGGCATCCGCCCCGGTATTGAGCGCGAAGGCGATCCAGATCATCGTCCCCCCGGCGAGGTACATCCAGTAGCTGAAGGCGTTGAGGCGCGGGAAGGCGAGGTTGCGGGTGCCGATCATCAGCGGCACGAGATAGACGGCGAAGGCCTCCATGACCGGCACGGCGAAGAGGAACATCATCGTCGTGCCGTGCATGGTGAAGAGCTGGTCGTAGAGATCGGGGCCGATCCGCCCGGACTCCGGCGTCGCGAGCTGGAACCGCATGACCATCGCCGAGAGCCCGGCGAGCGCCAGGAAGAAGAAGGCCGTCAGGATGTAGCGCCGGCCGATCAGCTTGTGGTCGACGGTCGCGAAGAAGCCGTAGAGGCCGCGCGGCGTCTTCCAGCTCTCGCGCAGGTAGGCGTTGAGCACCCCATCGCTGAGGCCGATGTCGCGCACGCCCTTCAGCGCCGCCTGGCGTTCGTCGACGGAAGGCGTCGCCAGGACGCTCATTTGAGGCCTCCGACATAGGCGACGACGGCATTGAGCTCGTCGGCATCGAGGTCGACGCGCGGCATGTTGGCGCCCGGCTTCACCGCCTGCGGATCGGCGATCCAGGCCGCGAGCGCGCCGCGCGTCATCGGCAGCGTATCGGCAGCGATGCCGCGGCGGGACGCGACATGGGTGAGGTCCGGGCCCGTCATCCCGCCGGCCGGCGTCCCGCGGACGGTGTGGCAGAGGACGCAGCCCTTCGAGAGGAAGACCTCTTCGCCGTGGCGGGCCTCGGCATTCGCCGGCGGTGCGGCATCGGCAAGCTCGCCGGCGCGCCAGGCCTCGAAGGCCTTTCGCTCCTCGGCGACCACCCTGATCGCCATGTGCGCGTGCTGATAGCCGCAGAACTCGGCGCATTGGCCGCGATAGACCCCCGGCCTGTCGGCGACGATCGTCAGCGCGCTCGGCCGGCCGGGAATGAGGTCGCGCTTGCCGGCGAGGCTCGGCACCCAGAAGCTGTGGATGACGTCGGTCGACTGCAGTTCGACCTTCACCGGTTCGCCGACCGGCACGTGGATCTCGTTGGCGCTGGTGACGATGCGGGAGGGGTCGTCGTCCTCGTAGCGCACCTCCCACCACCACTGGTGTCCCGTGAGACGCACGGTGAGCGTCTCCTTCCTGGAAAGCGAGGCGATGGACTTGCCGGTGAAGAAGCTGAAGGTCGTGAGCGCGACGAGGACGAGCACGGTGACGCCGACCGCGGTGCCGACGACGGCGGTGAACCGGCCTTCGCGCCGCGGATCGAGGGCGAGCGGCGGCCGCTCCTCTTCCGCTGCCCGCCGGCGGCGCAGGAGCGCCAGTGCGAGCGCCAGCATCACGAGCACCCAGACCACCGCGCAGATGATGAGGAAGGTCCAGATCAGGGAAAGCGTCGCACGCGCATTGTCGCCATGCACGTGGAGGGCGGACTGCCAGTCGCTGCACCCGAAAAGAAGGAGCGGCGATGTGATGACCGGCCATGCCCGGCGCGCGCGTGTCATGACTTGCCCTGGCCCGATGTCGGCAGCGTCGGCGCCCGCTGCCGCTCGGGCGGCGCCGGCAGCCGGTTCTCCGAGGGACGGGCGCTGAGGTCGTCCTTGCGCGACGGCGCGATGTCCTTGCGCACGAAGCCTCCGATCGCCCGCACATAGGCGGCGATCTCCCAGATCTGGTCGTCCGGGATCAGGCCGCGGAAGGAGGGCATGCCGTTCGGCCGGCCCTCGCGGATGGTCTGGGCGATGTTCTCGATGCGCGAACCGTAGATCCACTTGCCGTCCATCAGCGCCGGCCCCATGCCGCCACCACCGTTGAAGTGGCAGCCGTTGCAATTGAACCAGGTGTAGAGCCGCTCGCCCTCGGCGATGTGGTAGGCGCTGTGCTCGTATTCGTCGCCCTTGGCGGAGTGTTTCGCCACGGGACCGCCGGGGCCGGGGTGGTTGCTCGACATGGTGATCCCGTCGTCGGGGCTTTCGGCCGGCGGCGGTGATTTCAACGGCCGCTCCTCACGCTGGCATGCCGAGAGAAGCAGCACCCCGCAGGCAAGGAGGGCGATCCGCGTCACGGCGTCCGATCCTCCACCGATGTCCCTTCGACAAGGGGGACGTGATATTCCTTGAGAATCGCCTCGACCGCCGGACGCTGTCGCGCAAGCGCCTGATCGACCCGCTCGGCAAGCGCCTTGTCGCCCTTGCGCAAGCCCATCGCGATATCGAAGGCCATCGGCAGCGTCGGGTTCCGGGACGGCTCGACCGGCGTCAGCGTCAGCGGGTGACCGTCCTTCGCTGCGAAATAGCCGGCCGTCGGCCCCCAGACGACCGCGACGTCGATGTCGCCGCGGTCGAGCGCGTCGATGATCGCCCGCGCCGGCGCCCGGCTCGCATAGTCGCCGTAGACGGGATAGCCGCGCAGGTTGTCGATCATGCCGCGCAGGACGAGCGCGTGGGCCGGCGGCGAATTCGCGCCGTCGTCGCCGATGAGCTGGACGCCGATCCGCTTCGTCCGCAGCACCGGATCGTCGAACGAGCGGACCGCCAGGTGATCGCGGCTGCGCGTCACGAAGACGTAGCTCGAGCGGTAGTAGGGCGCCGTCGTGCGCAGCATCGGCAGCCCGGCGAGCGTGCCGGGGACGAGGTCGCACTTGCCTGCGTTCAGCGTCTCGCGGATGAAGCCGCGCCGCTCGGCCCACCAGGTGTAGCTGACGGTCGCATTGAGGGCGCGCGCGACGATGTCGACCAGCCTGTTCTCGAAACCTTCTTCCGCCTTGTTGGAGAAGGGCATGTTGTTCGGATCGGCGCAGACCCGCAGCGTCATCGCCGCCGCAGGCTTGGAGACGACGAGCGCAGCCGCGAGAAGGACGAGGAGCGTCCCGGACCACCTGCGTCGGCCGGCGGCCGCGCAACGACCGTTAGGGGAGACGGAAGACATAGAGCATCCCTCCCTTGGTCGTCGCGTTCGGCAGGTCCTGCATGGCGCCGACGAAGCCGAGCGCCGCCGTCCGGTCGCGCGGATCGAGGTCGGCGGCGACGATCGCCCCCGACCAGCCGCCGACGCCCGAGAGGATCGCCACGTATTGATGCCCGTCGGGGCCGCGATAGGTCGTCGGCTGCCCGATGATCCCCGAGCCGGTCTTGAACCGCCAGAGCACCTTGCCGCTCTTGGCGTCGATCGCCTTGAACCAGCCGTCCATGGTTCCGTAGAAGGCGATGCCGCCGGCCGTCACCAGCGTTCCGCTCCAGACGGGAAAGCGCTCGTTGATCGTCCAGACCGCCTTTCCGGCCTTGATGTCCCAGGCGGTGTATTCGCCGCGATGGCCGTCGCCGGGACCCGCCTTCATGGCGACTTCCGCGCCGACATAGGGCGTGCCGGCGATGTAGTTCGGCTCGACCGGCTCCATGTCCATGCAGAGGTTGGAATGCGGGATGTAGAGGTAGCCCGTCTTTGGGGAGAAGGCCGACGGGTTCCAATCCTTGGCCCCGGGCGACGCCGGGCAGATGTCGCGCGTCACCTCGCCTGTCACCGGCGCCTTCGCCGGGTTCATCTTCAGGCGTCCCGTCTTGAGGTCGACGCCGAGCGAGCTGTTGACGGCTGCGAAGGGGATTGCCGAGAGCACCTCCCCCGTCGTGCGGTCGAGGACGTAGACGTAGCCGTTGCGCTCGGGCCGGACCAGGACCTTGCGCGGCTTGCCCTGCCAGTCCATGTCGAGCAGGATCTGCTCGTTGCTCCCGTCATGGTCGTAGAGGTCGTGCGGGCTCCACTGGTAGAACCACTTGGCCGCGCCCGTATCCGCGTCGCGCGCGAAGATGCCGGCCGTCCATTTGTTGTCGCCGGGTCGCGCGTCCGCGTTCCAGGGGCCCGGATTGCCGGTGCCGTAGTAGATGAGGTTGAGGTCGGGATCGAAGGAGATCCAGCCCCAGGAGTTGCCGCCGCCATGCTGCCAGGCGTCGGGCGGCCAGCTCTTCACGCCCAGATCCTTGCCCTGGGCCATGCGGTAGACGGGGTGGAAGTCCGCGCCGATCAGCACGTCCTTGTCCGGACCGGTCGCCCAGGCCGTCCACCCGACCGTGCCGCTCGCCGCGTCGCGCGCCTGCAGCCAGCCGCGCACGCCC
>JBQCEN010000255.1:0-10731 GCA_051960215.1 Pararhizobium sp.
AACTCCTCGACGCCGAACCATCTCGCCTTGAGCTTATAATAGCGGTGCGACAGAGACGGATAGCTGCCGCGCACCGCTGCGATCAGTGCGTCGACGACTTCGTCCTCGACAAAATTGGCGAGGTTGCGCGACGAGATCGGCCGCGGAAATCGCCGCCAGCGGTCCTCGATCTCCTTGTCCTTGGCGAGCGTGTTGGTGATCAGCGTGAAGGTGCGGAGGTTCTCGCGGAAGGTCGCGGCAAGCGCGTCGGCTGCCCGGTGGCGGACCTGCTCATCCGGATCCTGCAGCTTGTTCAGGGTTGGTTCCAGCGAGAGCTCCTCGCCGTCGACGTCGAAGGTCAGCGCCGCCATCGTCTCGTCGAAGAGCCGGTTCCAGGCGCCGGCGCCGGTCATCGCCTTCTCGTGGAAGAGCTGCTCGACCCGGTCCTCGAGCTGGTAGGGCTTGTCCTTGCGCAGGTCGACGATCCACGGCCGGTAGTGGCCGGCCTTCTCGTCCGTCTCCATGGCGCGGTCGATGATCGCGTCGTCGATACGGTTCAGTTCCAGCTCGAAGAACAGGAGATGGGCGCTGGAATCGGTCATCCGCGACTGCGTATCGCCGAAGAACTTGGCGTTCGCCGGGTCCGTCGTATCGGAGAAGTAGCTGAGGCCGGCATAGGACATGATCCGGCCCATCACCTCCTGCAGCGCCTCGTATTCTGCGATCGCCGTGCCGAGCCGGTGGTCCTTCGCCGCCTCCTCGAGCTTGCCCTTCCAGCGCTCCTCGAAATCGACCGAGCCCTTCTGGACATGGTCGAAGGCCGCCTTCAGCTCCGCCGAATCCCGCCCCGGATAGAGATCGTCGAGGTTCCAGCGCGGCAAGATGCCGAGGTCCTCGGAGGGACGGGCGGCGGTCCGGCCGGCATGCGCGGCGAAGGCGGGGCGACGTGGGGAAGGATGCATTGAGACGGTGACCTTTCTCGAACAGCGGCTCGCGTCGCCGGATCCGGCGCGGCGGGCGGCGCCATTGTTAAAATCCGAGCCATTTCCGCAAGAAGATATTCGCGGCTCGTGTGTGATTTTGGGCCAGGGTGGCGATCAGCCACGTCTCGAAGCCTTGAGAAAAGCAAGGACCGGCCTCTCGTGAGCATGACCATTCTGATCGTTGACGACGACCCGGTCCAGCGCCGGCTGCTTCGCGCGGCTGTGGAACGCCTGGGCCATGTCGCGGTTCCCGCCGAAAACGGCCGCGCCGCGCTCGCTGCGCTGGAGAAATCCGATCCGGCCGTCGCCGTGATGGTGCTCGACCTGATGATGCCGGAGATGGACGGGCTCGCGGTGATGGCCGCGATGTCCGAGCGCGGGCTGCGCCTGCCAGTGATCGTCCAGACCGGTCAGGGCGGCATCGACACCGTGGTCAAGGCGATGCGCGCCGGCGCCTTCGACTTCGTCGTCAAGCCGGTGTCGCCGGAGCGCCTCGCCGTCTCGATCGACAACGCGCTCAAGGTGGACCAGCGCGAAAGCCGGGCCCGTTCGAACGCCCGCGCCGTACCGTCGGTCACCGGCTTCCGCGACATCGTCTCGGCAAGCCCGGCGATGGACCGCGTGCTCGACCTTGCCCGGCGTGCCGCCGCGTCGAACATCCCGGTCGTCCTCGAAGGCGAATCCGGCGTCGGCAAGGAGATGATCGCCCGCGCCGTCCAGGCCGGCAGCGACCGGCGCGCCAAGCCCTTCGTCACCGTCAACTGCGGCGCAATCCCGGATAATCTCGTCGAGAGCATCCTCTTCGGCCACGAGAAGGGCGCCTTCACCGGCGCGACGGAGAAGCATACCGGCAAGTTCGTCGAGGCGAACGGCGGCACGCTCTTCCTCGACGAGGTCGGCGACCTGCCGCTCGACGTGCAGGTGAAGCTGCTCAGGGCCGTCCAGCACGGCGAGATCGAGACGGTCGGCGCGCGCCAGGCGACGAAGGTCGACATCCGCCTGATCTCGGCGACCAACAAGGACCTGATCGAGGAGGTGAAGGCGGGGCGCTTCCGCGAGGACCTCTATTACCGCCTGAACGTCTTCCCGATCGTCGTGCCGGCGCTCAGGCGCCGCAAGGAGGACATCCCGCTGCTCGTGCGCTTCTTCGTCGAGCGGTTCGCGCTGGAGCAGGGGCTGGCCACGGTTCCGGCGATCGCGCCGGAGACGATGGCGCTTCTGACCGCCTATGACTGGCCGGGCAACATCCGCCAGCTCGAGAACGCCGTCTTCCGCGCCGTCGTGCTCGCCGACGACGGGGCGCTCTCACCCGACCTCTTTCCCCAGATCGCCACGCAGCTGCCGGGCTACAGCGTCCGCGAGGCGGGCGAGGAGCGCCGCGTCGACTATTCGGTCCCGGCGGAGGGAGCGGCGGCACCGCCGCGCGCCGCTGCGCTCGCCGGCCGCGGCGACTTCATCGAGCGGGTGAGCGAAGCCTTCCCGCATGCCTCGCTGACGGAACGGCTGATCGCCGCCTCCACTCTCGGGCAAGACGACGAGCGGCACGAGACGATCGCCAGCGTCGACGAGGAGGGCGAGGTGCGCCCGCTCGCCGCCGTCGAGGAGGAACTGATCCGGTTCGCGCTGAAGTTCTATGGCGGCCAGATGAGCCAGGTCGCCCGCAAGCTCGGCATCGGCCGCTCGACGCTCTACCGCAAGCTCAAGGACTACGACATCGATCCCGACGACCCGCTGCGCCACGTCGCCTGAGGGACGAGCCTCACAATCGGACGGGAGGACCGCTTCCCCGCGCGGCCGCGCTCGCGTGTAAGGGTTGTTAAGCGTCGGTTGACTATATTATAGATGATTTTAAAGAATGTGGCGTATTTGCCATGCGGTGCCCCTATTGTGCGGTCACCGACATAACACAAGACGCAAAAACACGGCGTGCGGGGACATCTTGGCGGTTCATCGGCCCTTCGACATGGCTGAGCCATGCCCATCTGCCGCATGGCGGAGGGCGGCGGACGTCCGACCGATCGGCCTCGTGCGGCTCCTCACCCTCTTCGCCCTTATCGGCCTCGCGCTGATCGTCTCGTCGCCCCGGGCGTCCGCGGAAACCCGCTCCCTCAAGCTCTACCACGTTCACACGGGCGAGAAGGCGATCATCACCTACAAGCGGAACGGCCACTACATCCCAGCCGGCCTCAAGAAGCTCGACTACATCCTGCGCGACTGGCGCAAGGACAGGGAGATCGAGATGGACCCGCGGCTGTTCGACCTCCTCTGGGAGGTCTACCAGAAGAGCGGATCGCACGATTACATCCACGTCATCTGCGGCTATCGGACCGGCGACACCAATGCGATGCTGCGCGGACGCTCGCGCGCCTCCGGCGTCGCCAAGAAGAGCCAGCACATCCTCGGCAAGGCCATCGACTTCTATATTCCCGACGTGCCGCTCGAGAAGCTGCGCGAGATCGGCATGAAGTTCCAGGTCGGCGGCGTCGGCTACTACCCGAATTCCGGCTCGCCCTTCGTCCACATGGATACCGGCTGGGTCCGCGCCTGGCCGCGCATGAGCCGCGAGCAACTGGTCCGGCTCTTCCCGAACGGCCGCACGCTCCACCTGCCGCCCGACGGCAGGCCGCTTTCGGGCTACGAGGAGGCGCTCGCCGACTACAAGCGGCGCGTCTCCAGCGATTCGATCCTGGTTGCGGGCGGCGGCTCGTCCGGCAGCAGCCGCTCCGGCGGCAATTTCCTTGCCGCTCTCTTCGGCCGAGGCACTGGCGACGAGGACGAGAGCGGCGACGAGGAGAATGTCGCGGTCGCGCAGGCGAGCCCGCGTCCGGCCCGGCTCGCGCAGAAGGCGATGGCGCCGCTGCCCGGCGTCGATGGACCGGCGCCGGCAAGCCCGGCGGCCCAGCCGAAGCCGGGCGAGGCGCCGCTCCCGGGCATCCGGCCGGTGGCGATCGCCTCGGCCGATCCGGGCCCGGCGCGGCTTCCCGCGGCTGACGTTCCCGGCGACGCATCGGCGAGCGACGGCAGGCTGGCCGCGCCGAAATATGCCGATCTTCTCGCCTATGCCGTTCCCATTCCGACCGAGGCGCCCGGACGCGGCACCGGCGTCGGCCCGAGCGCGCCGGCCGGGGGCGCCGCCGTGGCGGCGGTGGAGAAGGAGAGCGCGGGAAGCATCGCGGTGGCACAGATCGCGAGCGTCCCCGTCCCGGACCTCCGTCCGGAGCTGACGGCCTACGCGCCGGCCGCCGCGTCGCCCGCCGCGGAGCTCGCGGCCGCCCTTGCGCCGCCGACGAAGGCGAAGACCGGGCCGCTGCGCGCAGCGAGCGATCAGGCATCGGCGCATCGCCCGGTGACGCCGGTGCCGGCGATGCGCAAGGCGATCGCGCCTGACGCCCCGGTGGTCCTCGCTTCGCTCGGGCCGGTGCCCGGCGTGCGGCCGGAGATCGCGACGGAGGTGCGGCCCGCGCCGCGACCGCATCATGCGGCGAAAGCTGTCGAGCCGGCCAAGGCGCCGGTGCGGTTCACGGCCGTATCGGGGGCTGCGATCCGCGGTGGACGCCTTCCGGGCGCTGCGGCCCATCCCGTGCTGACCCGCGAGGCGATCGCGAAGTGGGCCCAGGCGAAGGCCGAGGGGGGTGAGCTGGTCGGCTCGATCGCGGGCGGCGCGACGCCGCGCATGGGGCGCCTGCAGCCGGTCGCCGGCTCGGCCCATGGCGACGGCATCGATCCGCAGCGCTTCGCCGCCGTCTCCGTCTATTTCCCGAACGACTGAGCCCTTCGCCGGCGGCCGCCGGCGAGAACATTTGGCGTTTCAGCGAATCGCGGAAACGATCTCGTGTGCTGGTCGCCGTCGACGGACAGCCGTGTCCGGTTTTCCTTGGCTTTGGCTGGCGTGAGTGAGCGACGGCCCTCAGGCCGCGCGCTTGCGCCAGTGCCGCCAGACGTACCAGACGACCGCGGCGACGATCACGACGAGGACGATGCCGTCGAGCGAGTGCATGATGGCCTTCAGCCGCGGGCTCGAATCCCACGCCCGGCCAAGCCGCAGTCCGACATAGGCAAGCGCGAAGCACCACGGCCACGAACCGACGAAGGTGTAGATCTGGAAGCGCCAGAAAGGCATCCGCGCGATGCCGGCGGGCAGCGAGATGAAGGTCCGCACCACCGGCAGGAGGCGGCCGATCAGAACCGTCGCGCCGCCGAAGCGCTTGAAGAAGCCGTCGACGCGGGCAAGCTCGTGCGTGTCGAGCAGGACGTAGCGTCCCCAGCGTTCGATGGCCGGTCGTCCGCCATAGAAGCCGACGACATAGGCGACGGTCGAGCCGATGTTGCAGCCGACGGCACCGGCCGTTGCCACCAGGATCAGATCGAAGCGCCCACTGGAGACCAGGTAGCCGGAGAACGGCATGATGATCTCGGAGGGGATCGGGATGCAGGCGGATTCGAGCGCCATGAGCAGCGCGATACCGGGATAGCCGAGCGTGGAGATGGCCGCGGTGATGAAGCCGGCGAGGGTGGCGGTCAAGGACGCGAGGATGGCGTTATCTCCTTCTTGAGGCGCGCCGTCTGTCGTTAATTCGCGACTGCGTCCCGGTCAATCGTCGGCTTTTCACGCTCGATCGTTTGAATGCGCGGCGGAGCAAGGAAAGGCATGAAGACGGCACCTCCCTATACCGGGCGCGGCTCATCTGCGGCCCTGTTCCATCACAATTCGCCAATTTAGCGACACAAAATGTGGCCGGATGCCGTTGAGCCGGCGAACCCGGCGGAATTCAGGCGGTTGGACGCGCCAGGAAAAGATGTCGCGGCTTTTCGGCGCCGGGCGGGCTGGAACGGACTGCGCCGCGTCTTGTTGGTTTCGTGCCGCCGGTGAGAAGGGACGGTCTGTCGGCGGCGGACAGTCAATGGAGACCACTACGATGCAAATTCTCAAGCATACTGCCTTTGCCGTGGCCCTTCTCGCGGGAACGACGCTTTCGGCTTACGCACAATCCTCAAGCACGATCGGAACCGGCGGCAGCACCGCCGGCGGCGGCTCGACGAGCACCGTCCTCGGCACGGGCGGCTCCGCTTCCGGTTCGGGATCCGGTTCCGGTTCGGCCTCGACGCTCGGCACGGGCGGCTCTTCGGCCGGCAACGGGTCCACCAGCACGACGCTTGGTACCGGTGGTTCGGCGTCGGGCTCCGGCGACGCAGGCGCCGGTTCGGCCTCGACGTTGGGCACCGGCGGCTCTTCGGCCGGCAACGGCTCGACCAGCACGACGCTCGGCACGGGTGGCTCGGCCTCCGGTTCGGGCGATGCGGGTGCCGGTTCGGCCTCGACGCTCGGGACGGGCGGCTCGTCGGCCGGCGACGGCTCGTCGAGCACGACGCTCGGTACCGGCGGCTCGGCTTCCGGCTCCGGTGACTCGGGCTCGGCCTCGACCCTCGGCACCGGCGGCTCCTCGACCGACAACGGCACGACCGGCAGCACCGTCGGCACGGGCGGCAGCTCGGCCGGCACCAGCGACATGCAGGGCAAGGGCCACAAGAAGCACTGCCCCCCCGGCATGTCCAAGGGCAACGGCAACGGCGCCAAGCACTCCAACGCCTGCTGAGGCGAAGGCTGCGGCCCCGAACTGTCGGGGCCGCAGCCTCCTCATTTGGAGGAGCAGATCATGATCCCCTTCAGATTATCGCCCGCCGTGGGCGTGCTGGCCTTTGCGGGCGTGGCGCTGGTCTTCGGCGCGGCCGTCAGCCGGGGCAACGAATTGCGCACCGAGGACGGCGGCACCTGCATCGTCGAAAATGGCGGCGGGTCGACGATCGCCGGCGGCTCCGGTCCGTCGACGACCGTCCACGCCGGAAACGGCAGCGTCTCGTCGTCGACGACCCTCGGCGGCAGCACGATGACGACGACGACCGGCAACGGCTCGTCCGTCTCCTCGAGCGCCGGCTCATCCTCGTCGTCCGACGGCACGAGCTCCTCGATGGCGACATCCAGCGGACCGGACGGCACCACGACCGTCACCCGCGGGTCGGACGGCCATTGCATCATCACCAGGACCAAGCCCTGAGCGGGCGAGGAGGAATATCGATGTCACGGATGCTTCTGCTAGCGACCGTCGCTGCGGCTTCGATCGGAGCGGCGTGCCTGCCGGCTGCGGCCGCCGGCTGCGACGGCTCGGCCACGATCGGCTCCGGAGGAAGCGCGGCGAGCGGCGATACGTCCGCGAGTACGCTCGGGACGGGCGCCGCCTGCGACACCGGCTCGGGCACGAACGCCACGATCGGCTCGGGCGGCAGCGCGGCCACGGCCAACGGCAAGGCCAAGAGCCGGACGAAGACCAACGTCAACAAGAACAATCTTCAGTCGCAGTCCAAGGCCCAGGCCATGGACAAGGGGACCTTCAGCAAGTCCCACACCAAGACGAAGATCAGGCACGGCGACGTCCTGCAGAGCCGCACGAAGACCATGGCGCACCAGCCCGGTGAAAAGCCGGTCAAGAGCACCACGCGTCAGAGCACCGAGGTGCCAAAATAGCCATTATCGGTCGCGCAAGAGAAAAAGGGCCGCACGCGGCCCTTTTTCGTGTCGGGCGGAAAGCGGAAGCTACTCGGCCTCGGCGGGCGCCGGCATCATGCCGAGGGCGTGGAGGTAGGTGTCGAGGATCGCCTCCTGTTCCATCCGCTCGTCGTGATCCTGCTTGCGGATCGCAATGACCTTGCGAAGGATCTTGGTGTCGAAGCCCATGGCCTTGGCTTCCCCATAGACGTCCTTGATGTCGTCGGAGATCGTCTTCTTTTCTTCTTCAAGACGCTCGATACGCTCAATATATGAGCGCAGCTGGTCGCGCGCGACGCCGTGTGCATCGGACATGGTCTTCCCCCGTTCGGCGGTGATTCAAATGCGGCCCGTCCAGTGGCCTCTCCGGGCGGCGAGGTCAAGGCGCGAAGGCGGCTTGCTGCGCGATTGGCTCAGCCGTGCGGCTTCGGCGCAACGGCGGCGTCCTTCGGCGCCTCCTTCTGGTAGCGCGTCTTCCACTCCTCGTAGGGCATGCCGTAGACGACCTCGCGCGACTGGTCCTTCGTCATCGGAAGGCCCGCCTCCTCGGCGGCCTCTCGGTACCAGTTCGACAGGCAGTTGCGGCAGAATCCCGCGAGGTTCATCAGGTCGATGTTCTGCACGTCGCTCCGCTCGCGCAGGTGCGCGACGAGGCGGCGGAAGGCCGCAGCCTCCAGGTCCCGCGTCGTCTCCGATGTCTCTTCGCTCATGGCAGTCTCCTCATGCGCCGGGGCTCAGAGCGGGCCCGTGCGCGATCCGTAGTATCTCCTCGCGTGAAGATCGGGCTCGGCGTTGATCGCGTCAAGGATCGGCGCCAGGCGTTCCGCCCAGCGCTCGATGCCCGCCTCGTCGGCGACAAGGTCCTGACGCACCTCGATCAGCGCATGCGCAAGGCCGGCGCTCGTGCAGTGGCGGTACATCGTGTCGCCGCGCAGCGCCCCGTCATAGGGTTCGTTGTCGCCGATCGTCAGCGCCGGGTCGGCGGCGAGCCGCTCGATCAGCGGCTGCGCGGCGCGGGGATCGCAGTCCCAGAGGATGCCCGCATGCCAGGGCCGCGGCGTCTCCTTCCAGAACGGCGTGAAGGAGTGGATCGAGATGACGAGCGGCGCCTTGCCGCTGTCGTCCGCGACGGCGGCGATCTCGTCGGCGACCGCCCGGTGATAGGGCCGATGGAAGAGGTCGAGTCGCTTCTGCCGCTCGGCCTCGCTTAGGGGACGGTTCGCCGGGATGATCGCGCCGTCGGAGAGCTTCATGATCAGCGTCGGATCGTCCTCGCCGCGGTTCGGATCGATCAGCAGGCGGGAGTAGCCGCCGAGCACCGCCGGCACGTCCAGGCGGCGGGCGAGCGAGCGGGTGAGCCCCTCCACGCCGATGTCGTAGGCGATGTGGCGGCCGAAGGCGGCCGGCGGCAGGCCGAGATCGCCATATTCCGCCGGAAGGGCGTTGCGCGCATGATCGGCGAGGAGGACGAGGCCGGCGCTGCGGCGTCCCCCGATCCTCTCGAATGACCTGAAGCTCTGCATCTGCATCCTTTTCGGCATCGCCTTCCGAGAGCGCCGTGATGGCATCTGCACGGTCTTCGTGCAAGGCGGAGAGCCTCGTCGCGAAGCGGCTGTGGAAGGGCCCCGGTCGGCCCCGCATTCGTTGACTTTCAAGGCTGCGAAGCGCACAACGCAGCCCATGAATCAAGATGGGACCTGTTCGAAACCGATGTTTCGCCCTCTCTCTCTCCTGCTTCGTTCCGCCTTCCTCTCCCGCAACCAGACCCTCGCCTTCCTCTTCCTGAGCGGTGTCGCGGTCTTCTGCCTGACGGGGCATGCGCGGGCCGATTTCAGGGTGTGCAACGGCACGAAGGACCTCGTCGGCGTGGCGATCGGCTATCGGGCCGCGGCCGGCTGGACGACGGAGGGGTGGTGGCAGGTTCCGGCCACCTCCTGCGCGACGCTGATCAAGGGACAGCTGTCATCGCGCTACTACTATCTCTACGCCGAAGATGCTGCGCGTGGCGGGCGCTGGGGCGGCGACGTCGACATGTGCGTCGCCGACAACGAGTTCAAGATCGTCGGCGTCAAGGACTGCTTCGCCCGCGGCTTCGAGCGCATGGGATTCAAGGAATACGATACCGGCCGGCAGGGTAGCTGGATGGTGCAATTGACCGGCGGCGGCCCGTCGCAGGGTGGACCGGCTTCCCCGCCGGCAGCCCAGGACGGCGCCGACGCGGGCGACAAGGGAAATGCAGAGTAAATGAAGCGATTGCGTAAGGTTAAGATCCTCGCCACGCTCGGACCGGCGTCGTCCGAGGAGGAGATGATCGAGAAGCTGCACCAGGCCGGGGCAGACCTCTTCCGTATCAACATGAGCCACACCAGCCACGACCTGATGCGCACGCTGATCGAGCGCATCCGCGCCGTGGAAGAGCGTTCCGGCCGGCCGATCGGCATCCTCGCCGACCTGCAGGGTCCGAAGCTGCGCGTCGGCAAGTTCAAGGACACGACCGTCCATCTGGAGATCGGCCAGACCTTCACGCTCGACGACGACGAGACGCCGGGCGACAACACGCGCGTCTTTCTGCCGCATCCGGAAATCCTCCAGGCGGTGCGGCCCGGCGACCGGCTGCTGATCGACGACGGGCGGCTCGCGCTTCGCGCGGAGAAGTGCGACGGCAAGTCGATCGTCACGACCGTCGTCTCCGGCACGAAAATCTCCGACAGAAAGGGCGTCAGCCTGCCCGACACGACGCTCGGCACCGGCGCCCTGACGGAGAAGGATCGGGCCGACCTCGACGCGGTGCTTGCGACGGGGCAGGTCGACTGGATCGACCTTTCCTTCATCCAGCGGCCGGACGATCTTGCCGAGGTGAGGAAGATCGCCCGCGGGCGCGCCGGTCTGATGTCGAAGATCGAAAAACCGCAGGCCGTCGAGCGGATCGACGAGATCATCGAGCTCTCGGACGCCCTGATGGTGGCGCGCGGCGACCTCGGCGTCGAGATGCCGATCGAATCGGTGCCGGGCATCCAGAAGCAATTGATCCGCGCCTGCCGGGCCGCCGGCAAGCCGGTCGTCGTTGCGACGCAGATGCTCGAGTCGATGGTCTCGGCTCCGGTTCCGACGCGCGCCGAGGTCTCCGACGTCGCGACCGCCGTCTTCGAGGGCGCCGACGCGGTGATGCTCTCGGCGGAATCGGCCGCCGGCCAGTATCCGGTCGAGGCCGTGTCGATGATGGCGGCG
>JBQCEN010000256.1:0-11255 GCA_051960215.1 Pararhizobium sp.
ATGCCGTGGGAGCGGCCGATCGTGACCGTGTCCTTGTGTTCGAAGGCCCGGCGCTTCAGGGCGTCGAGCAGCGCGTCAAGGTCGGCGAGGAGCAGGTCCGAGGCGCGCACGAGCTGGACGTTGAAGCAGGTGTCGAGGACGTCGGAGGAGGTCATGCCCTGGTGGACGAACCGGGCATCGGGCCCGACGATCTCGGCGAGGTGCGTCAGGAAGGCGATGACGTCGTGCTTCGTCGTCCGCTCGATCTCGTCGATGCGGGCGACGTCGAAGGTCGCCTTGCCGCCCTTTTCCCAGATCGTCCGCGCGGCCGAGGCCGGGATGACACCGAGCTCCGCCAGCGCGTCGCAGGCATGCGCCTCGATCTCGAACCAGATGCGGAATTTCGTCTCCGGCGACCAGATGGCGACCATGTCCGGACGGGAATAGCGGGGGATCATCGTGCGCTCGGCTCTCTTCTTCTTGCTTGGGAAATGATGCGGACGCCTTAACAGACGTCCGACGCCGCCTCAACGGCTGCGCCGGGCGAGCCAGGCGGCGCCCGCCAGGAGTGCTGCGAGGCCGTAGGGGAAATAGAGGCGGATGCCGAGGACGCAGAATTCCGCGAGGGTGAAGGCAAGGTCGAGCGCCCGATCGAACAGCACATGCGGCCGGACGACATCGCGCGGATGGACGATCCGCACGAAGTCCCGGAGGAGATAGACGAGCGCCGTCGCCGCAATGGTGACGAGCGCGAGGACGACGAAGGCGGCCAGAAGGCGTGCGAGCGGATGCCGGGTACCGGCCGCGGCCCGCATGAGGAGGGAGGCCACCGGAAGGGCGATCGCGCCGCCGGCGGCGTAGATGACGAGCAGGATGCCGAGATGGCCTTCGATGCGGCCGTTGATCCGGCCGAGGTCGAGGAAGACGACGGCTGCCATCGCGGCGGCCCAGACGAGCGAACCGGCGGCTTCTTCCGCGATCCGCCCGGCGCAGGCGAGCCTCGGCGATGCCATGACGGAGCCGCTGCCGCCGTCAGCCCCGCGCGCTTTCCGCACCTTGGCGGATCGCGGCGATATTGGCGCGGTAGGCCTCCTCCGTGCCGCCGCGGAAGATGGCGGAGCCGGCGACGAGCACGTTGGCACCGGCGGCGACGACCTTCGCCGCCGTGTCGGGCGCAATGCCGCCGTCAACCTCCAGGTCGATCGGCCTGTCGCCGATCATCGCGTCCAGGCGGCGGATCTTGTCGAGCATCGGCGCGATGAAGCTCTGGCCGCCGAAGCCGGGGTTGACCGTCATGCAGAGGATGAGGTCGACATCCTCGATGATTGCCGCGACGGCTTCCGGCGGCGTCGCCGGGTTGATCGCGACGCCGGCGCGCTTGCCGAGGGCGCGGATCGCCTGCAGCGAGCGGTGCAGGTGCGGCCCGGCTTCCGCGTGGACGGTGAGCGTGTCGCAGCCGGCCTCGGCGAAGGCCTCGAGATAGGGATCGGCCGGCGCGATCATCAGGTGGCAGTCGAAGTGCAGGTCGGTCAGCGGACGGAGCGCCTTCACGACGCCCGGGCCGAAGGTGATGTTCGGGACGAAGTGGCCGTCCATCACGTCGAGGTGGATGCGGTCGGCCCCGGCGGCGATCGCCGCCCGCATGTCCTCGCCAAGGCGCGAGAAGTCGGCCGAGAGGATCGACGGGGCAATGGCGATGGGGCGGCGCATGCGGAACTCTCCTCTGCCGTCGGCCGGCCGACGTGCTCGCGTGGCGCTTATCACTCCGGCGCAGCCGCCACAACAGGATGCCGCCTGCCGGCTATTGCACGGCCGGGATTCCGCCGACGGGCGCGAAGCCGTCGCCGCGCCAGACCATCAGCTCGAATGGGTTTTGCGTGCGCTCATGGTTCTGGTCGAAGCGGATCGTGCCGAGCGCCGTCTCGAAAGTGCCCTTGGCGATCGCCGTAGCGAGGTTCGTCTTGCCGGAGACTGTCTGGCGGCCACCTTCGGCGAGAAGCTCTGCGGCGGCGTAGCCCGGAATGCGTTCGCCATAGGGCTCGTGGCCGGCTTTCTCGAGCGCGGCGACCGCGGCGGCCGCACTCGGCAGCGTCTGCGGTTCCGGCGTGATCACGGCAAGGACGCCGTCTCTCAGCGGGACGTCCCCGTCCGGCGCCTTCATGGCATCACCCCCCATGAAGGTGAGGTTGAGGCCGATAGCGGCGCTGTCGCGGGCGATGATCGCGACATCCGAACGGTCGCCGCCGACGAAGACATGCGTGACGCCGGAGCGCTCCAGCCGGTGGGCGAGGCCGAACTGCTTGTCCTGTGCCGGGCGATAGGTGTCGATGAAGGCCGGCGTGACGCCGAGCGCCTCGAGCGCGACGCGTACGTTCTCGGCCAGCTCGCGGCCATAGATCGTGCCGTCCTCGACGATGGCGAAGGGCTGGCCGGCCCACTGCTTCGAGATCACCTGGACGATCTTGTCCACTTCCGCGCCGGCGTGCGGCGCCAGGCGGTAGAACGGCCAGCCGTGCTTGATCGCGTCCTCCATCACGATGTCGGCGCGGACGCTCGTTCCGATCGTCACGATGCCGGCCTTTGAGAGCGCGGGCAGGGCGGCCGTCAGGCTTTCGGGACAGAAGAACCCGATGACGGCATCGATCTTGGCGGTGACCATGGCCTTGGCGGCCGCCGTGCCGGAGGCGGCGTCGCAGGTCTCGGGCTGGTCGGCGATCGCCTGGAATGGATGGCCGGCGCTCGCGTCATACGTCCGCACGCCTTCGCGCAACTGCTCGCCGAGGACCGCGAAGCTCGCGTCGCCTTCGGGCGCGACGACGCCGATCTTCAGCCCCGCCGCCTCGGCGTGGGCAACGAGGCCGAGGCCTAAGAGCGCGGCGACGAGGATGCGATCTGCCATGTTCCCATGATCCCGAAAACGTTTGACCTATCTAGACGGAAGTCTCCGGCTTCGGAAGGGTGCGGCGCAATTTGAAGACGATGGGCGGAGGTCGTCCCTGTCGCCTTAAGTCGATCGATAGAATCCCGCACAAGCCCAAGGGAAAGAATTTACGCGGCAATGGTATTCAGGGGCGTCGGTGCCACTTACATATGAGACGACGAAGCGGGATCCCAAGCCGGAGAGACATGTGCTCAAGCGCCAATTGATCGAGCCGAAACACTATCGCGATGCGATGGCGCGCTATGCGGGCCATGTGCAGGTCGTGACGACCGCGCTCGGCGAGCGGCGGCGCGGCGTGACGGTGACGGCGGCCTGCTCGGTCTCCGACAACCCTGCCACCGTCCTCGTCTGCCTCAACCGTTCGAACCCGAAGAACGCGATCTTCCTCGAAAGCGGCGTCTTCGCGCTCAACACGCTCGCCGCCGACCAGCAGGCGGTCGCCGCCGCCTTTTCCGGCCAGGACGGGCTGCCGGAAGACGAGCGTTTCGCGCACTTCCAATGGGACACGATCGCAAGCGGCGCCCCGACGCTCGTCGGCGCACCCGTCACCTTCGACTGCCGGCTCGTCGACCACGCGCCGCTCTCCACGCATATGGTCCTTTATGGCGAGGTGGTCGGTTTGAGGCTTGGTGAAATGCGCCCGGCTCTGCTCTATATGAACAGGGACTACCATACGCTTTGACGGCTGCCGGTCGGCGGGCCGTTGCACGCCAGACCAACGGAGCCTCGATGGCCGTGACCGAAACGCCCCGCGCCAATATCCCGACCTCGATCGACGACACGCTCGACATGCTGACGCGGGGCGACTACGTCGCGAGCCGGGCG
Organism: Pararhizobium sp.; assembly: GCA_051960215.1. Taxonomy (GTDB): domain Bacteria; phylum Pseudomonadota; class Alphaproteobacteria; order Rhizobiales; family Rhizobiaceae; genus Pararhizobium_B. Next base: position 3,746 of record JBQCEN010000256.1, read on the forward strand.
CTCGCGACCGTGCTCTTCCTCAGCCTGAAGATGAAGCGGCCGCTCTTCCTCGAAGGCGAGGCGGGCGTCGGCAAGACCGAGATCGCCAAGGTCTTGGCGCAGGCGCTCGACCGGCCGCTGATCCGCCTCCAGTGCTACGAGGGGCTCGATGTCGCCTCGGCGGTCTACGAATGGAACTATCCGGCGCAGATGCTCGAGATCCGCATGGCGGAGGCGACGGGCGTCGGCGACCGCAACGCGATCGAGCGCAACATCTTCTCCGACCGCTACCTGATCCGCCGCCCCGTGCTCCAGGCGCTGGAAGCCGAGCCGAACCGCGCGCCGGTCTTCCTCATCGACGAGCTCGACCGGACCGACGAGGCCTTTGAGGCGTTCCTGCTCGAGGTGCTGTCCGACTTCCAGGTCACCATTCCCGAGATCGGCACGATCAAGGCGGACGAGCCGCCGATCGTCATCATCACCACGAACCGGACGCGCGAGATCCACGACGCGCTGAAGCGCCGCTGCCTTTACCACTGGGTCGATTATCCGGCCGCCGCTCAGGAGCTCGAGATCGTGCGCCGCAAGGTGCCCGGCTGCGCCGCGGAGCTGTCGCGCCAGGTCGTCGCCTATGTGCAGAAGCTCCGGACGCTCGACCTCTTCAAGAACCCGGGCGTCGCCGAGACCATCGACTGGGCGACGGCGCTGACGGAGCTCGACCGCCTGGCGCTCGACCCGGAGACCGTTTCCGACACGCTCGGCACGCTGCTCAAGTACCAGGACGACATCGCCCGGATCGAATCGAGCGAAGGCCGCAAGCTGCTCGACACCGTGAAGAGCGAGCTCGCGGCCGCGGAATAGGCGATGGACCAGGCGACACCGCAGGACGCGCACCGAAGCGAGGGGCCGGACGGCCGGCTCGCCGACAATATCGTTCATTTTGCGCGCACGCTCCGCAAGGCCGGGATGCGCGTCGGGCCGGCGGCCGTGCGCGACGCGATCGAGGCGGTGGAGGCGGCGGGGATCGGCTCGCGCGAGGACTTCTACTGGACGCTGCACGCCGTCTTCGTCAGCCGGCACGAGGACCACGTGCTCTTCGACGAAGCCTTCCGGCTCTTCTGGCGCTCGCACGACCTGATCGAGAAGATGATCGCCATGTTCTCTCCGGTCGCCATGGAGAACCGCCAGCGGGAGAAGCTGAAGGCGGGCGAGACCCGCGTCGCCCAGGCGCTCTTCGAGGGGCACGAAAAATCGCGGCCGCCCGAGGAGAAGCCGGAGATCGAGGTCGACGCGCGCTATTCGAGCTCGGGCAACGAGGTGCTGCGCCGGCGCGACTTCGCCCAGATGACGGCCGCCGAGATCGCCGAGGCGAAGAAGGTGCTTGCCGAACTTGTGCTGCCGGCCGACCGCGTGACGACGCGCCGCTACCGGCCGTCGAACCGGGTCGGGCCGATCGACCCGCGTGCCACGATGCGCGGCGCGATGCGCACCGGCGGCGCGCTGATCCTGCCGAAGTTCCGCAAGCGCCGCGAGGTCCATCCGCCGCTCGTGGTCCTTGCCGACATCTCCGGCTCGATGAGCCAGTACACGCGCATCTTCCTGCATTTCCTGCATGTGCTCACCGAGAAGCGGCGGCGCGTGCACACCTTCCTCTTCGGCACGCGGCTGACGAACGTGACGCGCCAGATGCGCAACCGCGATCCCGACCAGGCGCTGGACGAATGTTCGGCCGCCGTCGACGACTGGTCCGGCGGCACGCGCATCGGCTGGGCGATCGACGTGTTCAACCGGCGCTGGTCGCGCCGCGTCCTGAGCCAGGGGGCAGTCGTCATCATCATCACCGATGGACTCGAGCGCGAGTCGATCGCCGAACTCGGCGCGGCCATGGACCGGCTGCACCACTCCTGCCGGCGGTTCATCTGGCTGAACCCGCTCTTGCGCTTCGAAGGGTTCGAGGCGCGGGCGCGCGGCGTGCGGGCGATGCTGCCGCATGTCGACGAGATCCGCGCCGTGCATAATCTCGAGGCGATGGCGGACCTCGTGGCGGCGCTCGGAGCGGCGGGTGCGCGGGACGCCGACCCGCGCCGGCTGCTCGCCGCGACCGTCCGGCAAGTGGCCTGACGCTGTGTGGAACGAAGGCAGGAGTGGAGGTGCGATCATGTCAGAAGCGCAAACAGGCAGCACGACGATCCTCGATCCTCTCGTGACGGCCGAGGCCTGGATGAATTCCGGCCGGACGGTCGCTGTCGCGACCGTCGTCGAGACCTGGGGCTCGGCGCCGCGACCTGTCGGCAGCCATCTCGTCATCGATGCCGACGGCAACTTCGAAGGCTCGGTCTCGGGCGGCTGCGTCGAGGGCGCCGTCGTGACGGAGGCGATGGACGTCCTCGATAGCGGCGAGCCGCGGATGCTCGAGTTCGGCGTTGCCGACGAGACCGCCTGGCGCGTCGGCCTGTCCTGCGGCGGCCGCATCCGCGTCTATGTCGAGCGGATCGGCTGATGGACCCGCATCTCCTGAAGACGCTCAACGCCGAACGCCGGGCGCGCCGCGCGGTGATCCTCGTCACCGATCTCGGCGACGGCCGCGACCGGGTCGTGCGCGAGGGCGAGCCGGTCGCAGGCCTGCTCGGAGAGGCAATCGGCAAGGCGTTCCAGAGCGGCAAGTCCGGCACCGTCGAGGCCGACGACCGCTCTTTCTTCCTGAACGTCCACCTCCCGCCGCCGCGTATCGTCGTCATCGGCGCGGTCCATATCAGTCAGGCGCTGGCGCCGATGGCGAAGATCGCGGGCTTCGACCTGACGATCATCGACCCGCGGACGGCCTTCGCCTCGCCGGAACGCTTCACCGGGGTCGATCTCATCGCAGACTGGCCGCAGGACGTGCTCGCCGACCGGCCGCTCGATCCCTTCACCGCGCTGATCGCCGTCACGCATGACCCGAAGATCGACGACTTCCCGCTCGTCGCGGCGCTGAAGGCGAACTGCTTCTACATCGGCGCGCTCGGCAGCCGGAAGACGCATGGCCGCCGAGTCGAACGGCTGACGGGGCAGGGCGTGAGCGAGGCCGAACTGTCACGGATCGCGGCTCCCATCGGGCTCGACATCGGCGCGGCCAGCCCGGCCGAGATCGCCGTCGCGATCCTCGCGCAGGTCATCGAGGCGCTGCGCAAGCGTGAGCCGGCGCGCGAGACGGCGCTGGTTGCGGGCTGACGCCATGCGGTTTGGTGACGTTTCGGTGGCGGATGCAGAAGGCGCGATCCTCGCCCATTCGCTGAAGCAGGGCGCGCTGCGCTTGAAGAAGGGCCGCGTGCTCGCCGCCGCCGATATCGCGGCGCTACAGGCGGCGGGGGTCGATGCGGTGATCGCGGCCGTCCTCGACGAAGGCGACGTGCCGGAGGACATCGCAGCCGGCAGGCTCGCCTCGGCCATGGCGCTTTCGGGCATCTCGGCCGCACCGGCCGCGACGGGCCGCGCCAATCTCCATGCCGCGCATAACGGTCTCTTCCGCGCCGACCGCGCGCTCGTCGACCGGCTGAACGCCATCGACCCGGCGATCACCTTCGCCTGCCTCGCCGACCACACGCAGGTCGAGAAGGGCGCGATGGTCGCGACGATCAAGATCATCCCGCTCGCAGTTCCGGGCGCGGCGCTGGATGCGGCGATGAAGGCGGTCGCGGCGCCCGGGCTGATCGCGGTCAAGCCGTTCCTCCCGCGGCGCACGGCGCTGATCGCGACACGGCTTCCGAGCCTCAAGGAAAGCGTGATGGACAAGACGGCGGCGCTGCTCGCCGATCGGCTGGCGCCCTCCGGCAGCCACCTGACGGGCGAGGCGCGTGTCGAGCATCGGGCGGAGACCGTAGCGGAAGCGCTGAAGGCGCGCGCCGGCAACAACGATCTCGTCGTCCTCTTCGGGGCGTCGGCCGTCGTCGACGCGGACGACGTCATCCCGGCGGCGATCCGCCTTGCGGGCGGGACGGTCGAGCAGGTGGGCATGCCGGTCGATCCGGGAAACCTGCTCGTCCTCGGCCGGATCGGAGATGTGCCGGTCATCGGCGCGCCCGGCTGCGCCCGCAGCCCCAAGGAGAACGGCTTCGACTGGGTGCTTGCCCGCGTGCTCGCCGGGGAGGAGCCGACGCGTCGCGAGATTTCAGGAATGGGCGTTGGCGGCCTGCTGATGGAAATCCCGAGCCGGCCGCAGCCACGCGAGGCGCGCGCTGCGAAGCGCGGGAGCGAGGCGACGGTCGAGGTCGTGCTGCTCGCCGCCGGCCGCGCCAGCCGGATGGGAGAGGCGGCCGGCCACAAGCTGCTTGCCCGCTTCGACGGAGAGCCGCTCGTCCGCAGGCTCGCGCGGGAGGCGCTCGCTTCGAAAGCCGCGGCGGTCCACGTCGTCACCGGCTATCGCGGCGGGGATATCGCCGGGGCGCTCGCCGGGATGCCCGTCGATCGCGTCGACAATCCCGCCTTCGCGTCCGGCATGGCGTCGTCGCTCGCGGCGGGCATCGCCGCCGTGTCGCCCGCAGCGGCCGGCGCGCTCATCCTGCTTGGAGACATGCCGGGCCTCGGCCATGAGGCACTGGACCGGCTGATCGCGACCTTCCGCGACACCGGCGGACGGGCGATCGTGCGCGGCTCGCACGACGGAAAGCGCGGTAACCCGGTGATCCTGCCGCGGGCCGCGTTCGCGGCCGCACGCGCGCTTTCGGGTGACGTCGGAGCGCGCCCGATCGTCGAGTCGGGCGATTTCGAGGTGGTCGATATCGATCTTGGGGAAGCGGCGCATCTCGATGTCGATACGCCCGAGGCGGTGCTTGCCGCGGGCGGTCTTCTCGAGCGCTGAGGCCTTCTTCAGAAGATCGAACTCGCCCCATCGTGGCAGGGGCGAGAAGGCTTCTCTTCAGCCCTTGGCGCCGATCATCATGAAGGCCGGGATGTCCTCGCCGAAGCCGACGGGGGTGTGGCCGGTGTCGTCGTCGCGGTGGCGGCCGCGGCGCGAGCGGTTGTCGTTGGTCGCCGAATGCGACGAAGCGGCACGCGCCGGCGCGGCGGCTTCCTCGCTCTTGCGGTGTGCGCGCAAGGGCTTGGGCGCGACCTCCTCCACCGGGGTGCCGGCGGTGGCATCGCGGTGTTCGGCGGTCTCCTTCGACCGGCGACCCTGGCTGCGCGCGGCGCCGCCGGAGCGGCTGCCTCGGCCGCGGCGCGGTGCTTCCTCTTCTTCACCCTGCGGAAGGGCCGTGAGGTCGCCGTTCAGCCATTCGATCTTCTGGTCGATCAGCTTCTCGATGGCGTCGAGATACTTGCCGTCGCGCTTGGTCACCAGCGTGAACGCCTTGCCGGAGCGCCCGGCTCGTCCGGTGCGACCGATGCGGTGGACATAGTCCTCAGCGTGGATCGGCACGTCGAAATTGAAGACGTGGCTGACGTCCGGGATGTCGAGGCCGCGCGCGGCGACGTCGGAGGCGACGAGCAACTGGATGCCGCCTTCGCGGAAGTTGTGCAGCATCGTCATGCGCGAGCGCTGGTCCATGTCGCCGTGAAGCGCACCGACCGAGAACTCGTGGCGGGCAAGCGAGCGGAAGAGGTCGGCGACGTCCTTCTTGCGATTGCAGAAGATGATCGCGTTCTTGAGCTCGTCCTGCGCCTTGATCAGGTCGCGAAGGGTCGCGCGCTTTTCGTAGTCCTTGCCTTTCGTCGCCACGAGGCGCTGCGTCACGGTCGTCGCGGTGGAGGAACGGGTGCTGACCTCCACGCGTTCAGGGTTCTGCAGGAACCGGTCGGCGAGGACCTGGATCTCCGCCGGCATGGTCGCCGAGAAGAACAACGTCTGGCGGGTGAAGGGAATGAGCTTCGCGATGCGCTCGATGTCCGGGATGAAGCCCATGTCGAGCATGCGGTCGGCCTCGTCGATCACCAGGATCTCGACGCCGGTCATCAACAGCTTGCCGCGCTCGAAATGGTCGAGAAGGCGGCCGGGCGTCGCGATCAGCACGTCGGCGCCGCGCTCGAGCTTGCGGTCCTGCTCGTCGAACGACACGCCGCCGATCAGCAGCGCGATGTTGAGCTTGTGGTTCTTGCCGTATTTCTCGAAGCTTTCCGCGACCTGCGCCGCGAGCTCGCGCGTCGGCTCGACGATCAGCGTACGCGGCATGCGCGCGCGGGCCCGACCGTTCTCGAGGATCGTCAGCATCGGCAGCACGAAGCCGGCCGTCTTGCCGGTGCCGGTCTGTGCGATGCCGAGAATATCGCGCCGCTGCAGCGCCGGCGGAATGGCCCCCGCCTGGATGGGGGTGGGCTCGCTATAGCCGGCGTCGGTGACGGTGGACAGAACTTTCTGGCTCAGGCCAAGTTCGGAGAATGTGGTCAAAGGGAATTATGATTCCGTATCAGATCAGAAGATCGCGGTGGATGCGCGGACGCTTCGTCCGGGCTCATATGCCGGCGGACATAGTGCGTGGCCGAAATCAAGTCAAGCAAAGCCGCAGATATGCCCTGCGATCCGGCAAAAAAAAGGCGTTTCTGCGGGAATTGAATCCGCGACGCGCCTTTTTGAGGTTGCTTTTGCGGACGCACTTGCATAGGTCCGCCCCGGAAAAAACAGGGAAGCAGACCATGGATGCAACTGCAACGGACCCCAGCTTCGGCGAGGCCGTCACGAGGCTCCGTGAGGCGATGAGCAAGCTCGTCACGGGGGACGACAGCGCCATCAAGGCTCTCTATTCTCACGGAGAGGACGTCACCGGATTCAATGGTTTCGGCAGCTACGAGAAGGGCTTCAAGGACGTCGCGAAGCGCTGGGAATGGGCGGCCAAGCAGTTCGAGGGCGGCTGGGCGACCTACGAGAACCTTTCCTCCTATGTCAGCGGAGACCTCGGCTTCACCGTCGATGTCGAGACGCTGCATCTTGCCATGAACGGACGAATCGACACGGTCGACCGGACGAACCGAGTGACCCACGTTTTCCGGCGCGAGGACGGCGAATGGCGCCTCATCCATCGCCATGCCAACCGGCTCGAGAAGAAGCCCGCCTGATCCCCGGCGGCGTCAGCCACGCATCAGAATATTGAGCTTGAGCCCGTCGTTCAGGAAGCGCGACGGGTCGACGGGCTCGTCGTCGAGACGGACCTCGTAGTGGAGGTGCGGACCGGTCGAGCGGCCGGTGCTGCCCGAGCGGCCGACGACGTCGCCATAGGCCACATGGTCGCCGGCGCGCACGAGCAGCCGCGACAAATGGCCGTAGCGGGTCGCGACGCCGTTGCCGTGGTCGACCTCGACCATGTTGCCTTAGCCGCTCACCCAGCCGGCCTTCGTCACGGTGCCGGCGCCGGTCGCATGGACGGCGCTGCCGACATCCGCGCGGAAGTCGATTCCCGGGTGGAAGGCCGCTTCGCCGAGGAAGGGCTCGCAGCGCGCGCCGAACGGGCTCGTCATGACGTCGCCCCTGAGCGGCTGCCCGACGGGCAGCGAGCGGGCGAGGCGCCGGACGCTCTCCAGCCGGTCGAGCGCCTTGTCGAGGCGGCTGAGCGAGAGATCGAAC
>JBQCEN010000257.1:0-2726 GCA_051960215.1 Pararhizobium sp.
GCCTGCGGGTTTGCTCGGTTTCCCAGGGGGGGCTCGACCTGGCCTGGGGGTGGTTTTTTGGGATTTTTCTGGTATTGTTATGTGTACCCGCCGGCCGCCGTGTTTGTTGCGCCGGCGACGAAACCCTCTGCTAGAGGGCGCGTTACGGCTACTTACCGCGATACTTGCGGTTTCTGTCGCCGATGGAGACACACATGAGAAAGTCCTTAATGACCGCAGGCCTCCTCTTGGTTGCCGGGTCGGTCGGCTGTGCAACAACTGCGTTTGCGCAAGATCTGGAACTGCAGATCGGCCCGGACGGGCCGCGCATTCACCAACGCGAGTACGGGCGCGACTATGGGCGCGACGACGGCGACCGCTACGATCACCGGCGCCACCATGACTTCTGCGGATCGAGCGAAGCCGAGGACGCCGCCCGGGAGTATGGGTTCCACCGGCCTCGGGTCGTCTATCGGAACGATCGCGTCGTCGTCGTGGAAGGTTTCAGGCGCGGCGGGCCCGACCGTATCCGCTTCGCCAACGAGCGCGATTGTCCGCGGATCCGCTAAAACGCGCCGGGGCGAGGACGACGAGCCCTCGCCCTCTCTTGGGCCTGCTGCAAGCCCGGACCGAGCGTCTAGTCTAGCGGACCTGGTCGAGCAACCTCTTGCATTCCAGGAGGTCGTAGAGCGTCTCCTGGAGAAGCGCCTTGTCTTCGGCGCCGACGCCGCCGCCCGTCTGTAGAGGCGGCTCCTGTCCTGGACCCAAACCAAAGAAACGTCGCGCGGGGCTCTTTGCCTGCCCGACGAGTGCGTCCTCCGCCGGCGCCGCGGCCGCCGCTTGGTCGTGGTCGGCGGGGCGGTTCTCGTTCCGGGCACTGGTCAACGCCTCGACCGTCGCCCTATCGCCGGAGCCGATGGCAACGACGAACTTGACGCCGTTCTGCCGGAGCAGCTTCTGCACGCCCTTGATGGTGTAACCCTGGTCGTAGAGCAGGTGTCGGATGCCCTTCAGGAGCTCGACATCCTCGGGCCGGTAGTAGCGGCGACCCCCGCCGCGCTTCATCGGCTTGATCTGATTGAACCGCGTTTCCCAGAAGCGCAGCACATGCTGCGGAAGATCGAGATCCTCGGCGACCTCACTGATCGTCCGGAATGCGTCGGGGCTTTTCTCCATGCTGACGGCCCTCGCGGCGAATCGCTTTCACAGATGGATATCAGCGATTTATCGCACGGATTTCACGTCTAAGACAATGCCCGCTCCGAGAACCACCGCTATCGCCGGGCGCAATGCCCGGACGCAGAGGCAGGCTTCAGCCAGCGGCGCTCGCAGCCTTCGTCCGCGACTGGCGGCTCATATGCGCCTTGAGAACGCGCTGCTTCAGAACGTTCGAAGCCTTGAAGGTCATGACGCGGCGCGGCGAGATCGGGACTTCCTCGCCGGTCTTGGGGTTGCGGCCGATCCGTTCGTTCTTGTCGCGCACCTGGAAGGTCGCGAAAGAAGAAAGCTTGACGCTCTCGCCGCGGACGATGGCGTTACAGATTTCCTCGATCACCATCTCGACAAGAGCCGCAGATTCCGTCCTTGAAAGCCCCACCTTGCGAAAGACCGATTCGGCAAGATCGGCCCGAGTTATCGTTTTTCCGCTCATGGTTCCCCACCGGTTTTCGAGGCTTTAGAAACGAAAGCTGCTGAGACGTGAACCAAAACATTAAGAGCGAACGCCGCGGCGGTCAAGCAACTCACGGAATTCGTAAAACTTTTCGGAATCGACTGATGAGCCTTGCCGGGCAGCAGGCTGCGCTCGCCGCCGGTCCTACCAGCGCAGGAGGACGGAGCCCCAGGTGAAGCCGCCGCCCATCGCCTCGAGGAGCACGAGGTCGCCCGGCTTCAGCCGGCCATCGGCCGCGGCAGTCGCAAGCGCCAGCGGGATCGAGGCGGCCGACGTGTTGCCGTGCCGGTCGACGGTGATCACCACCTTTTCGGGCGCGATGCCGAGCTTCTTCGCCGACGCCTCGATGATGCGCCGGTTGGCCTGGTGTGGGACGAACCAGTCGATGTCGTCAGAGCCGAGGCCGGTCGCCGCATAGGCTTCCTCGATAACGTCGGTGATCATGCCGACGGCATGCTTGAAGACCTCGCGCCCTTCCATCCTCAGATGCCCGACGGTGCGCGTGCTCGACGGGCCACCATCGACGTAGAGCTTGTCCTGGTGGCTGCCGTCGGAGCGCAGATGCGCCGTCAGCACGCCGCGGTCCGCAACGGTTCCCTCGCCTTCGATCGCCTCGAGGACCAGTGCGCCGGAGCCGTCGCCGAAGAGGACGCAGGTCGAGCGGTCGTTCCAGTCGAGGATGCGCGAGAAGGTCTCGGCGCCGATGACGAGGGCGCGGCGCGCCATGCCACTCCTCAGGTAGAGGTCGGCCGTGGTCAGGGCGTAGACGAAGCCGGTGCAGACGGCCTGGACGTCGAAGCCTGCGCCATGGCGGATGCCGAGCCGGTTCTGGATGTTGACGGCCGTGGCGGGAAAGGTGTTGTCCGGTGTCGAGGTGGCGACGACGATGAGGTCGATGTCGTCCGGCGTCAGGCCGGCCTCGGCGATCGCGGCGCGCGCCGCCGCCTCGCCGAGGGACGCGGTCGTCGCGCCGACGCCGCCGAGGTGGCGCTTACGGCAACCGCTGCGCAGCGGGATACACTCCTCGGTCCTCTACACGACATTCTCGAACTCACGAGTCGAAATCCCCCCATTC
>JBQCEN010000258.1:0-7771 GCA_051960215.1 Pararhizobium sp.
AAGCGGGCGTGGAACTCGCCGCGATCGGCCGTATCGCCGTCACCGTCGGCCCCGGTTCCTTCACCGGCATCCGTGTCGGCGTGGCGACGGCCCGTGCGCTGGCGTTGGCGCTCGCCAGCGAGGCGGTCGGCATTTCCACCCTCGAAGCGATCGGCGCGCCGGCTGCGACGGTGAGTGGCTCGCCCGTCCTCGCGGTCATCGACGCCAAGCGCAACGAAGTCTATGCGCAGCTCATCGGCGCCGACGGGGAACCGGCCTCCGTGCCGGCCGCTCTTGAGCCGTCCGCAGCCGCCACGCTGGCGGCAAAGGCCGGAGCGGCGCTCGCCGGTTCGGGCGTCGATAGCGTCGCGGCGGCCGCTGCGAGCGGCGCAATTCTCCCGATCCTGACGCGCCAGTCGGTCGCCGATATAGCCGCCGTGGCCCGCCGCGCAGCGAGGCTGACGGGCCCCTTCGACAAGCCGAAGCCCCTCTATCTGCGCGGCGCCGACGCCAAGCCGCAGGCCGGCTTCGCGGTTGCGCGCAAGGTGGCTGCCGCCCGATGATCGCCCGCTTCTTCAATCGTCAGCTCGACTTCGAGATGGTCGACATGACGGCCGATCACGCCGCCGATGCCGCCCGGCTGCACGCCGCGCGCTTCCGCCGCGCCTGGAGCGAGGAGGAACTCCATTCCCTCCTCGTGCAGACGACCGTCTTTGGCTTCGTCGCCTGCTCGACCGCAACGCCCTCCTCGCTCGGCGGCTTTGTCCTCGCCCGCGCGGCCGCCGGCGAAGCCGAGATCCTGACCCTCGGCGTCGCCACCCGTCATGAGCGCAAGGGCCTCGGCTGGCGGCTGATGCGCGCGGCGATGCGCGAGGCGGCAAGCCGCGGCGCCGAGGCGATGTTCCTCGAGGTGGACGAGAGCAACGCCGCCGCGATCGGCCTCTACCGCACGCTCGGCTTCCGCCAGGTCGGCGAGCGCAAGGCCTATTACGGCCATCCCGGCGGTGCCAAGGCGGCGGCCCTCGTCATGCGGCGCGACCTCTTTTGAAGAAGTCTCCCGCGGAAGTCCTGCGATGACGGCGCTCCGCATCGCGCTTGCCCTCCTCCTCGTCGCGCTGACGACGCTGGTGCTGACGCCGGTCCAGCTCCTCGCCATGGCGCTCAGGCATCCGCTACGCACCCGCCTGCCGCGCTGGTGGCACCGGGTCGCCTGCTTCGCGATCGGCATCCGGGTCCACGCCCATGGCAGGGTCGAGACCGGCCGGCCGCTGCTCCTCGTCTCCAACCATGTCTCCTGGAAGGACATCATGGTGCTCGGCGCGCTTGCCGACGTCGTCTATATCGCGAAATCCGAGGTGAAGACATGGCCGATCTTCGGCCAGTTCGCCTGGCTGCAGCGCTCCGTCTTCATCGAGCGCGAGCGCCGCGGCGAGACCGGACGCCAGATCGGCGAGGTCGCGGCGCGGCTCAACGCCGGCGAGGTCGTCGTGCTCTTCGCCGAAGGCACGACGTCCGACGGCAACCGCGTGCTCGAATTCAAGTCGTCGCTCTTCGGCGCCGCCTCCGCCGCGCTCCCCTTCACGGCGGACCAGGCCGTGCTGATCCAGCCGGTGGCGCTCGCCTATACCCGCGTCCACGGCATGCCGATGGGCCGCTACCACCGGCCGATCGCCGCATGGCCGGGCGACGTGGCGCTGCTGCCGTCGCTGGCCGGCGTGCTGAAGGAGGGTGCGATCGACGTCGACGTCTGCTTCGGCGACGCCGTGCGCTTCACGGCCGAGAGCCGCCGCAAGGAGGTCGCGCGCCACTGCGAGGCCGTCGTGCGCGCCATGCTCGGCGAGCGCCTGCGCGCGCCGTTCCCTGGCAAAAGGTGAGGGCGAAGCCATTTTCTCCCCGGAGGAATGACGCTAAAGAACAGCCGATGAGCGAGACCCTCGAAAAAGAACAGACGGCCGTGGCCGCGAACGCCCGCAAGGTTTTCGTCAAGACCTATGGCTGCCAGATGAACGTCTACGATTCCGACCGCATGGCCGACACGCTGACGCGCGAAGGCTACGAGCGCACGGAGGAACTCGGCGAGGCCGATCTCGTCCTGATCAATACCTGCCACATCCGCGAGAAAGCGGCGGAGAAGGTCTATTCGGAACTCGGCCGCCTGCGCCAGATGAAGGACGAGCGCCGCGCGGAGGGCCGCGATCTCGTCGTCGGCGTCGCCGGCTGCGTCGCGCAGGCCGAGGGCGCCGAGATTGCCCGGCGCGCGCCGGTCGTCGATCTCGTCATCGGGCCGCAGACCTATCACCGCCTGCCGCAGGCGGTGAAGCGCGCGCGGCTGGGCGAGCGGGTGGTCGAGACGGACTACGCGGTCGAGGACAAGTTCGCGCACCTGCCGGCGCCGGAGAAGGCTCAGGTCCGCGCGCGCGGCGTCACGGCGTTCCTGACGGTCCAGGAGGGCTGCGACAAGTTCTGCACCTTCTGCGTCGTGCCCTATACGCGCGGTTCGGAGACGTCGCGTCCCGTCGCGCAGGTCGTGGCGGAGGCCGAGCGCCTGGCGGAGGCCGGCGTCCGCGAGATCACGCTGCTCGGTCAGAACGTCAACGCCTGGCACGGCGAGGGGTCGGACGGCCGCGAGTGGGGCCTCGGCGAACTGCTCGCCCGCCTGTCGGAGATCGAGGGCGTCACGCGGCTGCGCTACACGACCAGCCATCCGCGCGACATGGACGAGCGCCTGATCGCCGCGCACCGCGACCTGCCGAAGCTGATGCCTTATCTGCACCTGCCGGTGCAGTCGGGGTCCGACCGCATCCTCAAGGCGATGAACCGCAAGCATAGGGCGGCAAGCTATCTGAAGCTCGTCGACCGCATCCGCGCGGCGCGGCCGGACATTGCCATGTCCGGCGATTTCATCGGCGGCTTCCCCGGCGAGACCGATGCCGATTTCGACGAGACGCTGAGGATGGTCGATGCCGTCGGCTACGCCCAGGCCTTCTCGTTCAAGTACTCGACCCGCCCCGGCACGCCGGGCGCGGAGATGGACGGCCAGGTGCCGGAAGAGGTGAAGGCGGAACGGCTGGCGCGGCTTCAGGAACGCCTGACGCAGCATCAGCGTTCTTTCGCCGAGGCCTGCGTCGGCCGGACGATGGAGATCCTGCTCGAGAAGCCGGGGCGCCACGCCGGCCAGATGATCGGCCGTTCACCATGGCTTCAGCCAGTGATTGTTGATGCAAACGGGCATGAAATCGGTGACAGTATGACGGTGAGAATCACCCGGGCCGGTCCGAACGCCCTCTTCGCCGAAGAGGCCTGACTTGGGTCGGTCGCCGAAGCGCGAGGAGCCGCACCGTTTGAACGCACATGACCGGCCGTCGAGAGCCGCCAGAACGCCCGCTTCACCGGCCCCCGACGACACCCGCATCGTGCTGACATTCGACGACAACCGGCTTGCGAGCGAGCTCTTCGGCCAGTTCGACCAGAACCTCGCGCTCCTCGAGCAGAAGCTCGGCGTCGATGCCCGCGCCCGCGGCAACACCGTCACCATCATCGGCAGCGACGTCGCGACGGAACAAGCCCGCCGGGCGCTCGATTTCCTCTACGAGAGGCTGCAGGGCGGCAGTTCCGTCGAGCCGTCGGACGTCGACGGTGCGATCCGCATGGCGGTTGCGGCGGACGATCAGTTGACGTTGCCGACGATGGAGAACAAGGGCCGGCTCTCGCTGTCGCAGATCTCGACGCGCAGGAAGACGATCGCCGCGCGCACGCCGACGCAGGACGCCTATATCCGCGCCATGGACCGCGCCGATCTCGTCTTCGGCGTCGGCCCCGCCGGCACCGGCAAGACCTATCTCGCCGTCGCCCATGCCGCCCAGCTTCTGGAGCGCGGCGCGATCGACCGGATCGTGCTGTCGCGCCCCGCCGTGGAGGCCGGCGAACGTCTGGGCTTCCTGCCGGGCGACATGAAGGAGAAGATCGACCCCTATCTGAGGCCGCTCTACGACGCGCTCTACGACATGATCCCGGCCGACAAGGTCGAGCGCGCGATCACCGCCGGCGTCATCGAGATCGCGCCGCTCGCCTTCATGCGCGGCCGGACCCTGTCGAACGCCGCCGTCATCCTCGACGAGGCGCAGAACACGACGTCGATCCAGATGAAGATGTTCCTGACGCGGCTCGGCGAGAACGCGAAGATGATCGTCACCGGCGAGCCGAGCCCGATCGACCTGCCGCGCGGCGGCACGTCGGGCCTCGTTGAGGCGCTGCATGTGCTGAACGGCGTCGAGGGCGTCTCCATCTGCCGCTTCCGCGACGTCGACGTCGTGCGCCATCCTCTGGTCGCCCGCATCGTCGCCGCCTACGATGCGGAGAGCGCCATGGTCGAGGACAGCGGCCGCGCCGACAGGCCCTGAGGCGGCGCGCCGATGGCATCCGTCGATATCGACATCGCCGTGGAGGCGGCCGGCTGGCCGGAGGAGCCGGCGCTCGCCGAGCTCGCCGCGCGCGCGGTCCAGGCGGCGGTCGATCTCCTGGAGGAAGAGCGTGCCCAGCCCTTCCCGGATCCGGCGACGGAACTTTCGATCCTCTTCACCTCAGACGAAGCGGTGCGCGGGCTGAACAGCCAATGGCGGGGCAAGGACAAGCCGACGAACGTGCTTTCCTTCCCCGCCTTCCCGGTCACCCCCGGCGCGATGCCCGGCCCGATGCTCGGCGACCTCGTGCTGGCCCGCGAGACGATCGCGGCCGAAGCGTCGGACATGGAAGGTTCCTTCAACGCGCACCTGACCCATCTGATCGTGCACGGCTTCCTCCACCTGCTCGGCTACGACCACATCCAGCCGGCCGAGGCGGAGGAAATGGAGGGGCTGGAGACTCGCATTCTGGCGCGCCTCGGCCTATCTGACCCCTACAAGGACAGCGATCCTGCGTAAACGCTTGACGAGACGATGAACGACAGTGCGACAACGGCCGAACCGTCGGCCGCGCCTCCGCCCGGCGACGGCGGCGAACCCCGCGACGGAGGCGACGACAGGCGCGCCGAGCCGGCAGGACGGGAGCCGGCGCATCCGAAGTCCTCTCTCTGGTCGCGCCTCTGGCGGAGCATCCGGCCGTCGGGGCGCGGCAGCCTGCGCGAGGACCTCGCCGACGCGCTGCGCGTCGATGCCGGCTCCGACACCGCCTTCTCCCCCGAAGAGCGCGCGATGCTGCACAATATCCTGCGGCTGCGCGAGGTGCGGGTGGAGGATGTCATGGTGCCGCGCGCCGATATCGACGCGATCGACCAGTCGACGACGATCGGCGATCTGATGCTGGTCTTCGAGGAGTCGGGCCGCTCCCGCATGCCGGTCTATCGCGAGAACCTCGACGATCCGCGCGGCATGGTCCACATCCGCGACCTTCTCGCCTTCGTGACCAAGCAGGCACGAAGCCGGCGGCGGGCCCCGGCGAAGCCTGCGGGTCCCCAGGCGGAGGAGGGCGAAGCCGCCGCCTCGCCGCCGCCCCCGCGCAAGCACGGGCCGTTCGATTTCTCCCGCGTCGATTTCCGCAAGACGGTGCAGGAAGCCGGCATCATCCGCAACGTGCTCTTCGTGCCGCCCTCTATGCTCGCCTCGGACCTGATGGAGCGCATGCAGGCGCGGCGCATCCAGATGGCGCTCGTCATCGACGAGTACGGCGGCACCGACGGCCTCGTGTCGCTGGAGGACATCGTCGAGATGGTCGTCGGCGACATCGAGGACGAGCATGACGACGAGGAGACGATGATCACCCGCGTCTCCGAGGACGTCTTCATCGCCGACGCCAAGGCGGAGCTGGAAGACCTCGCCGAGATGATCGGCTCGGACTTCGACGTGCGCGAGCAGATCGAGGATGTCGACAGCCTGGGCGGCCTGCTCTTTGCCGAACTCGGCCGGGTGCCGGCGCGCGGCGAGGTCGTGCAGGCCGTTCCGGGCTTCGAGTTCCACGTGCTCGACGCCGATCCGCGCCGTATCAAGCGGGTACGCATCATCCGCCGCCGCGCGCTCGTCCGCCGCGCCCGCGCGGCCAAGCCCGATGCGGCGGAACTGCGAAGCGCGGCTTCGCCTCCGCCCGCGGGCAACGGCACGACCGGGCCGTCAGAGCGCTGAAGCGCGGCCTTGTCGTTCCGCCCGTGCCGGCGGCCGGACAGGACGCCGATTTTTTGAAATCATGCGCCGGGTGATTCGCCGCGCCGCCGGCAACGGAGTCCGGCGCCGTGCACACGAAGCAACGACGATGTTCGGCCCGGCACAGTGACGGATGACGTCGTCGCTGCAGGCGGTGACACGGATGGTGACGAGGGCCGAGGGCAAAGGGGGTATCATGGAAGGCGTGGCGGGGCGCATCATGCTCTTGTGGGGCGTGCCGCGTTATGGCGCCGCATGCGCAGCCGGCGCGCTCGCCGTGCTCGCCCTTCCGCCTTTCGATTTCTTCGCGGTCTTCTTCGTCTCCTTCCCCGTCCTCGTCTGGCTCCTCGACGGCGCGAGCGGCGATCCCGACCGCGGTCCCCTCGGCCGCCTGGCGCCCGCCTTCTGGACCGGATGGTGGTTCGGCTTCGGCTATTTCCTCGCCGGCCTGTGGTGGATCGGCACGGCGCTGCTCGTCGAGGCCGACACCTTCGCCTGGGCGCTGCCGATCGCGGTGGTCGGACTGCCGGCCGTGCTCGCCATCTTCTACGGGCTCGCCGCGGCCTTCGCCCGCCTCTTCTGGTCCGACGGCGTCGGCCGCATCGCCGCCCTCGCGCTCGGCTTCGGACTGGTCGAGTGGCTGCGCAGCTTCGTTCTCACCGGCTTCCCGTGGAATGCCGTGGCCTACGGCATGATGCCGGTCCCGCTGATGATGCAGTCCGCCCACATCGTCGGGCTCCTGTCGATGAACGTGCTCGTCGTCTTCGTCGCCTCGGCTCCGGCGCTCCTTGCGGCCCGGAAGGACCGCCTCGTCGGGCTGACGCTCGCCGGCCTGCTTTTCGCCGCCCATCTCGGCTACGGCTTCTTTGTCCTGGAGCGCGCCCCGGCGGTGGTCCGACAGGCGGCAGGGGAACCGGTCTTCCGCATCGTCCCGCCGTCCTTCGACCAGTCGGCCAAGATGACCGACGCCGAGAGCAGCCGCATCTTCGGCGACTACCTGAGGCTCTCGGCCATGCCGCCGGCGCCGGGAGGCGCCGAGCCGAAGTTCATCGTCTGGCCGGAGACGGCGGTGCCCTTCATCCTGACGGACGAGCCGTCGGCGCTGAAGCGCATTGCCGACATGCTGAAGCCCGGCCAGACGCTGCTGGCGGGCGCCGTGCGCGTCGAGGAGGGCAAGCCTGGCAGCCCCTTCCGCTATTACAATTCCATCGACGTCGTCGACAGCAACGGCGAGATCGTCGCGGCCGCCGACAAGGTCCACCTCGTTCCCTTCGGCGAGTACATGCCCTTTGCCGGCTTCTTCGATGCCCTCGGTATTCCCGCCGTGGCGATGCCGGGCGGCTTCACCGCCGGCTCGCGGCGCTTCACGCTGACGCTCGGCCCCGGCCTCGTCGCGCTGCCTCTCATCTGCTACGAGGTGATCTTCCCGGACGGCCGTCGCGCCGAGGGTCCGCCGGCGACATTCATCCTGAACGTCACCAACGACGCCTGGTACGGCCGCACGCCCGGTCCGCACCAGCATCTCCAGCAGGCGCGGCTGCGCGCGGTGGAGACCGGGCTGCCGATGATTCGCGCCAGCAACGATGGAATCTCGGTCGCCACCGATGCCTACGGTAGAATCATCGACGGGATCAGGCTCGGCGACGTCGGCGTGATCGATA